>NZ_JBIUCF010000034.1:0-151194 GCF_044593615.1 Nonomuraea sp. NPDC051941
TCTTCCGGGTTTTTGGGGGGGTGGGGGGGGGGGGGGGGGGGGGGCCCCGCGCGCCCCCCCCCCCCCCCCCCCCCCCCCCCCCCCCCCCCCCCCCCCCCACGGCACCAGGTGAGTTTTAACCTCATCACGTAGATACGTGGCGGTCGCCCTTCGGGGCAACCGAGGATCGCAACACCAACGCTGGCGCGGACGTCTCCAACACCGTGCCGAGTGGCGGTCGCCCTTCGGGGCGACCGAGGATCGCAACCACCACCCCGATCAGGGTTATCGCCACCTTCAGCGGTCGCCCTTCGGGGCGACCGAGGATCGCAACTCCGACCCGTTGCGGTTGATCAGGTCCAGGCCCAGGTGGCGGTCGCCCTCCGGGCGACCGAGGATCGCAACTTCATCTCCCGGGCCTCGGAGCGAGCTGAACGGAGGTGGCGGTCGCCCTCCGGGGCGACCGAGGATCGCAACACGAAACGGTACGGCTTAAAGCTCGATACCGGCGGAGTGGCGGGTGGCGGTCGCCCTTCGGGGCGACCGAGGATCGCAACGCCTTTGCCGACCGGCTCAAGGCCCTGCTGAAGGAGTGGCGGTCGCCCTCCGGGGCGACCGAGGGTCGCAACCCCGACGTGCGGTGGGCAGACCTGGGCTTGATCCGGTTTGACGGACATCCGAGATCAGGGGCTCGTCCCCGGAAGGATGTCCATGATGGAGAGCATGGGGAAGAAAAAGCCGCGTCCTCGCCGCTCGTTCACGCCGGAGTTCAAAGCCGAGATCGTCGAACTGTGCCAGCGTGGTGACCGCTCGGTCGGGCAGGTGGCCAAGGACTTCGACCTGACCGAGACCGCGGTGCGGCAATGGGTCCGCCAGGCCGAGGTCGACACCGGCCGGCGGGACGGGCTCACCAGCAGCGAGCGGCAGGAGCTGGAGGCATTGCGGCGGGAGAACCAGCGTCTTCGCCAGGACGTCGACGTGCTCAAGCGAGCGACGGCTTTCTTCGTGAGGGAGACCCGGTGAGCGTGCACCCGTTCATCGAGGCGGAGAAACAGGGCGGCCACAGCGTCAAGCGGGCGTGTGAACTGCTGGGAGTCTCCCGTGCCGCCTTCTATGCCCGCCGCAGCCCGATCCCTGGGCCGCGCGCCGTGCGCGATGCCGAGCTGGCCGAGCGCGTCGCCGAGGTGCACGCGCGCTCGCGGGGCAGCTACGGTGCACCCCGGGTGCACGCGCAACTGCGCCAGGACGGCGAGCGGTGCGGCAGGCGGCGGGTGGCCCGGCTGATGCGCCAGCTCGGCCTGGCCGGACGGTATCGGCGGCGCCGGCAGCAGACCACCATCCCCGACCCGGGCGCCCGCACCCGGCCAGACCTGATCGGCCGCGACTTCACACCCGACGCGGCCGGACTCGATGCCCGCTGGTGCGGCGACATCACCTACCTCGCCACCGAGGAGGGCTGGTTGTATCTGGCCACCGTCATCGACATCGCCTCGCGCCGGGTGGTCGGCTGGGCGACGGCCGATCACCTGCGCACCAACCTGGTCGCCGATGCGTTACGCCAGGCCTGGGCACGCCGCCGCCCCACCCGATCGGTGATCTTTCACTCGGACAAGGGCTGCCAGTACACCAGCGCCGACTACACCGCCCTGGCCGAACGGCTCGGGGTGCGCCTGTCGGTCGGTCGAACCGGTCAGTGCTGGGACAACGCGCTGGCCGAGTCGTTCTTCGCCACGCTCAAGGGCGAGCTCCTCGGCGATCGCCCCTGGCCCACCCGGGCTGCCGCTCGCAGCGCGATCTTCGAGTTCATCGAGGGCTGGTACAACCTCCGTCGACTGCACAGCAGCCTGGGCTACCGTAGCCCTGCCGACTTCGAGGCCGCTCACGCAGCCTGAGCACCACAACGATGGTGTCCGTCAAAGCGGAACAAGCTCAACCTCCCGTTCTATGAGGTGGCGGTCGCCCTCCGGGGCAGCCGAGGGTCGCAACACCGCACCCGGCCGAGGCGAGCCCCTCCGACGACGGTGGCGGTCTCCCATCGGAGCGACCAAGGATCGCAACGACCGCATGATTAACACCATCGGTCCTCTCGCGCCGTGGCGGTCGCCCCTCCGGGGCGACCGAGGATCGCAACCACCTGATCGCGCGACACGAGGACCTGTCCACGATCGTGTTGCGGTCGCCCTCCGGGGCGACCGAGGGTCGCAACCACCAAGTACGCAAGGACGGCGTCATCGTCGCCCGATGCGGCGGTCTCCCTCCGGGGCGACCGAGGATCGCAACGATCTCATCCGCGGACTCACCGGGCTGGGGGCGGTGGCGGTCGCCCTCCGGGGCGACCGAGGATCGCAACCAACCGATCCCGCTTCCGGCGACCGGGCGGGTTCGCAGTATCGGTCACCCTCCGGGCGACCGAGGGTCGCAACCAATCCAGGTCGATCACGTCGCCGTATACACAGGCGGGGTGGCAGTGGCGCTCCGAGGCGATCAAGGGTCGCAACGCCTCGATCGTCTGCACACGCCCGTCCTAGAGGTTGAGTGGCGGTGGCCCTCCGGGGCAAACGAGGATCGCAACCTGCCGGTGACGGACGAGCAGTTCGAGGACGAGGCGGCGGTCGTCCTTCAGGGCGACCGAGGCTCACAACTACAGCCCGACAGGCGGCAGGCTAGGCCTCTCCGATGTGGCGGTCGCCCTCCGGGGCAGCCGACTGTCCCAACGCCTCTACCAAGCTGCTGGCCTTCGCTTTCGGTGGGCGTGGCGGTCGTCCTCCTGGGCGACCGAGGATCGCAACATCGGCGGCGCCGAGAAGGCCGTCCAAGCCTTGCAGGTGGCGGTCGCCCTCCGGGGCGACCGAGGGTCGCAATCCTGCTCCTGGCGGGCCGTAGAGAATCATCCTCAGGTAGTGGCGGTTGCACTGCGGGGCGACCGAGGGTCGCAACGTCCGTCGAGGTGTGTTCTGGGACCAGATACACCGTGCGGTCGAGCTCCGAGGCGACCGAGGATCTCAACGTGGACACCCTGACCGCGATCGTGGGCTGGCTGGAAAAGTGTCGGTCGCCCTCCGGAGCGACCGAGGGTCGCAACGATCACGTCCAGGTGTGGATAGCCGACCCGCTCGTAGGTAGCGGTCGCCCTCCCGGGCGACCGAGGGTCGCAACGTCACGGGATGGGCCGGCGGACCCTGGCCTACCAGTGGCGGTCGCTTTCGGGGCGACCGAGGATCGCAACCAGAAGCCGGACACCACGTCCTGCGCGATGCCCGTCGTGGCGGTCGCCCTCCGAGACAACCGAGGACCGCAACGGCGAGTGGATGTCGGAGATCGCTCGCTCCGGTGTCGGTGGCGGTCGCCCCCCGAGGCGGCCGAGGATCGCAACAGCCTGAAGGTGACCTTGGCGACCTCGTCAAGCGCCGTGGCGGTCGCCCTCCGGGGCGACCGAGAATCGCAACTGCCTGCCGGTCGGGGACGTGACGCTCATCCTGGTGGTGGTGGCGGCGGTCGCCCTCCGGGGCCACCGAGGATCAAGGCCGCCATCGACGGCCTGGTCGACGCCGGGGTGCTGTGGCGGTCGCCCTCCAGGGCGACCGAGGATCGCAACGCCCGAGTCATGTACGCCGTGGCCACCGGCGACGCCGGTGGCGGTCGCTCTCCGGGGCGACCGAGGATCGCAACCAGCGGGCAGAAGGGCTCAAGGCAGATGGCGTGGTCGGTGACGGTCGCCCTCCAGAGCGACCGAGGATCGCAACGTCAAGCTCACCTCGACCGGGTCGGGCAGTGTCAAATGGCGGTCGCCCTCCGGGGCGACCAAGGATCGCAACTTGATCGTGGTGGTGTAGGACAGATGGCTGGCGTCAGATGGCGGTCGCCCTCCGGGGCGACCAAGGATCGCAACACGTCACATGACTGCGGGCCGTGGGTCCGCACGCGTGGCGGTCGCCCTTCGGGCGGCCGAGGATCGCAACCACTTGCCGGCCTGGGGGATGAGCTGGAGGCCCTGAGTTGGCGGTCGCCCTCCGGGGCGACCGAGGATCGCAACATCAACGGCCAGTACGTGAAGCCGACCACGAACGGTGGCGGTCGCCCTCGGGGGCGACCGAGGATCGCAACATGGCCGTGACCTTGCTGCGGACCCCCCGTGGCGAAGTGGCGGTCGTCCTCCGGAGCGACCGAGGATCGCAACTGGTAGTCGGCGTGTGCCTCGGTCGAAACCACCATGCGGTGGCGGCCGCCCTCCGGGCGACCGAGGATCGCAACTCGATCTCTTCCGCCTGGCGCAACGCGAGCGCCTTGAGGTGGCGGTCGCCCTCCGGGGCGATCGAGGATCGCAACTCGTTGGCGGATAGGTCGGTGACCTCGTCGCCGGGTGGCGGTCGCCCTCCGGGGCGACCGAGGATCGCAACGAAGATAACGCGTCGATGCTGGTCCAGCTGGCCGGGAGTGGCGGTCGCCCTCCGGGGCGACCGAGGATCGCAACGTAGGACAGCGCGATCACGCTCTCTCCGCTGATCGTGGCGGTCGCCCTCCGCGGCGACCGAGGATCGCAACACCATGGCCTTGTCGGTCGGCACGGGCGGCTCGCGTGGCGGTCGCCCTCCGGGACGACCGAGGATCGCAACACCATGGCCTTGTCGGTCGGCACGGGCGGCTCGCGTGGCGGTCGCCCTCCGGGACGACCGAGAATCGCAACTTCAAGCTGCTGGACGCCGAATGGGATCTGGTCAGGTGGCGGTCGCCCTCCGGGCAACCGAGGACGGCAACCTGGTGGACGACCCAGGACTCGCTCTGTGAGGAATGATGTTCCTATATGAGAGGTTACATTCAGGCCACGACCACTGCGCCGAGCGCTGACGAGGGTGCTGCTCTGGCACATAGCATCACCTCGGAGCGTCTGGCTGCTGGCGTACAGATCGTCGGCCCGATTCGGTCTCTGTACTGGTGGCGAGGGTCTTTACGCGATGAGCAGGAATGGCAGTTGGTTATCATAACCACGCGCCCTCTGCTCCCCGCGCTTGAGAACCACATCAAAGCCAACCACAGTTACGAGACGCCAGAAATCATCGCAACTGAAATTATTACAGGAAGCGACGATTATCTAGATTGGATCAGACAGGAGACGCGGAGAATTGACGCTTCGTGATGGCCAACTCTTCTAGGAATGCGCGGACTGGCGGTTGAGTCTGCCAGCGTCTGAGCGACTCCGCTAGGACGATGAATCGCGGCAGCCAGATGCCGGACTCCGTTTCACGAATGATCGCGAGTCCCTCTCTGGCTGCTTTGACAGCTTCCATCACCGAGCCGTGCACGAGATGGGCTGTAGCGATGTCGCCAAGAATGACGCCTGCGCGCTTTCGTTCTACCTCGGACAAGCGCGCTATGACTGCACGAGCTACCTGCTCGGCTTCGTCCAGTCGGCCGATTTGTGCGTAGGTGGAGATTTGGAAGGAGTCGAAGCGATCCCGGTCTAGGAATCTCGTCCATACGCGGTCCTCTTCCGGATCCGCGATATTGAACGCCTCGTTGGCGTCAGCCCACGATCGAAGGGCTGCGTCCTTTTCTCCGAGTGCGGCGCTTTCTTCCGCGTGTCTTGCGGCCAGCCACGATGTGGTTCCAGGTGATGTCTCCCTGGGCAGATGCCGTAGTGCGGTTGTGAGGAGGGCGCGTGCTCTCCCATGGTTTCCTTTGCCGCTTGGTATGTAGCTTCTGTATCCGAACGCGCACGCGATGATAGCTGGGTCGTTAGCCTCTTTAGAGGCTTTCTCTGCTGTGTCGTAGAAGTTCCGGGCAGCGGACACGTTTCCTAGATCTGTTGCGATCCAGCCGGCCAGTACGCTGCTTTCTCCCGCCACGACGATCAAGCGTTGGCGAAGCTCGTCTTTGGGATCGGTCGCGGTGCCGTTCAGGATGGTGCCGACCTCGTTCAGGTGGGCTGCAAGCCCCTTGAAAATCGTATGCGCTGGCAGCATTTCTTCGAGACGGTGGAAGCCGGCGGATCTGGCCTCCAACTCCCGCACTACCGCTTCGTCAAGTGCGCTCGGCCTGGACAGCGCAAATGCGACCTTCTCCCATGCCTCACTTTGAGCTAGAGCTGACTGGGCACCGAGTTGTGCGACCATGGCTAGCAATTCGCGGCGTTTCAACGGCTCGCCCCTTTTCCCGATCGCTTCAGCGAAGAGCTGCAAGTCGAAAGTGTCTGTCGGGATCTGGACCCCATCGCTGACGACCTGTGCACCGGCCCTGCCGCCAGAGGACGACAGTCCCAAATGGCGTCGCAAGTGGGCAGGCATGCCCAAACCATCAGCGAACGCCTCAAATGTATGCTTTGCGGTCGGGATGCGCTTGCCGCTCTTGTACTCGCTGATGCGGCCCTGGGGCCTCCCGGTGAGATGGGCGATCTGGCCCTGGGTGATGCCGTACTTGGTGAGGATGCGGATTAACCCGCCCAGATCACGGCGTTTGCACGCGTCTTCCACGTCTTGACGTGCGAAAACAGTCTCAAGAACTTGTCGTGCCCGCTCTTGATCCATAGTCATGGCGGCGTTCCGTTCCCCTGGTAGCGCAGCCTTTCGAGAGAAGTGAAGCTCTTCAAGTCCATCACACCGTGAGATATCACGGTGAGATTCTGCGGAACCGGTCTACTTGGAAACCTCACATCAGTTCGTGGCGCAGGTCAGGGCTGATCTGAGGCAAAGCCGAAGATCCGCATTTGTCTGGCTTCCGCCTGTTCTTTGCTCGGAAAGCGGAGTTGCGGGAGGGCCAGAGCATGACCGGGGAGCACGAGGCGTATCGCCTCAACCCCATCGTCGCCGTGGCCGATCAGCTACAGCGGGAGCTGGCCGTACACGGGATCACGACCGATGTGCACGACGGCTACGGGCTGGCTGTGGTGTCGGTATGGCGTGGCCTGCTTGTGTGGACCAACGGTGACCTCTTCTGGTGGCTGGCCGGCTGGAACGACCGCCGCGCCCGCGCCATCTACGCCTGGCATTCCACGACCGACCCAAAGAGGGCTGCACGACGTATCGCCGCCCGGTACAAGGATCTTCGTGCCGCGCTGGACGGGTCGTGATCGAGATGGCGCAGAGCAAGTGGAGCCAAGCCCATCCGGTGGCCGATGAAGCGTCCGAGCTGGGAAAGAGTCACGCATGGTGCAGCCCGTTTTCAAAGGCCGCGTTCCTCGACCATTTCGATCTGAACATCGATGACTGCCGTCAGGGTTACACCGCCGCCTCGCTGTATCACCTGTACTTGGATTCTCGTATCTGTACGCGAGTCCGAGCCTGGACCGAAGCGGAAGACGCAGGGTCGGCGCTTGCCGAGAATGCCGCTCTGCCGCCGCCCTGACGCGCGACGGTGCGGTTGACCGTGGCTCGCTCACACCTGTGCCACCGCGTCCCGCATCGTCGCGTCAACGCCCCCGGCAGAGCCCTCTGCGCTCGAAAGAGTGCCAGTTCCCAAGGGCTCTGTCGGGGGTCCCTTTGCGTCTGGCGTCGTGAGCTGGGGTTTATCTCACCGCAGGATCTGATCCATCTCATCGCCGGATGTTTTTGATCTCACTACACGATCACATCGCGCGATGGGTTCACCCCTTCCCCGAAACCTACTTTCGCCTCGTAGGTCACCGGAAACGGAAGGGAAGTGATCTAGATGAGCCCAGCTCAGCGCCACCAGCGCCGCGACCTGATCGCGGGACTGCGCACGCTCGCCGCTTTCCTCGACAGTCACCCACAGGTGCCCGTTCCCAGGTACGGAACGGTGCGGGTGTCGGTCCACACGCTCTACGACACCGACGCCACCACGGAGGCGGAGGCGATCGCCGAAGTCGGGCGGGTGGCCGCGCTGTTGGGCGTCGCGTCCACGATCCAGCGCGGACATCACGTCGCCTGTGCGACGTTCGGCGCGGTCTGTTACGAAGCCCTCCACGTCACGCACGCGGCCATGGCCCGCATCCAGGCCCTGGACTCCTACCGCGACGCGATCACCCTCGACGAGATCGAGGGGGCGTGAGCGATGGACATCGGACTGTTCGTCGTGTTCCTGGGCCTGGCCCTGTCCATCGGCACGCTGACGCTGTTCGCGGTGCTGGTCACCGTGATCCGTGTCGAGGACCGCCGCCACGCCCCCACCGGAATCCTGAGCCGCCGCCTCCTGGGCACCCACGCCCACCACTGCCCGCCGGCCGCCTGTCCCGGGAGGAGGTGAACCCCTGATGCGAGCCCTCCCATTCCAGCCTGGCCGATGCCTGTGCGGAGCCGCCACGCCCGGAACCCTGCGCTGCCGCAAGTGCCGCGCCCGCTGGCGCTGGTGCCGCCGCAAGTCCCGCCACGACGGCATCTAGCACCGCCCCCAGTCCCCCGCGAGATCCCGTGAGAGGAGGTGAAGCCCTCATGACGGTAACTGTCCCGCTGGTACTCGTGGTCGGTGCGGTGGTGTTCATCGCCTGGCGCTATCTGGGCCTGCGCTGGTGGCACGCGCTGATCTGCCTGCTGTTCGGCTTCCTGCTGGCCGCCACCACGCTCGCCCCCGACATCCGCGCCGCTATCCAGGCCGCCCTGAGCTGGATCACCGGCCACTGAACTGCCCGCCAACCGAAGAAGGTGATGCTTAATGACCCAACGCCACCCCTACCCACACGCTGATCTCCAAGGAGCTGCCACCCGCAACACCACCGCCGCCGAACTGCTGACGGCATTCGCCAAGTCCGCCCCCGCCCTCGACCACCTGTGGCGCCACATCTTCGACGCCCTGGCCGACGCCCCCGCCCTGATCACCGAAATCGACCAGCTCCGCGCCGAGCTGGCCACCGCCCGCTACCAGCGCGCCAACCTGATCGCCGCCATCCGCGCCACCCTCGCCGCCCACGACGAGGGCGAGTACGACCCCCTGTTCTACGTGCGCGACGAGCTGTACGCCCAGCACCGCACCGACACCCGACGCGCGACAGGTGGTGGCCGATGAACCGTCATCGCGCCTCGCGCTACCAGATGCGACGCAACGCCCGCCGCATGCGCCGCTACGGCGTCGAACCCATCGGCCTGATCACCGATGACCTCGAATTCGCGCCCCTGGTCATCGCCAGCATCGCCCGCGCCGTCTGGCGCTACCGGTCCGAACTCGCCCCCCTCACCGCCGCGTTGGTCACCGTGGTGGCGGGGGCGACCCTACACACCTGGTACCCGACCTGGTGGCCCACCGTCCCCCTACTGACCGCCGCCGTGACTCTGGCACTGCTCGTGTGGGGACGGTGGGTCAACCTGACCCGACCGATCGAACGCAGCTATGCGGCGATCACCACGGCGTTCGCGGGCGGGTGGCTGACCGCCGCCGCCCGCATCGGCCCCTTCACACCGCCACTCCCGGCGATCCTGCTGATTGGCGGAGTGCTGGCGGTCCCGTGGTGGGCGCACCGGCGGCGACGTGCCCGCGTCCGCGTCGAGCGCACGCTGGCCGCCTGGCCCGACATCGCCAAAGCGGTCGGCCTGACTGGATCCCGCGTTCAGTCCGCGATCGTGGACCTGTGGGGCTACCGCTTCCGGCTCGGGCTGGGGCTCGGCCAGACGGTAGAGGATGCGGTCAGCGCCGTCCCTCGCCTGGAATCGGCTCTCGGCACCACACGCGGCGGTATCCGCGTCCAACCGGTGGCCACCAAGCAGGCTAACCGTGCCGATGTACGGGTCATCGAAACCGACCCACACGCCGACGCCATCGCCTGGCCAGGCCCCTCCATCACCTCGATCACCCAGCCCGCCAAGCTGGGCCTGTTCGAAGACGGCGCACCCGTCCGCGTCCCCCTGCTGCGGCGGCATGGGCTGTTCGCGGGCATGTCGGGGGCGGGCAAGTCAGGCGGTGTGAACGTGCTTCTCGGAGACCTGACCGCCTGCCAAGACGTCATCTTGTGGGCGGTCGACCTCAAGCGCGGCATGGAGCTGATGCCCTGGGCATCGTGCATCGATCGCCTGGCCACCACCCCGCAAGAGGCAGAGAACCTGCTGGCCGATGCCGTGGTCATCCTCGACGGACGGGCCGACGACCTCACCAAACGAGGCGAACGCGTCTGGGAGCCATCCTCGGAGCGGCCCGCGCTGATCATCGTGATCGACGAGTACGCCGAGCTGGCCAGCGAGGCACCACGAGCCATCGACTACGCCGACTCAATCGCAAGGCGGGGCCGCGCCCCCGCCGTCAACCTGATCGCCGCCACCCAACGCCCCTCCAAGGACGCCATGGGCAAGAGCGCGGTCCGCTCCCAGATGGACGTCCGGCTGTGCTTCCGCGTCCGGGAACCCCGCGACGGAGATCTCATCCTGGGACAGGGCATGGTCAAAGCCGGCTGGCACCCCCACAAGCTCGACGCCCCCGGCAAGTTCCTGATCAGCTCCCCAGAACACGACATCCCCCGCCGCGCCCGCACCTACCTCCTCGACGACCAGGGCGTACAAGCCACCGCCGAACGGCACGCCGAACACCGCCCGCCCCTCGACGAGATATCGACCCAAGCCCTACATCGCGCGACTGAGACGCCCGCCCCGCCGCCACAACCCGCCGTCCGACTGTCACCCCGCCACGCCCGCGACAACGCCGTACGGGAAGCCGAGGAGGCTCTGACAACCGCGCTGAGGCAGGCCCCCGACGACGGGACAAGCGTCGGTGATCTCATACGTGCAACCGGCATGCGTCGCACCTGGGTCTACCAACGCCTCCAAGAACTAGGCCATGCGCGCCAGGTCGAACAGGTCGCACGGGGACGCTGGCGCGCCCTCCCCGAAATACACGATCCGTAATCGTCCGCGTCCGTCGTCCGCATCCGTCCGCGCGTCTGCGCGTGTATAGGGCGTGACAGGCACGGACGGACGAACCGACGGACCATCACAACCCGTAACCAAAAACACGCGAACCCCGCGAAGGAAGAGAGCCGCCCACGACCAACCGAGAGGGGGGATGCACATGCAGGCATACACCGTCGAACAGGTCGCAGAGATGTTGAGCATCGGACGCGACAAGGTCTACTACCTACTGCGCACACAGCAGCTCAAGAGCATCAAGATCGGCAAGCTTCGCCGGATCACCGACCGACACCTTGCCGACTTCGTTTCCTCGCTGGAACCGATAGACGAGGCGTAGAACGCGGTGCTACACCGTTTGTATAGGCCGGATGCGAGGCACAACCCACCGTCCGGCCGGCGCCTCTTGATAACTGCATGACACGAAAGGAAGCCGTCTATGACGAGCGACCGAACGACCCTGCCTCCCGTACGCGTGGACACAGAACTGAAAGACCGTCTCCGCAAGTACGCCGAGTCGCAGGAACGAGATGTGTCGTGGGTGATCAGGAAGGCGATCGAGGAGTACCTCAACCGTCACGAGAAAGGGTGATCCCTTGGCCAAAATCCTGATCGGCAAGTACGAAGCGACCATCTACCCCGAGGGAGACGGCTACACCGGAGCCATCTCCCTCGGGTTCGGCCCCGACGGCAAGCGCCAACGCCTCAAGCGCAAGGCCAAGACCAAGACCGCGGTCAAGGACAAGCTGATCAAGGCCGTCAAAGACCTTGAGGCGGGCATCACCGCATCGGAGACCTACACCGTGCGCGATGCCGTCAACGACTGGCTCAGCAAGGGTCTCAAGGGCCGATCCGAGAACACCGTCACCAAGCTACGCATCCTCGCCGAGACGCACGTCATCCCAGGGCTGGGAAAGATCAAACTCCAGCAGCTACGTGCCGATCACGTGGATGAGTGGCTTGACCAGCTCGCCGGCAAGCTGGCCACCACCACCCTGCGGGAGATTCACGGCGTGCTGAAGAGGGCCATCCGGCAAGCTCAGGCACGTGACATGGTGCTCAGGAACGTTGCCGAACTGGTCACCACACCCAAGGGCACGGACGGACGGCCGAGCAAGGCACTCAATCGGCAACAGGCAGAGGCAGTGCTCAAGGCTGCCAAGTCGTCCGAACTCCACGCGTACGTGGTGATCAGCCTCACCACTGGCGTCCGCACCGAGGAAGCCCGCGCGCTGCGCTGGGATCACGTCGTCGCCTGGATACCGGAAAGCAAGTCCTGGCGACCGGTGACCGAAGTGGGGTTCAACTACAGGAAGTTCGCCATCTACGTATGGCGCGCCGATCGAGATGGAGGTGACACCAAGACCCGTAAATCGAGGCGCACGCTGGAACTGCCCAAGCTGGCGGCGCAAGCCCTCCGGCAACACCACGTCCGCCAAGCCGCCCACAAGCTCAAGGCCGGCGAGGCATGGCAAGACCACAACCTGGTGTTCTGCACGAGCGTCGGCACCCAACTCGACGCGTCAAACGTGCGACGGACATTCCGCAAGATCACCAAGCAAGCGGGGATCGGAACCGCCTGGACGCCCCGCGAGCTACGTCACTCGTTCGTCTCCATCATGAGTGACCAGGGCGTACCCATCGAGACCATCGCCGATCTCGTCGGGCACGCGGGTACCAGCGTCACGGAAGCGGTCTACCGGCACCAGCTCAGACCGGTGATCACCAAAGGTGCCCACACGATGAACATCATCTTCGGCGACAGCCGACACGGGTAGAGAGTCCGAGTGAGATGGCTCCCCGATTGGCTCCCATCGACTTCCAGACACGAAAAACGGGGCTCCGGATCTCTCCGAAACCCCGTCTCATCTGCATCTTCGTGGTGGGCGATACTGGGATCGAACCAGTGACCTCTTCGGTGTGAACGAAGCGCTCTCCCGCTGAGCTAATCGCCCGCCCTGTTGGCTCCTTGCGGTGCCGACGGGGAAAACCATACCGCACTCTGGCACCTGCTGGCGAAGCGAAGCGACCGGGCGGTGGGCCGGGGGTGGATGCGAGGTGGTTCGCAGGCGGCTCCGCGGTTGCTCTGGGGTTGCTCTGGGGTTGCTCCGGGGAGGATCGGGGGAGGTTCCGGGGTGACGACGACGGGGCCGTGGGAGGGATTCAGGTGAAACGCGGCGGTTGCCCACCGGCGGGGTGGGTCGGTGGCATACCATCGTCCTGTTCCGTAAGGCACCGATCGCGATCTTTTGGTGAGAAACGTTCATGGTCGGCGCGGCGGGACAGGCTCCACAACACGCAAAACCCTCGTAAATACGACCCGATTTGATCCCGTTTAGCCTGGTTGATGCCTAAATGTCCAGCTGTGATGTGCGTTACAGAAGGCCCCTGGAGCGGAATCTTTCCTACAGGTTTCTTCGTTCCGCGTCATAGCTCAGGACGAAGTCCGTCAGAGCAGTGAAAGCCCCGAAGAGGGGACCTACGACGAAAAGGTTTGGCTGACGATGAACAGCACCACCGTCTCCGCCGAGCTTGGCCTTCGGCTTGTGGTCCCCGACCGTACTACCGTCCCCCTGCTCGCCGGACTGAGTTACACAGCCGACGATCCTTACGCCATACGCATGGCCTTCCACGTGGGGAATGACGAGCCGGTCGAGTGGATCTTTGCTCGCGAACTGCTCACTGTGGGCATCGTGAGGCGTGTCGGCGACGGCGACGTGCAGGTGTGGCCCGCGCGTGCCGATGGCGAGCGCACGCTGCACATCAGCCTCACGTCCCCGTTCGGGCAGGCGCTCTTCGAGGTGCCGCTGGCCCCGCTCACCGAGTTCCTCCACCGTACGTACGAAAAGGTCCCCGCGGGCCGTGAGACGGACTACATGGACCTCGACGCCGAGCTGACCAACATGCTCTGGCCCTCCTGACGCCCTAGCCAGGCAGCGTTTCCAGGACTTTGCGCATGCGGGCGATCTCGATGCTCTGACCCGAGTACACGTCCTTCGCCATCAATCGCATGCGCTGGTCCCGGCCGGTGGCCAGCTCCTCCCCCGCCATCTTGACCGCTCCCTCGTGGTGCCTGGTCATCAGCTGCAGGAACATGCGGTCGAAGGCCGCTCCCTTCGTGGCGCGCAGCGCGTTCAGCTCCTCTGGCGTCGCCATGCCGTACCCCGCCGCCTGGGTGTGCGAGTGACCGTCCGGGGCGGAGCGGCCGAGCTCGGCCAGCCAGCCCGTCATGGCCTTGATCTCCGGGGTCTGGGCGGCGGTGATCTGGCGGGCGAACGCGCGGATGGTCTCCGTGGTCGTACGGTCGTTCACCAGTGAGGTCATCTCCAGGGCCTGGCGGTGATGGGGGATCATGGCCTCGGCGAAGCGCACGTCCGAGGCCACCGTCGGTCTGGGCGTCTGCCCGACCCGCTCCCCCGGCGTCGCGGTACGGCCCGGGGCCCCCGGACTCCCCGGCATGATCACCGGCGCCCCCGTGCCCACGGGGGAAGGACCGGCGGGCTCCTGAGAGCAGGCGGCAAGGGCGATTGTGGTCACAACTGTGATGAAGACCGCACGCGTGCGCGTACCCACTGGCATAGCTTCCATAGTGAACTACGAGACAAAGGGGAATGCGCGTTGATCTCTGCCAAGTTGCGCGGAGCGTTGTTGTGTACGGTACTGCTGTTAACCTCCGCCTGCGCGGCGGGGCAGACGGCGTCCGGGGCCTCAACGCCCGACACCTCCACGCAGGAGACCAGCGCTCCAGCCGGCAAGCCGACCCCCACCGGGGACGTGATGACGAGCGACAACGTCAAGCTCGTCGCCCAGATGCGCCGTCCCGCCCCGCTGAACGGCCGGGACGACATCAACACCGACCTGGCGTTCCAGGGCGATTACGCGTTCGTGGGAAACTTCGGCGGGTTCGCGATCTACGACATCAGCAACCCGACCAAACCTCAGCTGGTGAGCACGGTGTCCTGCCCGGCCCAGCAGAACGACGTCTCGGTGTATGGCAACCTGCTCATCCTGTCGATCGACGAGCCGCGCAGCGGTGAGGGATGCGACTCCAGCGAGGACAGCCGCGACTGGGAGGGGTTGCGGATCTTCGACATCAGCGACAAGAAGAGCCCCAAGTACCTCAGCGCGGTCAGGACCGACTGCGGCTCGCACACGCACACGATGGTCCCCGCCGGGGAAACGCTCTACGTGTACGTCTCCTCGCCCGGCCCCGAGCCCGAGTCGAAGACCTGCCCCCCGCCCCACGAACTCATCCAGATCGTAGAGATCCCCACAAAGTCGCCTCAGTCCGCAAAAATCGTGGCGAAGCCGGATATCTTCCCTGAGCGGCAGCACTCCGATCTCGCCTCCGGCTGCCACGACATCACCGCGTACCCCGAGAAGAAGCTGGCCGCGGCCGCCTGCTTCGGCGACGGCGTGCTCCTCGACATCTCCGACCCGGTCAATCCGAAGGTCCTCCAGCAGATCACCGACACGGAGAACTTCCAGATCTGGCACTCGGCGACGTTCAACAACGATGCCACGAAGGTCGTGTTCAGCGACGAGCTGGGCGGCGGCGGCCAGGCCACGTGCGACAGCAACACGCCGCGCACGAAGGGCGCCGACGCCGTGTACGACATCGCGAACGGCAAGCTGGAGCGGCGCGGATACTTCAAGATCCCCCGGAATCAGCAGGAGAACGAGAACTGCGTGGCCCACAACGGCTCCCTGATCCCGGTGCCGGGCAAGGACGTCATGGTGCAGTCGTGGTACCAGGGTGGGGTGTCGGTCTGGGACTTCACCGACTCGGCCAACCCTAAGGAGATCGGCTTCTTCGAACGCGGGCCGTTCCCGGGCGGTGGCATCGCCGGGTCCTGGTCGGCGTATTACTACAACGGGTACATCTACTCCAGCGACATCATGGAGGGGCTGGACGTCCTGGAGATCAACGATCCCCTCACTGATCCGGCCAAGAAGGTCAAGATGGACGATTTCAACGTCCAGACTCAGAAGTCGTACTGAGGCTGAGGGCTGGCCGGCCGGCCGCCATTCCGGGTCGCGGCCCGGCCTATTCAGGCTGGGGCGCGGCTCACCAGGCCCTGGGGCAACTCAGCGGGTGGGGGTGACGGGCGTTCGGCCCGGCACCGGGCCGGGTGGGGGTGGCGGGCTGCTCGGTCGCTCCCGCGTGAGGGTGGCGGGCCGGGCGGTCGCCGCCGGGTGAGGGCGGCAGGCGCGCGCTCCCGCGTGAGGGCGGTGGGCTGGGCGGTCGCCTGCCGGGCGAGGGTGGCAGGGCGGTCGATCGGCACTGGGTGAGGGCGGTTGGGGGGCGCGCGGGAGTCGTCTGAGCAAGCCGGACAGCAAGAAGCCCCAGTCCCGGCGAGTGCCGTGGGCTGGGGCTTTGAGCATGGTGGACGATACTGGGATTGAACCAGTGACCTCTTCCGTGTCAGGGAAGCGCTCTCCCGCTGAGCTAATCGTCCTTGTGAGGTGGCGACGGGATTTGAACCCGTGTGGACGGCTTTGCAGGCCGCTGCCTCGCCTCTCGGCCACGCCACCGAGCCGGAAGCTCCGAGCGGAAGACGGGATTCGAACCCGCGACCCTCACCTTGGCAAGGTGATGCTCTACCACTGAGCCACTTCCGCATCCGCCCCGTTTAACCGGGGCGACGAGAGAACTCTAGCGAATCCTGGCCGAGTACCCAAACTGGATTACGCTCACGCAGGTCACGTGTGGCCCCCGTTAACGGTGATGCGCTGGCCCGTGACGAACGCGCCGCCCTCCGAGGTGAGGAACGAGACGGCCGCCGCGACGTCATCAGGCGTGCCCATGCGGCCCAGAGGCACCTCCGCGAGGTAACCGCTCTCGTCGAGGCCCGCGTGCCGCTCCACCGGGATCCAGCCTGGGGCGACGACGTTGACCGTGATGCCGTGCGGGCCCAGCTCGCGGGCCCAGACCTCGGTCATGGCGTGCTGGGCGCTCTTTGCCGCGATATAGGCGGACATGCTGGGAAGCTTGCGGTCCACGATGTCCGAACCGATCTGGATGACGCGTCCGCCGCCGTGTTCCTTCATGCCCGGCAGCACCGCCTGCACCAGCAGTGTCGGGCTCTTGACGAAGAACTCGAGCTGGTCGAGCTGCGCCTGCCAGGTGAGGTCCTCCAGCGCGATGGACGGCTGCGGGCCGGTCGCGTTGACCACCAGGACGTGGACCGGGCCCAGGCGCTCGGTGACGTCGGCGACCAGCGACGACACGTCGGGCTCGTGCGTGACGTCGGCGGCGAACGTCTCCGCGGCGCCGCCCGCGGCGCGGATCTCGTCCACCACCTTCGTGGCTCCGGCGGCGTCCCGGCTGTAGTTGACGGCGACGGCCAGGCCGTCGGCGGCCAGCCGGCGCGCGATCACGGCACCGAGGCCGCGCGACGCGCCGGTCACGAGGGCGACTGCTGTCATGAGACCCGACTCTAGCGACGGGCGCTGGTGACGAGCTCTGGCGGTGGGCTCTGGCGGTGGGCTCTGGTGACGGTGAGCGCCATAGGACGGGTTCTAGCGGCCTCGCGGGCCGCCGGACACGCCCGTCGAGTACGGTGCCTCCGTCTCCAGGCGGTAGTCCCGACCGGAAACGGCGCGGTTGTCCTCGATGACGCGTTCGGAAGGCGGCCGTTCCCCGTCCGCCAGCGCCTGCCGCATCCTCCGGAACCGCTCGTGCTCCTCCAGCACGTACCCGGTGCCCAGCGTCGTGCGGTCGGCCTGGGTGGCGAGCAGGTCGCGGAGGTAGGCCTTGTTCGGCTCGAACGTCATCGGCGGCGGGCACGCCTGGGCCAGCACCTGGTCGGGATCGCGCCCGTCGAACCGCCTGAACAGCTCGGCCGCCAGCCGCAGGTGCTCCAGCTCCATGTTGAGGTGCAGCTCCCAGATGCCCTTCACCCGGGGATCCGACTCGGTCTCCATGCACGAGTAGTACAGGTAGCACTCGTTGTACTCGTGGTTGAGCAGCCGCTCCCACCAGCTCTCGCCCCCGTCGGCCAGCGACTCGTAGTGGGTGAGGTGCCCCTCCTCCACCAGCCCGATCTCCTGGTAGAGCCGGCGGGCCGCGGGCTCCAGGCACATGGGACCGACGTTCATGGAGAAGTTCATGATCTGCTGCTCGACCGCCATGACGGTCAGCGCGTGCAGCCGCGACAGCGGCTCCGTCCTCCCCCGGTCGTACGGCTCGCGCACGTTGTCCACCGGATCCCGGTGCTGCAGGTGCGTCGGCCGCCCCGGCATCACCTCGGTCACCCGGCCCACGATCTTCTCGGCCGCGCGGTGCTCGATCATCTCGTACAGGTTCGCGTACCGGTAGAGGTGGTCGAGGTGCTCCAGCAGGCCGAACTGGTAGGCCTGCTTCAGATAGTCGTCCGGCTCCAGCCGCGCCGCCCACGCCGTCAGGTCCACCGCCGCCTGCTCGTAGGCGATCGTGGTCTCCAGCACCGACGACAGCCCGGACAGCAGCCAGTTGACCACCTTCTGCTGCTGCGCCTCGATGTAGCGCACCCGCGCCAGTTGCTGCCTGATCTCGGTGTCGGGACAGTGGCGGGCGAGCTGGTGGCTGAAGAGGATCGCCTCCGTCTCGATCGCGTTTATGGTGATGATGCGGCAGCGCGTGTAGGGGTCGGTGTGGTCGGGGTCGATCGGCGTGACGTTCAGCTCGTTCCAGTGGCGCAGCTGGTCGTCCAGCGGGATACCCCGCTCCTGCAGTGGGTCGAAGGCCATGTCGCTGCGCTTACCCGGGGCGAAATGCGGCAACCTCCGCTTTCGGTCCTCTGACGGCCCGCGTTCGGTAAGGAAGCGCGTGCCCGCCGGAGGCTCGGGTAGGGCGCGGGCGTGGGTGAACAAGATGTCATCGATTTGCTGGTGATCCAGCACAGCCAGATCAGGGACCTGTTCGACGAGGTGGAGCAGGCGCCGCCGGACAAGGTGGAGGAGGCCTTCGACCGTCTCACGCGGATGTTGTCCGTGCACGAGACCGCCGAGGAGGAGATCGTCCATCCGTACGCGCGCAGGAAGCTCGACAACGGGCAGGGCGTCGTGGGCGACCGCCTGACCGAGGAGAACCGCGCCAAACGGCTCCTCCTCGACCTTCACAAGGGCGGAGTGGACCATCCGCAGTTCTGGGAGCGGCTCGGTGAGCTGCGCCTGGCCGTGGCGGCGCACGCCCGCAGCGAGGAACGGTACGAGTTCGTCAAGCTGCGCGCGAAGACCTCCGCGGTAGAGCGGCGGGCCATGGCCGCGGCGGTGCGGGCGGCCGAGAGCCTCGCTCCGCTGCGCCCGCACCCCGGCACGGAGAGCGCCACCAAGAACGTCCTGGTGGGCACGCCGATCGCGCTGATGGAGCGGGCACGGGAGCTGATCCGCAAGGCACTCGGCAAACACGGCTGACCTTTCGGCGCACGTCGCGAGGCGGCGAGCGCGGCCGACCCCTCGACGCACGTCGCAAGGTGCTCGGCAAGCGCGGCGTGACCCTTCGACGCGCGTCGAAATGTCGCCGTACTAGCGTCGTACGCATGGAGTACATCGCTCGCGACGCCGACATAGCGCCCGTCGCCGCGCTCATCGCGGACCCGACCAGGGCGGCCATGCTGACCGCCCTCCTCGACGGGCGGGCCCTGGCGGCGGGAGAGCTGGCCAGGGTGGCCGGGGTCAGCGCCGCCACGGCGAGCGCCCACCTGTCCAGGCTGCTCGACGGGCGCCTGGTCGACGTCGTACGCCAGGGCCGCCACCGCTACTACCGCCTGGCCGGGCACGACGTGGCCGAGGTGCTGGAGGTGCTGGCCAGGGTCAGCGCCCGCCCGCCCGTACGGTCCCTGCGCCAGTCCAGGCAGGCCAGGATGCTGGAGGAGGCCCGCACCTGCTACGACCACCTCGCGGGACGCGCCGGGGTGGGGCTGCTCGACCGGCTCGCCGAGGGCGGCTACTACGCGGCGCAGGACCTGACCGAGGCGGGAGAGCGGCTGCTGGCCGGCATCGGCGTGGACGTGGACGGCGCGCGCAGGTCGAGGAGGCGATTCGCGCCCGAGTGCCTGGACTGGACCGAGCGCAGGTCGCATCTGGGCGGGGCGCTGGGGGCCGCGATCACCGAGGTGCTGTTCGAACGGGACTGGTACCGGCGCGGCAAGGTGCCCAGAGCGGTGGTCCTCACCGACGAGGGCAGGGAGGGGCTGTCCGCATTGTTCCCAAGTAAGGAGCTAACATCGGGTACGCCGGTTACCTAGCGAGCAGCGAGAGAGAACGCCCCATGCGCGACAACGAGGTCGTGAACGTCGGCCCCGAGCCCTTGACCTTCGACGACGTCATCCGGGTGGCCCGCCACGGCGCCCCCGTACAGCTCACCGACGACGCCCTGGCCGCCATCTCAGCCGCCCGCCAGCGGGTGGACGAGCTGGCCGAGAGCCCGACGCCCGCGTACGGCATCTCGACGGGCTTCGGAGCCCTGGCCACCCGCCACATCGACCCGGCGCTGCGCGCCCAGCTCCAGCGCTCGCTGGTGCGCTCCCACGCGGCGGGCAGCGGGCCCGAGGTCGAGACCGAGGTCGTGCGCGCGCTCATGCTGCTGCGCCTGCACACGCTCGCCACCGGCCACACCGGCATCAGGCCCACCACGGCCAAGACCCTGGCCGCGCTGATCAGCGCGGGCATCACGCCGGTCGTGCACGAGTACGGCAGCCTCGGCTGCTCGGGCGACCTCGCGCCGCTGGCGCACGTCGCGCTCACGCTGATGGGCGAGGGCGTCGTACGCGACGGCTCCGGGAACCTCCAGCCCGCCGGCGAGGCGCTCAAGCAGGCCCACATCGACCCCGTCGAGCTGGCCGCCAAGGAGGGCCTGGCGCTCATCAACGGCACGGACGGCATGCTCGGCATGCTCATCCTGGCCATCCACGACCTCACGGCGCTCGTCAGGACCGCCGACGTCAGCGCCGCGATGAGCGTGGAGGCGCTGCTGGGCACCGACCGGGTGTTCATGCCGGAGCTGCAGGCGCTCAGGCCGCACCCCGGCCAGGCCCTGTCCGCCGCCAACATGACCAAGGTCCTGCGCGAGTCCGGCATCATGGCCAGCCACCGCGACCCGGAGTCCTGCACCCGCGTCCAGGACGCCTACTCGCTGCGCTGCGCCCCCCAGGTCGCCGGTGCCGCCCGCGACACGATCGCGCACGCCGCCACCGTTGCCGGATGGGAGCTGGCCAGCGCCGTCGACAACCCCGCGGTGCTGGCCGACGGCCGCGTCGAGTCCAACGGCAACTTCCACGGCGCGCCGATCGGGTACGTCCTGGACTTCCTGGCCGTGGTGGCCGCCGACCTGGCCTCGATGTCGGAACGGCGTACCGACCGGTTCCTGGACGTGGCCCGCAACCACGGCCTGCCCGCCTTCCTGGCCCACGACCCCGGCGTGGACTCGGGTCACATGATCGCCCAGTACACCCAGGCGGCCATCGTCTCCGAGATGAAGCGCCTGGCCGTGCCCGCCAGCGTGGACTCGATCCCCAGCTCGGCCATGCAGGAGGACCACGTGTCCATGGGCTGGTCGGCGGCGCGCAAGCTGCGCAGGTCGGTGGACGGGCTCACCCGCGTGCTGGCGGTCGAGGTGCTCACCGCCGCCCGCGCGCTCGACCTGCGCGCCCCTTTGGAGCCCGCGCCCGCGACCGCGGCCGTCGTCAAGGCCCTGCGCGAGACCGTGCCCGCCCCCGGGCCGGACCGGTTCCTCGCGCCGGAGATCGAGTCCGCCGTACGCCTGGTCGCCGAGGGCGGCGTGGTGGCGGCGGCGGAGTCGGTCGCCGGGCCCCTGAACTAGCCAGGGAGCGCGACGATCAGGTCCACCTCCAGCAGCAGCCCCGGCCGGAACAGCCTGGACACCTCCACGGTGGTGCTGGCCGGGGGCGTGCCGGTGATGTACTTCGCGCGGACCCGCCCGTAGTCGAGGAGCTGGTCCATGTCCGTCACGTACGTCCGGATGAACGCGATGTCCTCGAACGTCGCCCCCTGATCGGCGAGGATGCGCGAGATCACCTGGAAGATGTGCTCGGACTGGGCGGCCATGGATCCTTCGCCGACGATGTTCCCCTGCTCGTCGAAGGCGGCCTGGCCGGAGACGTAGAGCATGTCGCCGACGCGTACGGCGTGCGAGTAGCGGCCGTTCGTGGCGGGGATCGTGGACAGGTTCAGCGGCACCGCACGGTGGGTGGTCCCCCCGCCGACATGCTCGGCGATCGCCGTCAGGTCGCGCTCCCCCAGCCCGGCCGCCCGCGCCTCCTGCAGCCTGGCCCGGGCGGCGCCGGCCATGGAGGCACCCTCCCAGGAGCCCAGCTCCAGGTCCTTGGTCGCGTGCCCCAGCGAGTAGCGGGTCTCGGCGGACGGCACGCGCAGCCGCTCCGCAAGCGTGCCCAGCGGGGTGCCCGACAGCACGTCGGCCAGCGCGCCACGGTCCACGCCGTGCGCCTCGCCGTACGCGAACGTCTCCGCCAGCAGCACCTGAGCGGGCACGATCGCGCTCATGACGGCGATCTTCATGGCCGCGCCCGCGCCCAGCGGCCCGAGCTCCCGCACCGACCCGAACACCGACAGCACCTCGCGGCAGCCCGACACGTCACCGCCGGCCAGCACGGTCAGCGTGCCGTCGGCCGCGGGGCCCACGCTGCCCAGCACCGGCGCGTCCACCAGGCCCACCTCGGCCGGCAGCAGCGCGCGCAGCTCGCGCACCGCCTCCGGGCCGATCGTGGACATCTCCACCACCGTCGCGCCGGGCCGCAGCCCCGGTAGCGCCGCCGTCAGCACCTCCCGCACCGCGGCCGGGTCGCTGAGCATGGTGATGACCAGCTCGGCCCCGTCCACCGCCTCCGCCGCGGTCACGCCGCTCCCGCGCCGCCACGTCGTCACCTTGTGCCCGGCCTGGGTCAGCCG
The DNA here is from genome assembly GCF_044593615.1 of Nonomuraea sp. NPDC051941. Lineage (NCBI taxonomy): Bacteria > Bacillati > Actinomycetota > Actinomycetes > Streptosporangiales > Streptosporangiaceae > Nonomuraea > Nonomuraea sp. NPDC051941. Next base: position 22,665 of record NZ_JBIUCF010000034.1, read on the forward strand.
CCGGGCCATGGGGACGCCCATGCGTCCCTGTCCGAGAAAAGTAATCATGCGCCACAGTCAACCTGGATGCGAGGTATTCCACCACCGACTAGATTGCATATCAGCCATGCGAGATCTGAATGCCTTGGACCCCGGAGCGCTGCGGCTGTTCCACGAGGTCGCCGTGAGCGGCTCCTTCACGGCCGCCGCCGAGCTGCTCGGCTACACCCAGTCGGCGGTCTCCCGCCGCGTCGCCGCGCTGGAGCGCGCCACCGGCGGGCCGCTCTTCGAGCGCCTGCCGCGCGGGGTGCGCCTGACCCCGGCGGGGAAGGCGCTGCACCGGCATGCCACGGCCGTGCTCGACCGGCTCGAACGTGCGGGCGAGGAGCTGGCCGCCATCCACACCGGCCGGGGCGGGACGCTGCGGGTGGGCGCGTTCGCCACGGCGAACGTGGATCTGGTGCCCGGCACGCTGAAACGGTTCGCCGAGCGGCGGCCCGACGTCGAGCTGCGGCTGATCGAGGGGCTGACCTCGCGGCTGATGGACCGGCTGCGCGGGGGCGCCCTCGACGTGGCCGTGATCAGCGACTACCCGGCTGGGCTGTCCGCCGAAGGCGTCCGTACGGTGCCGCTGCGTGAGGACCGGCTGCTGGTCGCGCTGCCCGGCGGCCACCGGCTGGCCGCCGAGGCCGACGTGGACCTGCGGGACCTGGCGGAGGAGACGTGGATCGAGGCCGCCCCGCGCGGCCAGCCGACCCTGCTGGTGACCGCGTGCGCGGCGGCCGGGTTCACGCCGCGCAGCGGGCTGCGGGTGGCCGAGTGGACGGGCAAGTTCGGGTTCGTCGCCGCCGGGCTCGGGGTGACGCTGGTTCCGGAGCTGGCGGCGCGGGCCGTACCGGGGGATCTGGTGCTGCGGCCGCTGCGGGGGATGGCGCCCGCGCGGAAGGTGTACGCGGCCCTGCCCGAGGCGCCGCTGCCGGCCGCGCTGGAGCTCGTCGAAATGCTGGGAGAATGGAGAATGTGTACGACGGTTTCGCCCACTTAGGCCACGTGTACGCGACCGGGTTGCGCGACGTGACCTCCGACCTGGCCGCGCTCGACGGCGAGGGCTGGTGGGCTGTCGTCGTCGACTACGAGGGCAAGGTGACGTGTGCCCGGTTCGACCGGGTGCGCGAGTCTCCCCTGCCCGCTCCCGCCCGCCCCTGGCACGGGCCCCGGCCCGACCAGTGGCGCAGTTCGCTCGATCAGGCCGCCTACGAGCGGGGCGTGCGCGCCATCCGCGGCTACATCGAGCGGGGCGAGGTCTACCAGGCGAACCTCTGCCGGATCCTGACGGCCCCCGTCCCGGCCGACGCCGACCCGCTCGCCCTGGCCGCCCGGCTGGCCGCGGGCAACCCCGCGCCGTACGCGGCCGTCATCCGGGTGCCCGGCCTGAGCGTGGTGTCCGCATCGCCCGAGCTCTACCTGTCGCGTGACGGCGACGTGGTGGAGTCCAGGCCCATCAAGGGCACCGGCGCGACCGCGGACGACCTCCTCGACAAGGACTACGCCGAGAACGTCATGATCGTCGACCTCGTCCGCAACGACCTCGGCAGGGTCGCGGCCGTCGGATCGGTCGAGGTGCCGTCGCTCTGCGCCGTCGAGGAGCACCCGGGGCTCGTCCATCTCGTCTCCACCGTCCGGGCCAGACTGGCGCCGGGGGCGGGCTGGCCCGAGCTCTTCGCCGCGACTTTCCCGCCCGGATCTGTCACGGGCGCGCCCAAGTCGTCGGCTCTGCGCATCATCAACGAGCTCGAACCTGCACCCCGGGGGCCGTACTGTGGGGCTGTGGGCTGGGTCGACGCCGACCGCCGCCGGGCGGCGCTGGCCGTGGGCATCAGAACATTCTGGATCTCGCCGTTGGCTCACGGCAAAGGCGAGCTCCGATTCGGCACGGGAGCGGGCATCACCTGGGGCAGCGACCCCAGGCGCGAATGGCTCGAGACCGAGCTCAAAGCAGCCAGGCTCATCGCACTGGCATCCACAGGAGGAACTACATGAACATCCCTGTCTGGGTCAACGGCGAGCTGATCGACCCCGCGCAGGCCACCGTATCGGTGTTCGACCACGGACTCATGGTCGGCGACGGCGTCTTCGAGACCATCAAGATCGTGAACGGCCGGTCGTTCGCGCTCACCCGTCACCTCGACCGGCTCACGCTCTCCGCCCAGCGCATGGACCTGCCCGAGCCCGACGTCGACGCCATCGCCGACGGCATCGGCAAGCTCCTGGCCGTCGCGCCCGCGTGGGCGCTCGGCCGCATCCGCGTCACCTACACCAGCGGCCCCGGCCCTCTCGGCTCCGACCGCGGCGACCAGGGCACCACCTCCGTCGTCATCGTGGACGAGCAGAAGCCGTTCCCGGCCACCGCCAACGTCACCGTCGTCCCCTGGCCCCGCAACGAGCGCGGCGCCCTGTCCGGGGTCAAGAGCACCTCGTACGGCGACAACGCCAAGGCCCTGCTGTTCGCCAAGAAGCGCGGCGGCGGCGAGGCCATCTTCGGCAACCTGGCGGGCGACCTCTGCGAGGGCACCGGCTCCAACATCTTCATCGTCCGCGACGGCCGCCTGCTCACCCCCACCCTCGAGGCCGGCCCCCTGGCCGGGGTGACCCGGGCGCTGGTGCTCGAATGGTGCGGCGGGGAGGAGACCGACGTGCCGCTGTCGGCGCTGTACGAGGCCGAGGAGGCGTTCCTGACCTCGACGACCCGCGACATCCAGCCGATCAGGCTCGTCGACGACACCGAGCTGCCGATCGCTCCCGGCCCGATCACCACCAAGGCCATGCGGATCTTCGCCGAGCGTTCCGCCGCCGACCTCAACCCGTAGGCCGCGAGGGGCGGGGGTGCCGGGCGTCACCGATGGACGACCGGCTCCTTCTGCTCGCTCCCGACCAGGTTCTCGACCAGGTCGGGAACGCGGCCCTCGGAGCCGTCCTCCCACCCCCCGATGGTCCAGAACTCGGTGAACATCGTGGCGCGCCGCTGGCGTACCGGCTTGATCCTGGGGCGGTGGGTCCGGTGCCGGGCGCAGGCCCGCTCCTTCCCGGCGACGTACGCGGCCGCTTCCTCCTGCCGCTGGCTCTCCTGCGCCGCCTGCCGGCTCGCAACAGAGGGGCAGAGCGAGGCCAGCGCCGGCAGCAGGGACGCATGGGGCGCGTCCCGTACGGCGGGCTCGGGGGTGCCGCGGCCGAATCCGGCGCAGTCGAGCTCGCTGTCGGCGCTCACCTTGCCCGGAGGGACGGACCCGACCGCGACCAGGAGGGTCGCCGTCACCGTCAGGACCACGGCGGCCGCGCGGACGAGCCGGTCACGCCCCTTCCGCAGGCTCGCGTACCAGCCCGCGAAGCCGAGGACGATCAACGGTGCGCCGCTGTACGAGAAGAGCGGGAAGTCCCGCAGCGCGCTGTCCCAGTAGCGGACGGACAGGTCGATCCGGCACGAATACAGGGTCACGAACCCGTACAGGCCCGTGGCGTCCTCGGGTTCGGGCAGGAGCGCGTCGATCCGGAACAGGACGCCGGGCAGCACCGCGAGCAGCAACGCCGACGCCCAGCGAGCCGATGATCGTCGGGACACGACAGCGAACACCAGCGGGTGGCGCTCACCGGTGAGACACTTCCCCGTCACCGGGCGGCGGCATCCGACCCGGCTCGGGCAGAGGACGAGGTGTGGCGAAAACGACCCGTATCTTCCTGCTCGCGGCCGTGGTCTGCGCGCTCGCCGTCTCCGGCGGGTCCGCCCTGCCGCCGGTGGGCGGATTCCCGCTCGGCCGGGCCTTCGGCGGCGTCCTGGTCTTCCCCGGGACGGGCGGGGGCACGGCGGCGGTGCTGGTGGCCTTCTCGGTCGCGCTGACGGGCGGGGCGTATCTCGCGTTCCGGTGGGCCGGGTTCGGCGGGTCGCGGCTGGGGGTGCTGGTCTGCTGGGGGCTCGCCGGCGGTCCCGCGGGAGTGCTGGCCGTGCTGATGTGGGCGCGGCTGCGAGGCATGCCCTTTCGGGAGCACCTGACGTACGCCGCCTCGTGGGGGATGGCGACGGCGCTGCTCTCCGCTCTGCTGGTGCTGGCCGTCACCCGGGCGGCGCCCGCCGGGCCCGCGAAGCAGGGCACGTCGGCGTTCCGGCCGCGTGGCTGGGTGCTGCCGGGCCTGGTGGCGGGGTGGTCGGTGGTGTGGAGCGCCTTCCTCGGGCGGCAGGAGCTGCTCGCCTGGCTGCCGCTCTCGCTGAACTACTTCGACCAGGTGGCCGTGGTGCTCGCCGCCGTCGCGGCCGGGTCGCTGGAGGGCGTGCTGCGGCGGCGATTACCGGTCGAGGGGCGGCCGGGGCGGGCGTTCGTCCTGGCGTGGATCGTGCTGACCGCCGCCCCGGTCGTGTACGCGGCCGTCGTCGCCATCGACCGCGGCATGCGGGAGCTGCTGCTCGCCGACCCGCTGGACTGGGCCTGGGCGGCGGAGTACCTCCGTGACCTCGGGGCGGCGCTGATCGCCCACCCCGCCCAGGTCGCCGTGCCCCCGTTGCTGCTCGCGGCGGCCGCCATCGGGATCCAGACGGTCGTTCCGGCCAGGGAGCGCCCGGCCACGGCACCCGATCCCGTGCGGCCCGATCGGCGGTGGAGCCTGCTGGTGGCCGGGGCGGCGCTCGCGCTGACGTACTTCTGCCTGGCCGTCACCTCGAGGTTCCCGCTGCTGACGCGGCGGACGTTCGACGAGGGGACGCCCGCGCCGCTGCGGGCGCTCGCGCTGCTCGCCCCGCCCGATCCGGCGCTGGGCGGGACCGTGGTGGTGTGGGTGTGGGCGGTGGTGGCCGTGTTCGGGGTGACGGCGGCGGTACTGGTGTACGTCGCGATCCGGGGGCAGCTCGTACGGCTCTTCCCCGCCTCTGACTACCTGCTGCTGACGGGTGCGCTCGCGCTGGCCGCCGCGCTGGCCTGGAACCTCGGCAGCGTGATCGGCCACGCGGTCACCGGCGAGCGGCCGCTGGACGTCGCGCCCGCCCGGGAGGCCGCCGCGTTCACCGGGTTCGTGGTGCCGGTGTTGGGGGCGCTGCTGTTCATCGTGCATTCGCAGGTCGGCCTGACCAGGTTCGTACGCATTGTCGAGCTGACGGGCGAGGAGGGCTGGGCCAAGCTGCGCGAGCGGTACCGGGCCTGGAAGGAGCAGGTGCGCCCGCACGTGCCGAGCCGCCGGGAGCGCGGCCTGGCCGCGGCGCGGGCGGGCGGGGCGGCGCTGGTGATCGCCGTGGTGGCGGGGGCGTTCCAGGGGTTCGGCGCGGGACCGCCCGTGGGGCGGGCCGACGCGCCGTTCCTGGCCGTGCCGGTGCTGTGCGTGACCCGCCCGCCGCTGGAGAACCTGACCGGCGTGCTCTACGTGCTGCTCCTCGCCGGGCTGGTCTACCTCGGCTTCGCCCGGCTGAACACGAAGGAGCGCCGCGCGGCCCCGTTGCTGGCCGTCTGGGGGCTGTCGGTGCTCGCCGGCGGGCTGGCCGGCCTGTTCGACCCGGTCACCGGGCTGCAGACGGGCCTCGTCGCCGGGCCGCTCGTGGCCGCGGCGCTGGTGGTGCCACTGCGGCGGAAGATCCTCCTGTACGGCGCGGTGCTGCTGGTGCTCGTGGCGGCGGCGCCGGCCGTGCAGGGCGGCCCGGCCCGCGAGCGGGTCGCGATCGGCCCCGTCGCCTGGCGGGAGCAGCGCCCGAGGCTCACGATCGACGTCTCCTACCCGCGGGCCCAGGGCGCCGACGCGGCGCGGATCAACGCGGCGCTCGCCGAGCCCGTGCGCGAGGCCGTCGAACGCACGTTGCGAAGCCTGCGGGCCGATCCCGCGGCCACCGGGCTCGTCACGGCCACGTACGTCGTCGTGCGTAACGACGCCGACGTGATCTCCGTCCGCTACATGATGGCGGGGGACGCCGGGCGGGCCGTCAACTACGACCGGGCCCTGGGCCGGGCGCTCGCCGTACAGGAGATCTTCACCCCGGCCGTGCTCACCCCGGCGGGCCGTCGGCGGCTGGCCGGGGCGCTGCGCCCGCTCATGCCGCCGCCGCAGAACCCGCGCACCGTGAGCGTGGACAACGAGCGCGTGCTGGTCAACCTGGCCACGGGCGGCGCCGTGGAGTTCACGTTCGGCCGCGGCTACTTCTGCGCGACCTGCGAGCCGTTCACCGTACGGGCCTCACGCGAGCGGCTGGCCGGGCTGCTGCGCCGCTGAATGATCTGGCCAACGAGCGCGCATAGCGCGACGATCACCCCATGGACACGCAGGAGATCGCCGATCGACTCGAAATCACCGGACTGCTGGCCCGCTACACCCGCGCCATCGACTCCGGCCAGTGGGACCTGCTCGACGAGGTGTTCAGCCCGGACGCGGTGATCGACTACCGCGCCACCGGCGGCATCAGGGGCTCCCGGGACGAGGTCAAGGCCTGGCTCGCCGAGGTGCTGCCGCACTGGCCGGGGCGGCTGCACCTCATCGGGGCCCCGACCATCGACTTCCAGGACGGCGAGGCGCGCGTGAGCGCCCCCTTCACCGACACCCTCGCCCCCACCAGGGACATGGTCACCGCGGACACCGAGGGCTTCCTGCACGGCGGCGGCTGGTACCACCATCGCCTGCGGCGCACCTCCGGCGGGTGGCGCAGCGTGGAGCTGGTCGAGGAGCAGGCCTGGCGCACCGCCCGGTGATCCGGTTCCCGTGCTCGCCACCCGGCCCGGCACACCGGCTGAGCTGCGGGGACGGGGGCGGATACAGAGTTAAGACGTTTGTGGTCAAAACCGTCAGGGCAGCGCGAGTGCGGGCAGCAGTCCCCCTGCCCTTCCGGTCGAAAGGCTGTGCGGCACATGGCATTCGCATTGGGTCTTCTCGGTCACGACATAGCCGTCGATCTCGGTACGGCCAACACTCTCGTCTACGTCCGCAGGAAGGGCATCGTCCTGAACGAGCCCTCCGTCATCGCGATCAACCTGCACAAGAACACCGTCGTGGCCGTGGGCAGGGCGGCCAAGCGGATGATGGGCCGTACTCCCCCGCACATCGCCACGATCAGGCCGCTCAAGGACGGCGTGATCGCGGATCTGGACGCGGCCGAGCGGATGCTGCGGATGTTCATCCAGAGGGCGCACCCGAGCAGGTTCCTGGCCAAGCCGCGCATCGTCGTGGCGGTCCCGAGCGGCACCACCTCCATCGAGCAGCGGGCGGTCAAGGAGGCCGCCTACGAGGCGGGGGCGCGCCGGGTGCACATCATCGAGGAGCCGATGGCCGCGGCGATCGGCGCCGGGCTGAAGGTCGGCGAGGCCACCGGCAACATGGTGGTCGACATCGGCGGCGGCACCACGGAGGTCGCCATCGTCTCCATGAGCGGCGTCGTGGTCGCGAAGTCGCTGCGGGTGGGCGGCGACGAGCTGGACGAGGCGATCATCACCCACACCAAGAAGGAGCACGCGCTGCTGCTGGGCGAGCGCACGGCCGAACGCCTGAAGATCGACCTGGGCATGGTCAGGCCCGCTCGCGTGCACGACGCCGACCCCGTCCCCGGCAGGCACCGGGTCGGCGTCCCCCTCGCCGACGGGCAGGGTACGGCGGTCGTCGTGGAGGAGGCCGAGCCGGAGCCGCCGCCCGCCCCGCACCGCTGGAACCCGTTCAGGTCCAGGACCAGGCGGCTCGACGCGGCGCCCGCGACCGGGCCACGGCAGCTCGATCCGAAGACCTCGGCCCCGGTACGCGGCCGCGACCTGGTCAGCGGGCTGCCGAAGACCATCACCATCACCTCCGAGCAGATCAGCGAGGCCATCGAGGACCAGGTCCAGGCCATCATCGACGCCGTGCAGGCCACGCTCGACCAGTGCCCGGCCGAACTCGCGGGCGACCTGCTGGACAACGGGATCGTGCTGACCGGCGGCGGCGCCCTGTTACGCGGCCTGGCCGACCGGATGGGCGCGGCCACCGGCATGCCGATCCGGGTCGTGGACAAGCCGCTCTACTCGGTGGCGCTGGGCGCGGGCCGCTGCGTCGAACGTTTCCAGGCCATGCGTGACGTGCTGCTGCCCGATCGGTCCCGTCGGTGAAGCGGGCGTTCGTCCTGCTCGTGCTCGCCGCCGCCGTCCTGACCGTCGTGATCGACCGTACGCTGACGCCCCTGGCACCGCTGCGGGCGGCGGGATCGGCCGTGTTCGGCACGCTGGAGAACGCGATCGGCGCGGTCACCAGGTCCGTCGGCGGCGAGCAGCGGGTGCGGTTGCTGGAGCGCGAGAACGCGCAGCTGCGGGCCGACCTGCTGGCGGCCCGGCAACGGCCCGGGGCGAGCGCGCGGGGCGTGGCCGCGCACGTGGTGGGGTTCGGGCAGGGGCAGCGGGTCACCATCGACGCCGGGACCGGGGCGGGCGTCGTGCGCGACGTGACGGTGCTGAACGCCGACGGCCTGGTCGGCAAGGTCACCTGGGCGGGCCCGGCGACGGCCACGGTGTCGCTGATCACGGACGCGGGGTCGTCCGTGGGCGCGCGCATGGCGGGCTCGGGCGAGCTCGGCCTGGTCACGGGCGTGCCGGGTGAGGGGAGCCTGCGGCTGAGCCTGTTCGACCCGGACGCGCCCGTGAAGGTGGGCGACCGGGTGGTGACGCTCGGCTCGGCGGGCGGGCGGCCGTACGTGGCCGGGCTGGCCATCGGCACGGTCAGCGCGATCGAGAAGGTCTCGGGCGCGGCCACCCGCACGGCGCTGGTGCGGCCCGCGGCCCGCCTGTCCGCGCTCGACCTCGTCTCGGTCGTCGTCCCCGACCCGGGACGGTGAGCCATGGGGCTGGTGGTGTTGGTGTTCGCGGCTCCGCTGCTGCAGGTGCTGCTGGTCAACCGGTCGCCCTGGGGCGGTCCTGACCTGGTGACGCTGGCCGTGGTGTGGCTGGCGCTGGCCCGGGGGCCGGTGTGGGGGTGCGTGGCGGGGCTGGTGGCCGGGCTGGCCGCCGACGTGACGCCGCCCGCCGACGGCACGGTGGGCCGGACGGCGCTGGTGCTGTCGATCGTGGGCCTGCTGGTCGGCCACTGGCGCGAGGGCAGGCCGTTCCCGGTGGCCGCGGCGGGTGCCGCCATGGGCGTCCTGCTGCAGGCCGCGGCCGCCGTGGCGCTCGGGGACGCCTCTTGGACGGGGGTCGTCCCCGAGCTGCCACGGACGCTGGGCTGGACGGTGGCGCTCGGCGCGGCGGTGGGTGCGGCGGTCGGCGTGGCGCTGGCGCGGCGCAGGCCGAGGGACCCCTGGCCGGTGCCCGGCCGTTCGGCGGCGGAGCCGCGCCGTGTCTAGGGCCAGGCTGTTCGTGCTGCGGCTGGTCGTCGCGGCGATGATGCTCACGCTGGTGGGGCGGCTGTGGCAGCTGCAGGTGGCCGGCGGCGCGCGCTACGCGCAGGCGGCGGCCGAGGTGCGGATCAGGACCGTGTCGCTGCCGCCGACGAGGGGCCAGATCCTCGACGTGGCCGGACGGCCGCTGGTGACGAACAACACCAGGCCGGTGGTGACGGTGGACGCCGTCGAGCTGGCCCACCAGCCCGACGGTGGCGCGGCGGTGCTCACCCGGCTGGGGAAGGCGCTGCGGCAGCCGTACCGGCAGCTGGCGGAGAAGGTGCGGCCGTGCGGGCCGCGGGTGGCGCAGCCGTGCTGGCAGGGCTCGCCGTACGAGCCGATCCCCGTCGCCGAGGGCGTCACGGCGCTGCTGATCAGCGAGCGGCAGCAGGACTTCCCGGGGGTGCGCACGGAGCTGCGGCCCGTCCGGGTCTACCCGTTCGGCGCGGCGGCGGCGCACACGCTCGGGTACGTGCAGGGCGCGAAGGGCCGCGACGGCCTCGAAGGCGTGTACGACAAGGAGCTGGCCGGCAGGGCGGGACGGCGGGAGGTGGCCGTGGACAACACCGGCCGGGTCACCCGGGTCATCCGCCTCGACCAGCCCGTCGCCGGCGACACGCTCGTGACCAGCATCGACTCCCGCATCCAGACCATCGCCGAGCAGGCGCTGAGCCGGGCCCTGTCGAGCAGCGGCGGTTCGTCGGGCGCGGCGGTGGTGATGGAGTCGGAGACCGGGCGGGTGGTGGCGCTGGCGGGGCGGCCCTCGTACGACCCGGCCGTGTGGACCGACGGCGTGACGGCCCGCGAGTACAAGGCGCTGCCGCTGCTGTCGCGGGCCGTGCAGGGCGAGTGGGCGCCGGGCTCCACCTGGAAGGTCGCCTCGGTGGTGGCCGCCGCGGCCGCCGGGTACGGGCTCGGCGCCACGTACGACTGCCCGAGCGGCTACACCGTCGGCAACCGCCTGTTCAGGAACTTCGCGAGCGCGGACCTCGGCCCGATGACCATGCGCGAGGCGCTGGTGGAGTCGTGCGACACGATCTTCTACCGGCTCGCCGACCAGCTCTGGGAGCGCGGGTCGGACGTCATGCAGAGGACCGCCCGCGGGTTCGGGTTCGGCCGGCCGACGGGCGTCGACCTGCCGGGCGAGGCGGCGGGCGCGGTGCCCGACCCGGCGTCGAAGAAGGCGTACTGGCAGGCCACGCGCGAGGAGAGCTGCCGGCGCGCGGTCAAGGGCTACCCGGAGCTGGCCGACCGGGGGCGGGCCGCGTACCTGACGGCCGTCGCCGGGGAGAACTGCCGGGGCGGCGGCGTGTGGCGGGGCGGCGACGCGGCCAACTTCGCCATCGGGCAGGGCGGCGTGCTGGTGACGCCGCTGCAGCTGGCGCGGGCGTACGCGGCCGTCGCCAACGGCGGCACGCTGTACAGCCCGCGCGTGGGGCTGCGGGTCGTGCGGCCCGACGGGAGCACCGTGCGGACGATCCAGCCGCCGGTGGCGGGGCGGCTGCCGGCCTCCGGCGAGACGCTGCGGTTCATCAGGGAGGCGCTGAGCCAGGTGCCCCGGTCGGGGACGGCGCGGGGTGCTTTCGAGAAGTTCCCGTTCGACCGGATCGCGGTGGCCGGGAAGACCGGTACGGCGGAGTCGTTCGGGCGGCGGGACACCTCCTGGTTCGCCTCTTTCGCCCCCGATCCGGCCTACACCGTGGTGGTCGTGCTGTCGGAGGGCGGCCGGGGCGCGGAGGGCGCGGCGCCCGCGGCTCGTGCCATCTGGGAGGGCATCCTGGGGTTGACGGAGCGGCGAACGTTCAGGCCCGAGAGCGGTAGCTCGCGTGACCAGCGAGGGCCAAGTGAGCGCGACCATTCAACACAGGAGAGGCGATGAGGTCGCGTCTGGTGTGGGCGCCGACGCTGGCCGCGCCCGATCGGATCCTGACGCTGCTGGCGCTGGCCCTTTCGGCGGTGGGCCTGCTGCTGGTGTGGTCGGCCACGCGGATGGAGGGCGACTACTCGCTGCTGGTGCGGCAGGCGGTCAGCGTCGGGCTCGGGCTGGTGCTCATGTGGCTGGTCTCGCGGGTCGACCTGCGGGTGCTGCGGGCGTACGTGCCGGTGGTGTACGTGCTGGCCCTGGTCTCGCTGGCGGGCGTGCTGACCCCGCTGGGCGTGCGGGTGAACGGGGCGCACTCGTGGATCGCGCCGGCCCCGGGAGTGCAGTTCCAGCCGTCGGAGTTCGCGAAGGTGGCGCTGGCGCTGGCCTTCGCGGTGCCGCTCGGCGAGCTGCGCGACGGGCAGCGGCGGCCCGGGTTCGGAGGGGTGGTGCTGGCGCTGGTGCTGGCCGCGGTGCCGATCGGGCTGATCGCGCTGCAGCCGGACCTGGGGACGATGCTGGTGTTCGCGGCCATGGTGACCGGGGCGCTGCTGGTGTCGGGGGCGCCCAAGCGGTGGCTGCTGGTGCTCTTCGCCGGGGCGGTGGGGGCGGGCGCGGCGGCCTGGAAGCTGGGGCTGGTGCGGCCGTACCAGATCGAACGGCTGCTCGTGCTGGCGGACCCCGCGTCCGACCCGGGCGGCGTGGGCTACAACGCCGCCCAGGCGCGCATCGCCATCGGGTCGGGCGGCCTCTACGGCAAGGGGCTGTTCAACGGCGAGCAGACCGCCGGGCACTTCGTGCCCGAGCAGCACACGGACTTCATCTTCACCGTCGCGGGTGAGGAGCTCGGGTTCGTCGGCGCGGCGCTCATCGTGCTGTGCGTGGGCGCGCTGCTGTGGCGCGGGCTGGCCATCGCCCGGCGCGGCGACTCCCCTTACGGGACCGTGCTGGCCGGTGCGCTGGTGTCGTGGATCGCGTTCCAGACGTTCGTGAACGTGGGCATGACCGTGGGCCTCGTGCCGATCGTGGGCGTGCCGCTGCCGTTCGTCTCCTACGGCGGCTCGGCCACGGTCGCCGGGCTGGTGGCCATCGGGCTGCTCCAGGCCGTGCACCGGACCAAGGCCATGGAGCCGTAGCGGGAGCCGTCACGGCCGCCGAGAACGGCTGCAAGCTCGGTCCTTCGCGTAAGGGCGGAGAAGCCGACGCGGCGGCATGCTATATGGATGACCGGGGAAGAACCCAGCGACCTGATCCGCAGCGTCTCCCGCGCGCTCCGCGTGCTGGAAGAGGTCTCGCGTGCCGACCGGCCGCTGTCGGTCAAGGTCATCGCCCGCCGATGTGGCCTGAACCTGTCCACGTCGTACCACCTCGTCCGAACCCTGTGCTACGAGGGCTACCTGCACCGGCTGCCCGACGGCGACTACCTGCCGGGCTCGCAGGTGGCCGAGCGGTTCCACGAGATGCTGGAGTCGTTCGAGCGGCCGCCGCGCGCCTCGGAGGTGCTGCGGCACCTGGCCGACGCCTCCGGCCACTCCGCCTACCTGGCCCAGCTCGCCGACGAGCGGCTGATGGTGGTGGAGGTGGCGGAGGGGCCGCGCTCGCCGTGGCTGGAGGACCTGCAGGCGGGCCTGGAGACGGCGCCGCACGCCACCGCGCTCGGCAAGGCGCTGCTGCTGTCCCTCCCGCCGCATGTCCGGCGCGGCGTGCTCATCGGGCACGGCATGCAGCGCTTCACCTCCGTGACCCCTTCGAGCGTGGAGGAGCTGGAGGAGGAGCTGGCGGGGCTGCGGCCCGGGCAGGTGGTGGAGGAGCACGGGCAGTTCAGGGAGGACGTGGCGTGCGCGAGCGCGGTCGTGCCCGGGACGCAGTGGGCGATCGGCATCTCGGCCTGCGGCCTGACCGTCCCGACGCCCGCCACCGCCCACCTGGCGCTCGCGGTCCGGGATCTGGCGGGGCCATAATCCGTTGCCCTCCGGTGCGGCTCTTCGCCAGGCTGGGCCGCATGAACATGCCCTACCGGCAGATCCGTGCCGCCTACACCGAGGAGTCGATCACCGTCTACCAGGCCTACGACGCCGCCATCGCCGGGCCCGCCGTGGCGGCGCAGCGGTTCGTGGCGCCGTTCAAGCGCGAGCGGATGACGTGGATCAAGCCGTCGTTCCTGTGGATGATGTACCGGTGCGGGTGGGCGACCAAGCCCGGCCAGGAGCGGGTGCTGGCCATTTCGCTGTCGCGGGAGGGGTTCGAGTGGGCGCTGGCGCACTCGTGCCTGAGCCATGACGACCGCCGCCCCGGGTGGTCGGACCGGATGCGGCGCAGCCCGGTGCGGATCCAGTGGGATCCCGAGCGCGGGGTGCGGCACCAGGCGCTGCCGTACCGGTCGATCCAGGTCGGGCTGTCCGGCGAGGCCGTGCGGCGCTACGTCGACGAGTGGACGCTGGCGATCACCGACATCACCGACCGGGTACGGGAGGTGCGCGCGGCGGTCGTGGCGCGTGCGGACGTGAGCGGCCTGCTGCCCGCGGAGCAGCCCTATCCCCTGCCCGACGAGATCCGAGAGACAATCGGGGCATGAGGGTGATCCTGTTCGGGGCGACCGGAATGATCGGGCGCGGGGTGCTCAGGGAATGCCTGCTCGACGACCGGGTGGACGCCGTGCTCACCGTCGGGCGCGCCCCGGCGGGGGTCGTCCACGGCAAGCTGCGCGAGATCACCCACCGCGACCTGCTCGACCTTGCCCCGATCGAGGCCGAGCTGGCCGGCTACGACGCCTGCTTCTTCTGCCTCGGGGTCTCGTCGGCGGGCATGAGCGAGCCGGACTACCGGCGGATCACCTACGACGTCACCCTGTCCGCGGGCCGCACGCTGGCCCGGCTCAACCCCGGCTCGACGTTCGTGTACGTGTCGGGCGCCGGCACCGACGCCCAGGGGCGCTCGATGTGGGCCAGGGTGAAGGGCGCGACCGAGAACGCGCTGCTGGAGCTGCCCTTCGAGGCTTACATGTTCCGGCCCGGCTACATCCAGCCGATGCATGGCGTCACGTCGCGGACCCGGGTCTACCGGTTGGCCTATGTGGTGACGCGGCCGCTCTACCCGATCCTGCGGCGGCTGTTCGCGTCGGCGGTCACCACGACGGAGCGCATCGGACGGGCCATGATCGCGGTCGCCGAGCGCGGCGCGCCCAAGCGCATCCTCGGCCCGTCCGACATCAACGCGCTGGCCGCCTAGTCACTCAGCCGCCGGGAGGCGGGCCGGGGACGTGGACCTGCGTGGTTGTCAGCCTCCAGCCTGTGGTGATCCGCCTGGAGGTTCCGCGTACTTGTGCACACCATGGTGGAATATCTCAGCGGGGTTGTGCGCTACCGTAGCCGTCAAAAGTTCAACAGTCATGGATGGTGACTAAAGTGCAGTTCGGAATCTTCAGTGTGGGCGACGTCACCACCGACCCCACCACGGACAGGACGCCGACGGAGCACGAGCGGATCAAGGCGATGGTGGCGATCGCGCTCAAGGCCGAGGAGGTCGGGCTCGACGTGTTCGCGACCGGCGAGCACCACAACCCGCCTTTCGTGCCGTCCTCGCCGACCACCATGCTCGGCTACATCGCGGCCAAGACGGAGCGCCTGATCCTGTCCACCGCCACCACGTTGATCACGACCAACGACCCCGTGAAGATCGCCGAGGACTTCGCCATGCTGCAGCACCTGGCGGACGGCCGGGTGGACCTCATGCTGGGCCGGGGCAACACCGGGCCCGTCTACCCGTGGTTCGGCCAGGACATCAGGCAGGGCATCCCGCTGGCCATCGAGAACTACTCCCTGCTGCACAAGCTGTGGCATGAGGACGTCGTCGACTGGGAGGGGCGCTTCCGCACCCCGCTGCAGGGCTTCACCTCGACGCCGCGCCCGCTGGACGGGGTGCCGCCGTTCGTGTGGCACGGCTCGATCCGCAGCCCCGAGATCGCCGAGCAGGCCGCCTACTACGGCGACGGCTTCTTCGCCAACAACATCTTCTGGCCGAAGGAGCACTTCATGCGCCTGATCCACCTCTACCGCCAGCGCTACGCGCACTACGGCCACGGCACCGCGGAGCAGGCCGTCGTGGGCCTGGGCGGCCAGGTGTTCATGCGCAAGAACTCGCAGGACGCGGTGCGCGAGTTCCGCCCGTACTTCGACGTCGCCCCCGTGTACGGCCACGGGCCGTCGCTGGAGGAGTTCATGGCGGAGACGCCGCTCACCGTGGGCAGCCCGCAGCAGGTCATCGACAGGACCCTCGAGTTCAGGGACTACTTCGGCGACTACCAGCGCCAGCTGTTCCTGATGGACCACGCGGGCCTGCCGCTGAAGACCGTGCTGGAGCAGCTCGACATCCTCGGCGAGGAGGTCGTGCCGGTGCTGCGCAAGGAGTTCGCCAAGGACCGTCCCGCCGAGGTCCCGGACGGGCCCACCCACGCGGCCCGCGTCCCCGCCACCGCCTGACCCATCGGAAAGGAGATCGACCAGATGAAGCTCGCCGTCGTCACGGCGGGGCTGACCCAGCCCTCCTCCAGCCGCCTGCTCGCCGACCGCCTGACGGAGGCCGTCACGCGCCAGGCGCCGGCCGAGGTACGCGTGATCGAGCTGCGCGACCTCGCCGTGGACATCGCGAACAACTTCGTGACCGGCTTCCCGAACGCCCGGCTGCGCGAGGCGATCGAGGCGGTGACGGAGGCCGACGGGCTCATCGCGGTCACGCCGATCTTCAGCGGCTCGTACAGCGGCCTGTTCAAGTCCTTCTTCGACGTGATCGACGACGGGGCGCTGGCGGGCAAGCCCGCACTGATCGCCGCCACCGGCGGCACGGCCCGGCACTCGCTGGCGCTGGAGCACGCGCTGCGCCCGCTCTTCGCCTATCTGCGCGCCGTCGTCGTCCCCACCGCCGTGTACGCGGCCTCGGAGGACTGGGGCGGCGCGGCCGACGCCTTCACCGACGGCCTCGGCCCGCGTATCGCCCGCGCCGCCGAGGAGCTGGCCGACCTGCTGCTGCACCGCAGGCCCAAGGCCGAGGCCGAGGAGGAGGTCGTCCCGTTCGAGCAACAGCTGGCCGCGTTGCGGCCCTTGGGTTAGTTTTCACAACATGAGCCCCTTAGGTTGACTTATCGGAGTATGTTTCGTTAGGAAGCTTTCCTAACCTCCCTCTCCTCCAGGGGCTCATGTGCTGACCGCCACACTCCTGACCCTCTCCCTCGCCGTCACCGGCACCGGCCCGGCCGACCTCGACGACCCGCACAAGAAGGACATCGCCATGCAGCTGGTGTCCAGTGCGGAGAACTCCTCGCTCGACTGGAAGGCCCAGTACGGCTACATCGAGGACATCGACGACGACCGCGGCTACACGGCGGGGATCATCGGCTTCTGCTCGGGCACCGGCGACATGCTGGAGTTAGTCGAGCTCTACGCCGAGCGCAAGCCCGGCAACGTCCTCGCCAAATACCTCCCGGCCCTGCGCAAGGTGAACGGCAGCGCCTCCCACAAGGGCCTCGACCCGAACTTCACCAAGGACTGGAAGACGGCCGCCAAGGACACCGTCTTCCAGCAGGCCCAGAACGACGAGCGCGACCGCGTGTACTTCAACCCGGCCGTCAACCAGGCCAAGCAGGACGGGCTGCGCGCGCTCGGCCAGTTCGTCTACTACGACGCCATGGTCATGCACGGGCCGGGCAGCGACAAGCTGAGCTTCGGCGGCATCAGGAAGTCGGCCCTGGCCAAGGCCAAGCCGCCCGCGCAGGGCGGGAACGAGGTGACGTACCTGAACGCGTTCCTGGACGCCAGGAAGGCGGCGATGAAGGCGGAGGAGGCGCACGAGGACACGACGCGCGTGGACACGATGCAGCGCGTCTTCCTCAAGAACGGCAACCTCGACCTGAACCCGCCGCTGACCTGGAAGGTCTACGGCGACAGCTACACGATCAAGAAGTAGGGCCCGGACGGGCAGGGCGGCCCCCTGCCCGTCCAGGGCTGTCAGCGCTTGACGGCGACCACCGAGTACGGCGTGTCGGGGGCCGGGGTCGTCGTGAAGCGGGCGTTGGGCAGGTAGAGGCGCTTGCCGGAGGCGGCGACCGTCGTCGGGATGTCGAACCGCGGATCGGTCAGCCGTTTCACGACTTTTCCGGATGCGCCGTCGCGCGTCAGGTTGACGACGGCGATCGCGTTCAGGCGGTTCTGCACCGCGTACAGGGTCCGCCCCTCCAGCAGCAGGCCGTCGCCGTTGACGAGCGACTCGCCGCCCAGGTCCACCTCCGTGGTGACCCCGGAGGACGGGTCGACCTCGAACAGCTTGCCGGTGTTCGACTGGACGATCAGCAGCGACTCCCGGTCGGGGCTGGGGGCGATGCCGTTGGCGTTGTTGCCGGTCGTGTACTGGATGGCGCCGGACAGCGGGATCTTGACGGCCTCGCCGGGCAGCGCGCCGCCGCGCCCGAGCGCCAGCTTGTACAGGACGGGGTTGCGGGAGTCGGTGAAGTACGCGGCGCGCCCGGTGAGGATGACGTCGTTGACGAACGCCGGGTCGGCGGTCAGCTTGTACGACTTGACGACCTCGCCGGTACGCAGATCGATCACGCGGGCGTCGCCGCCGGTGCCTCCGGCCACGAACAGCCGCCCGCGCCCGTCGGTCTTGAGCCCGAGCGAGGGCGTGCCCGGGCCCTTGCTGATGACGGACCCCCCGCCGGTCCGCAGGTCGGCCCGGTAGATGTCGCCGCTCGCCCGGGAGCCGAAGTAGGCGTACGGGCCAGGCCCGATCGCGATGCCCTCCGGCTGGAACCCGTTCGGCAGCGCGAACGTGTCGGGCTTCCCGGTGGCCTGCACGGTGGCCTGCGCGGGCACGCCGCTGAGCAGGATCACGACGAGGGTGCTGAGTGCGGTCTTCAGGATCGCGGATCTCATGCGGCCCACGATGCCCGCGCCCGCCGCCCGGGCAAAGCCTGAGGGCAGCCTTCACAGGGAGCTTTCAGCAAGGGGGGGGTGGAGAAGGCCACCCGCACGCCGTGGGATCGCGCGGTAGGTTGGGACGCAAGCGAACAAACGGGGTTTAGACATGTCAAACGGTGCCCGTCATGTTCTGGGAGTGGTCGCGGGACTGCTCCTCCCTCCGATCATCGCCGCGAGCCTCTGGTACGGCATCGGCGAATATCTGCTCAGGTTCCAGTCGGCGTTCCAGCCGTCCTGGCTCGGGCTGTCTGCGATCGTGGCATCGGGGATCGCGTTCGCGTTCCTGGCCGGCTCGCGGCTGTCGCCGATCGCCTCGCTGCTCGGCGGCCTGGCGTTCACCGCCCTGGGCGTCATTCCCACAGTGGAGGTGCAGGTCGGCGTGCGGGTGCTGCCCGACCACTGGCTGCCGAATATCATGGAGCAGGGTTTCCGGACCGTGGCGGACTCGGGGGTGCTGCTGTTCCTGGGGGTGGCGCTGGTGGTCGTCTCGCTGTTCCCGTCGCGGTGGCGGTCCTCGGGGAAGCAGGCCGTCTACGAGCCCGAGTACGGGCCGGCGCCCTCACCGTACGCGTCCTACAGCGGACCGGAGGACGCCACGCGGCCGATGCATCGGGAATGAGGGACGCGTGGCCTGACAGAATGCCGCCATGCGCGACTCAAAGATCGTCGACTTCCTGACCGAGCTGGCCGACAGAGTGCCCGCGCCGGGCGGCGGCGCCACGGCCGCCCTGCACGCGGCCCAGGGCGCCGCGCTGCTCGGCATGGTCGCCCGCTACACGACCGGGGAGAAGTACGCCGGCCACGCCGAGACCGTCGTCGGCGTGATCGGGGAGACCGACACCCTGCGGGTCCGCGCGCTGCGGCTGGCCGAGGCGGACGCGGCGGCGTTCACCGCGGTCACGAACGCGTACCGGCTGCCCAAGGGCGAGGAGCGCAGCGCCGCCATCGCCCGGGCGCTGGCCGGCGCCGCCGAGCCGCCCGCCAGGGTGGTCGAGACCGCCACGCGGGTGATCGAGCTGTGCGAGGTGCTGCTGCCGATCTGCAACCGCAACGTCGTCACCGACGTCGCCGCCGCCGCGGAGGCCGCCCGCGCCGCGCTCACCACCGCCCGGATCAACGTCGAGGTCAACCTGTCGGGTATCAAGGACGAGCGGATACGCGAGGAGCTGAACGCCCGTGTCCACGGTGTGGACGCGGCCGTGGCCAGGGCAGACTGGGTGACCGCCGAAGTACGCGAGGAGATCAACCCGTGAGAACCCTGACCGGGAAAGAGCTGGCCGCCGCCATCAGGGCCCAGACGGAGGCCGAGGCGGCGGCGGGCCCGCCGCCGCGGCTGGCCGTGGTGGTGGCGACGGACGACGAGGCGAGCCTGTGGTACGTCAGGTCGATCGCCAAGGCGGCGGCCGGCGTGGGCATCGCCTGCGACATCGTCGATCTCGGGCCCGAGGCCGCGCCCGAGCGGATCGGCGAGACGCTGACCAAGCTCAGCGCCGACGCCAACGTCCACGGGCTCATGCTGCAGACCCCGCTGCCCGCGGGCGCCTCCGCGCAGCGGCTGGCCGCGGCCATCGACCCGCGCAAAGACGTCGACGGCGCCAACCCGCTCTCGCTGGGCCGGCTCGCCGCCGGGCTGCCCGCGTTCCCGCCCGCCACGGCTGCGGCCGTGATGGCGCTGCTCGACCACTACGAGGTGGAGCTGGAGGGCCGGCGGGCGGTGGTGGTCGGGCGTTCGACCGTGGTGGGCAAGCCGCTGGCCCACCTGCTGCTCGACCGGAACGCCACGGTGACCGTCTGCCACTCGCGCACCCGGGACCTGGCCTCCGTCACCACTACCGCCGAGGTGCTGGTCGCGGCGGTGGGCCGCGCCGGGCTGATCGGCGCCGGGCACGTGGCGCCGGGCGCGGTGGTGATCGACGTCGGCACCAACCCCACGGACGACGGCAGGCTGGTCGGCGACGTGGACTTCGACGCGGTGTCGGAGGTCGCGGGCGCGCTCACGCCGGTCCCGGGCGGGGTCGGCCCGGTGACGACCGCGCTGCTGCTGCGCCACACGGCCAGGGCGGCGAACCTCCCGTGAACGAGCAGATCCTGATCGTCCAGAACAGCAGGAGCGGCGGCCCCAGCCGGCTGGGCGGCTGGCTGGAGGAGGCCGGGCTGAAGCTCGACGTCGTCCTCGCCCACGAGGGCGCTCCCCTGCCCGGCCGCCTCGACCACGCGGCCATGATCATGCTCGGCGGCGGCTACCTGCCCGGCGAGGACGACCGGGCGCCGTGGCTGGCCGACGCCCGGCGGCTGGCGGGGCAGGCGCTGGAGGAGGGCGTGCCTTTCTTCGGCATCTGCCTGGGCGGGCAGCTGCTCGCGGAGGTCGCGGGCGGCGAGGTGACCGCCGACACCGGCGCGCCGGAGAACGGCAGTCTCCCCCTCACGATCCGGCCCGAGGCCGCGGGCGATCCGCTGTTCCACGGGCTGCCGGAGGTGGTGCCCGCGATCGAGCACCACAAGGACGCGGTCACCCGGCTGCCCGGCGGGGCCGTCTGGCTGGCGGAGACGGGCGCCTGCCCGTACCAGGCGTTCCGGGTGGGCGAGCGGGCCTGGGGCGTGCAGTTCCATCCCGAGGTGCTGCCCGCGCGCATCCGCGAGTGGTCACCGGACGGGTTCGACCCCGAGGAGGTCTACGCGCGGGCGGTGGCGGACGAGCCGGTCTCCACGCCGATCTGGCACCGGGTCACCACCCGCTTCGCCGCGCTCGCCACCGGGCTCTCCACCGGGCTCTCCACCGGGCTCTCCACTGGGCTCTCCACTGGGCTCTCCATTGGGCTCTCCATTGGGGCGCCCGAGGGGGTCAGCGCGCGTACAAGTCCCAGCCGAGCTTGACCGCCACCGCCAGCCCGCAGGCGGCCGCCAGGTAGCGCAGGCTGTTGCCCGGCAGCCGGCGCGCGATCCTGGGCCCGATCCATCCCCCGAGCAGAAACCCGGCCGCCAGCGGCGCCGCCGCGGCCCAGTTCACCGGCCCGAACAGCGCGAACCCGAGCGCGGCCACCGCGTTCGCCAGCCCGGACATCACGTTCTTCATGGCGTTCAGCTTGGCCGCGGGGTGGTCGAACATGAGGGCCAGCACGGCGAACACCATCAGCCCTCCGGCCGCGCCGAAATACCCCGTGTAGATCGTCACGGCGAACAGCGCCACCCGCCCCAGCACGCCGTGCTCGCCGTGTGCCCGCCCCGACGGCGGCCTGACCAGCAGCAGCGAGGCCATCGCGATCAGCCAGGGCGCGATCAGCTCGAACGTCCTGGCCGGGGTGACCAGCAGCAGCAACGCGCCGGTCGCGCCGCCGACCGCGGCCACGGGGCCGAGTTTGAGCACCCGGGCGCCCTCCCCGGCGAGCTCCGGCCGCGATCCGGCGGCGGCGCCGATGCCGGTGAAGACGAGAGCGACGGTGTTGGTGACGTTCGCGGTGAGCGGGGGCAGGCCGAACGCCAGGAGCGCCGGGTAGGAGACGATCGAGGCGAGGCTGACGACCGTGCTCACCACTCCGGCCGCCACCCCGGCTCCGAGCAGGCCGAGCGTTTCTCCGACGATCACCCGGTTATGTTAGTTGTTGTCCGTTTTATCCCCTTGAGGCGGGGCCTCCCGCCAGCGCTCGGGCGGCGGCCTGCCAGATCGGGGTGGCGGGGTTGATGACGTCGAAGTGGTCGCCGGGCATTTCGAGGTAGGTCACCTCGTCGCCGGCCTCCTCGGCCGCGCGGGCGTAGCGGCGGCTGAAGTCGACCAGGTCCAGGTCGTCGGCGGCGCCTTGGACGACGAGCTGGCGTACACCGAGCGGGAGCCGGAGCAACGGCGAGGCGTCCGCGTACGGCGGCACCGCCACCTGGCCTTCGGGTGCGCGCCCGCCCAGGGCGGCTCCCACGGCGCCGGTCCCGACCCACCGCCGGTCGCCTTCCACCAGATCGAGCACCCCGGCGAGCGACACCACCATCACCACCCGCACCCCACCCACCGCACGAGCCTCACCGGCCGTGCAAGCCCCAGCGTCCGCGCGAGCCCTGTCCACCGCGTGAGCCCCAATGGCCTCGAGAGCCCCACCCGCCGCGTAAGCCTCACCCGCCGCCGCTTGGGCGCCGCCGGTGGCGGATGCCTCGCCGGCCACCGCGTCCGCAACCGCGCGGAGGGCGAGTTGGGCGCCTGCCGAGTGGCCGACGACGGTCACCCGGGTGAGGTCCAGCCCCACCGTCCGATCGACGCCCGCCGGAAGCGCGCCCGAGGGGAGCAGGTCCGGCGGGAGCGCGTCCGAGCCGTGCGGCGCGGCGTGCGCCGTCGCGAGGGCGGACAGTCCCGCCGCCACGTCCGCCGTCGTCGCATCCCAGCCGTGCAGATCCGGCCGCCGGTATTCGAGGTTCCACACCGCAAGCCCGCGCCCGACCAGGTCGGCGCAGAGCGGCCCCATGATGTCGGCCGCCCAGATCGAGCGCCAGTACCCGCCGTGGATCAGCATCGCCACGGGCGGCTCGTCGGCGTCCGGAAGGTACAGCTCGCCCCATTGCTCCGGCAGCGGCCCGTACGCGATCCGCCGCGACGGATGCCGTACCCGGTGCACGGCATGTCGGATCCCCCAGGCCAGCCCGCCGACGCCGCGCCCGTGCAGGTGGGTGGCGCCCTCCCCGGCCGTCACCCCATCAACGCGCTCGACGTCCACCCAGACCACCGCCCCGAGGTCCCGCCCGATCAGCGAGCGCACCTCGGCCGAGGGCCCCGGCAGCACGACCACACCGCCCGCCCCCTCCGGCGAGGACGGCGAGGACGGCGACGACAGCAGCGAGAGGACCTGAGAGGCGTCGCGGGCGTGGACGAGCGTCCCGGAGACCCCCGCGGCGGAGAACTCGCGGGCCGCGATCTCCTCCAGCAACCCCGCGTCGGCCACCACGCCGGGGCCGACGACCACCAGCACCTCGATCATGAGCCCGACCCTACGCGTAATAGCTTAGGCCGGGTGCAGGTACAGCAGCTTCACCCATGGCCCACCACCACCGCCGAGGCCGAGGCCGTCCAGGACCGGCTCCGCGGACGCGTCGAGCTCACCGGCCCCGCCGACTTCTCCCTGGTCGCGGGCCTGGACGTGCACTATCACGGCGACGACGCCCTCACGGCCGCCGTGGTCGTCCTCGACGCCGGCACGATGGCGACGGTGGAGGAGGTGACGGTGCGCGGGCGGGTGGCGTTCCCGTACGTGCCGGGGCTGTTCGCCTTCCGGGAGCTGCCCGCCCTGGTGGAGGCGCTCGAACGGCTCACGGTGACACCCGACCTGCTGGTCTGCGACGGGTACGGGCTGGCGCACCCGCGCGGCTTCGGCCTGGCCTGCCACCTGGGCGTGCTGACCGGCCTGCCCGCGCTCGGCGTGGGCAAGACGCCCTTCGTCGGCACGCACGAGCCGCCGGGGCCGGAACGGGGCGACTGGGCGCCGATCGTCCACGAGGGCGCCGTCGTCGGCCGCGCGCTGCGCACGCAGCGGGAGATCAAGCCGGTGTACGTCTCCCAGGGCCACCGCATCTCCCTGGACACGGTCACCGACCAGGTCCTGCGCCTCGCCCCGCGCTACCGCCTCCCCGACCCGATCCGCCGCGCCGACCACCTGGCCCGCCACCCCGACTGATGCCCGCGCCGACCACCGGCCCTCACCCCGGCTGATGCCCGAACCCACCAGCCCGGCTGACCTCCGCCGTCATCGCGGGCGCCAGGCCCAGACGAGGAGCCAGACGCTGAGCCCGAAAAGCGTCATCCCCAGCGGTACGTGCACCGCCAGCACGCCCGATCCGCCCAGCGCGGACTGGACGAAGCCGAGCAGCAGCACCGCCAGGCCGACCAGCGCGGGCCAGCCCGGGCCCCGGCCGGGCCGCCACAGCAGGACGGCCGCGACGAGCTGCAGCAGCCCCAGCACGTGCACGGCCAACGCCCCCATGCCGTGAGAGCCCGCCCCTCCCCCGCTCATCAGCTGCCCGGCCGTCACGGCCTGCGCCAGGACGGACAGCGTGTTGAGAACGACCACGGCCTTGAACGCGGTCACGTACCCGTTCCCCTTGGCGACCTGGGTTACCACTGGATCTCTCCTTCGACCTGGATTGAGGTCTCCAGGATCTTGCCGGGCCCGCCGGAGGGCATCCGCCGCTCGTCGTCATCCCCGATACACCGCCGGTCGTACGGCTCAGACGCCCGAATAGGCCACCGGGGGGAGCACGGCCTGGGCGTCGGCGCCGCCGAACCAGAGCCCGATCATGAACGCGGCCGTCGCTTCCAGCAGCACGGCCCGGTCGAGCCCGCCGCCGTCCACCGGGGTGCAGCCGAGGTCGGCGACCAGCGTACGCACCGCTGCCAGGGCGGCCGGGTCGTCACCGCACAGCGGCACCGCCAGCGGCCTGCCGTCGAACACCGGCGGTGTCAACCGCCACACGTCCACGTGGCACAGGTTGAACGCCTTCACCACGTGCCCTCCCGTGAGGTCGCGGATCAGCGGGGCGATGGGGCGGGCGGGGTCGTACGGGCCCTCGGCGTTGGCCACGTCGATGACGGGCTTCCCGCGCAGCGCGCCGCCGGCGGACTCGAGCACGCCTGCCAGCCCCGCCTGCCTGACGGCCACCATCACGACCTCCCCGAACGCCGCCGCCTCCGCCCAGCTCCCGGCCCGCACGCCCGGGGTCTCGGCCGACGTGCGGGCCGCCTCGGCCGTCATCGTCGCGGCCCGGGCCACGCTCGCGGACGCGTCCCTGCCGCTGATCATCACCTCGTGCCCCGCCCTGGCCCACTGCGTGCCCAGGGCGTCCGCCATGCCGCCCGCCCCCAGGATCCCGATACGCATGTTCGTCCTCCGTCGCATGAACTGGTAAGTAGAAGGACTGTAGAAAGCCCGTCACACACCATTTGGTGCCTAACGGAGGCCTCGTTGGGGTTCATCGCCGACTGCCAGGCCCGGCTGGCCTTCGACCTGCTGGCCAACACCTGGAACGCGGTCGTCCTGTGGGCGCTGCGCCACGGCCCGCGCCGGCCGGGACGGCTGCGCGAGGAGATCGGCGGCATCAGCACCAAGGTCCTCACCGAGACGCTGCGCCGCCTGGAGTTCAACGGCCTGGTCACGCGCCGCACGTACGCGGAGGCCCCGCCCCGCGTCGAGTACGAGCTGACCGATCTCGGCCGCACGCTCCTCGGCCCGATCGAGGCGTTCGGGGTGTGGGCGCACGACCACGCCGACGAGGTCATGGCCGCGCAGGACCGCTGGGAGACGTGAGAGCTTTCTAATATACGGAGCGTTACTGGATCACTGCCCCGGGTAGCTAGACGACGGTTGTTCATTACCGTCTCCCAGGAGGTTCTATGCTTTTCTCCCCCCGTAGGATCGCCGCCGTCACGGCCCTCGCCGGTGGCCTGACCCTGCTCTCCGCCCCGGCCTCCCACGCCGTGGTGGATCCTCTCGCCCTGGTCCCCTGCCTGGCCGAGGCCGGCGCCGGCGCCACGACGCTGATCGACCCGACCGCCCCGGCCGTGCCGGCCGAGGTCCCGGCCGTGAGCTGCTTGCAGCCCTGACCGGCTCAGCCTGGGCACGTCCCCGGCCGATCCGGTTATCCGGGCAGGCGGCGCGGCGAAGCCGGCCGCGCCGCCCGCCACGGTGGCCCGATCAGTTCCCCCTGCAGCGCAAGCCCAGTCCATCCGATAGCGCAGAGCAGCTAGGAGATCCTTTGAAGGTCCGCGTCCTGACCGCCGTCGCCGCACTCGCGCTGGCGGGCGCCCTACCCTCCATCGCTTTCGACAAGCTCACCACCGACCCGCCCATCGTGCGCGTCGAGACCTGGGTCCAGCACGTCAACGTCTTCACGTCCTAGTGCGGCTCGCGCAGGTGCCCGTGGCCGACCCTCCACCGGAGTCACGGACCATGTCTGGTTATGTCGGCTACTTCATGTTCCTCAGCCGGTGGATTCAGGCGCCGCTCTACATGGGGCTGATCCTCGCCCAGATCGTGTACACGTGGCGGTTCATGCTGGAGTTGCTCCATCTGATCGAGCTCGGCTTCGGCGGCTCACCACCGGAGACCACCGTCATGCTGATCGTCCTCGGCCTCGTGGACGTGGTCATGGTCTCCAACCTGCTCATCATGGTCATCATCGGCGGCTACGAGACGTTCGTCTCCCGAATACGCATCGATGGGCACCCCGACCAGCCCCAATGGCTTTCCCACGTCAACGCCAACGTGCTGAAGGTCAAGCTGGCCATGGCGATCATCGGCATCTCGTCCGTCCACCTCCTGCAGATCTTCATCAACGCGTCCAGACCGACCATCACCGACCGGGAGCTGCTGTGGAAAACGCTGATCCACCTGACCTTCGTGGTCTCGGCGCTGACGCTGGCGCTGATCGACCGCATCATGGCGGGCGCGCGGCGCGACGCCGAGACGAACGGGGGCGAGCGGCAGTCGACCCTGAAGCAGGAACGGGTCGCCGCCTAGCCGGGGCGCTCCGGTGAGGCGGCCGGCCGTCATCGTGACGATCGCGGTGTTCATGTGCTCGCTCGCGGGCGCCGCGCACGCCGAGGGCGAGGCCGCCAGGCCGAGCGGTCCCCCGCCGCTGATCGGCAACGTGACCATCTTCAACGACGAGATCATCGAGCCGGTGTCGCTG
Organism: Nonomuraea sp. NPDC051941; assembly: GCF_044593615.1. Classification (NCBI taxonomy): domain Bacteria; kingdom Bacillati; phylum Actinomycetota; class Actinomycetes; order Streptosporangiales; family Streptosporangiaceae; genus Nonomuraea; species Nonomuraea sp. NPDC051941. Next base: position 49,480 of record NZ_JBIUCF010000034.1, read on the forward strand.
CCCGTGAGCACCTGCGGGTCGCTGCTCCCACTGCTCGGCAAGTCGCCCACCACCTGCAAGGGCGCCTCGCGGGTGTCGGACGACGACGCCTGACACCGTACGTGCCCGCCTGCGGGGGCGGGCGGGCACGTACGGATCCTCAGCCGTACAGCTCCTCCAGCACCGCGGCCACGCCGTCCTCGTCGTTGGACAGCGTGCGGCGCTCGACCGCCGCCAGCACCAGGTGGTGCGCGTTGGCCATGGCGTACCCGGCGCCCGCGTAGGCGAGCACGGCCAGGTCGTTCGGCATGTCGCCGAAGGCCACCACCTCGCCGGGCGCGATCCCCCGCTCCCGGCACAGCACGTCGAGCGTGCTCGCCTTCGTCACCCCGGCAGCGCTGATCTCCAGGAGCCCGGTCCCGCCGGAGTGCGTGACCTCGGCCAGCCCCTCGATCCCCGCCATGACGGCCGCGATCATCTCGTCCGCCGTGCTGGTCTGCGACTGGGCGAGCAGCTTGATGATGGGGTCGTCGCCGTCGAAGACAGAGCTCACCTCGCGGAGGTAGGCCAGGTCCTCCACGATGCGCCTGGTGTAGGCGGCCTCGGCGAGCACGCCCTGGCCCGTCTCGACGGCCAGGCCGACCCCGGGCAGGGCCGCGGCCAGGGCCTGCGCGACCTTGTTCGCCGCCGTCCGGTCCAGGAGATGGCTGGTGACGACCTGGTCGGTGGCCAGGTCGTACACGATCGCGCCGTTGCTGCAGATCGCGACGCCCGTGGCGCCCGCCTGCTCGGCGATCGCGCGGATGCCGCGCGGCGGCCTGGCGGTGACGAAGACGATCTCGGTTCCGGCCGCGCGGGCGGCCTGAAGGGCCTCTCGGGTACGAGGGGTGATGGCACGTGAGGAGTTGAGGAGGGTGCCGTCGAGGTCGGTGGCCACAAGGCGGGGGAGGGTGCCGGCGCTCATGGTGCCGATTATGCCGATCTTTCAGATCCGCATCTCGGACGGGAGCCGCCCGGCGGCGTTCGAGATCTCCAGGCCGAGGAGTTGCCCGGCGTCGCCGAAATCAAGAACAACATCCGCCACTTCAACCTGACTTACGACCTCTTCTGGCGCTATTTCGTGCTTCATCGCGATATAGGCGACATCTCGGAGCTTGTCCAAACTCACATACACCGTCTGCGGCCGCTGCCCCGACGGCGCCTCGTCCCAGCTCAGCAGCCCTTCCTTGGCCTCGTGCGAGCCCGCCAGCGCCGCCCTGACCATGGCCAGGGCCAGCTCGATCGCCTCCAGCGAGTCGACCCCGGTGACCTTCCGCTCGTGCTCCCAGCCGTCGAGCCCGTCGATCCGGTACGGGCACGACCAGTCCCCCGTCGGCTCTTCGTAAGGCACGCCGACCGTGACGGTGACATCACGCGGCGGATCGGTACGCAGCACCAGCACCCGATGGGCGATCTCGTACATATAGCCTGATCTACCCCTAGAAAGCCACTTGAAGGCCCGATCCCATACCGGCGCCGAAGTAAGCATTCCTGGCCACGGCCGCCGCAAGCTAGGCTGCGTACGGTCATAAGGGGGCCCTTGAAATGAACGAGTCATTCGGGACGCGCCTTCGAGCCAGGCTCGACGAGTGCGGGCCGCTCTGTGTGGGCATCGATCCGAGCCCGGCGCTGCTGCACGCCTGGGGGCTCGACGACTCGCCCGCCGGTCTGGAACGCTTCAGCCGCACGGTCGTCGAGGCCGTCGGCGACGTGGCGGCCCTGGTCAAGCCGCAGTCCGCCTTCTACGAGCGCTGGGGCAGCCGCGGCATCGCGGTGCTGGAACGCACCATCGCCGACCTGCGCGAGGCCGGGACGCTGGTGCTCCTCGACGTCAAGCGGGGCGACATCGACAGCACGATGGCCGCCTACGCCGAGGCCTACCTCGACCGGGGCAGCCCGCTGGCCGCCGACGCCGTGACGCTGAGCCCGTACCTCGGGTTCGGGTCGCTGGAGGGCGCGATCCTGTCGGCCATGGCCAACGACGCCGGCGTCTTCGTGCTGGCCCGCACCTCCAACCCGGAGGCGGCCCCGCTGCAGCGGCTCGTGGCCGACCAGGTGCTGGCCGGGGTCGCCGCGGCGAACGCCGGGCACGAGCCGCTGGGGCCCATCGGGGTCGTGATGGGGGCCACGCTGCCCGAGCTGGAGCACTCGCTGGACGACCTCAACGGCCCCATCCTCGCGCCGGGGCTGGGTGCCCAGGGAGCCTTTCCCGCCGACGTGGCGCGGCTGTTCGCCTCCGTACGGCACGCCGTCGTGCCCTCGGTCTCCCGGGCGGTCCTGGCCGACCCCAAGCGGCTGCGCTCCCGTACGCTCTACTTCCGCGACGAGTGCGCGGCCCACCTGGACGCGAAGATCACCACCACGACCTGATCAGGCCGGCACGGACGCCAGCACGCGGTTGACGGCGGCCAGCACGGCGTGCGCCGAGGCGGTCAGGACCGAGGTGTCCTGGGCCGCGCCCCAGCTGGTGACGCCGTCGACGCGGGCCTCCACGTAGGCGATCGCGGGGCTGCCCCGACCCGGGTCCAGGGCGTGCTCGGCGAAGTGGAGGATGTCCACGTCGATCCCGTCGTCGCCGAGCGCGGCGGTCAGCGCGGACAGCGGCCCGTTGCCGGTACCGCGCAGCCGGCGCCCCGACTTCAGCGTGCCCTCGAACTCGTGCACGCCCGGCACCGTCTCCCTCGTGCTCCACTCGGCCAGCGCGCCGGTCTCCCCCGGGGCCAGGTACGTGGTGTGGAAGAGCTCCCACAGCTGCTCGGCCGTGATCTCCTCGCCGCTGCCGTCGGTGGCCCGCTGCACGACCGAGGAGAAGTCGATCTGCAGGCGGCGGGGCAGCTCCAGCCCGTAGCGGGTGCGCAGGAGGTAGGCGATGCCGCCCTTGCCCGACTGGCTGTTGACCCGGATGACCGCCTGGTAGCCGCGGCCCACGTCGGCGGGGTCGATGGGCAGGTACGGCACCTCCCACGGCGCCTGCTCCGGCGGCACGCCCAGCTCGGCGGCCCGCTTGGCGTGGTGGGCCAGGCCCTTGCCGATGGCGTCCTGGTGGGTGCCGGAGAAGGCGGTGTGGACGAGGTCTCCCACGTACGGGTGGCGCTCGGGCACGGGCAGCCGGTTGCAGTGCTCCACGACCCGGCGGATCTCGTCGATGTCGGACAGGTCGAGCATGGGGTCCACGCCCTGGGTGTGCAGGTTGAGCGCGAGGGTCACCAGGTCCACGTTGCCGGTCCGCTCACCGTTGCCGAACAGGCAGCCCTCCACCCGCTGGGCGCCGGCCAGCACGGCCAGCTCGGCGCAGGCCACGCCGGTGCCTCGGTCGTTGTGCGGGTGCACCGAGAGGATCACCGCGTCCCTGCGGTCGAGGTGGCGGTGCATGTACTCGATCTGGTCGGCGTACACGTTGGGGGTGGCCACCTCGACCGTCGCGGGCAGGTTGTGGATCACCGGGCGGTCCGGCGCGGCGTCCCACAGGGCCGTCAGGTCGTTGCAGACCTCCAGCACGTAGTCGGGCTCGGTGAGGTTGAACACCTCCGGCGAGAACTGGAAGCGCACGTCGAGGCCGTCCGCGAGCCGGGCGATGTGCCCGGCGGCGTCCATGATCAGGCCGCGCAGCTCCTGCCTGTCGTGGCCGAGCACCACGTTCCGCCAGGTGGGGGCGGTGGCGGTGTAGAGGTGCACGACCGCGCGGGGCAGGCCCTCGATGGCGGCGAACGTGCGCTCGATCAGGTCCTGCCTGGCGGCCGTGAAGACGACCACGGTAACGTCCTCCGGCACGACGCCGGGCTCGGCCAGGTGGCGGACGAAGTCGAAGTCGAGCTGGCTGGACGAGGGGTAGCCGACCTCGATCTCCTTGAACCCCATGCCCGTCAGCAGGTCGAACATCCGGCGCTTGCGGGCCGGGTCCATCGGCTCGGCCAGCGCCTGGTTGCCGTCGCGCAGGTCCACGGGCACCCAGAGCGGGGCCCGCGTGATGCGCGCGGACGGCCAGTCGCGCTCGGCGAGCGGCACCTCGACGCGCTCGTGGGCGGGCCGGTAGCGGTGGTAGGGCATGGTGCTGGGACGTTGACGGTTCCAGGCGTACACGGACAGCGTCATGGCGGCTACACTAATCACAACACAGGTCCTCAGACAACCTGAGAGGTTCGTTCGATGCCGCTCGGCTCCCTCCGTCCCAGCCCGCTCGTCGAGCAGGCCACCCAGCACCTGCGCGAGCAGATCACGCAGGGCGAATGGCCCGTGGGCACCCGCCTGCCCGGCGAGAACGCGCTGGCCAAGGCGCTGGGAGTGGGGCGCTCGACCGTCCGGGAGGCGCTGCGCGCGCTGGCGGGGGCGGGGCTGGTGCAGGCCCGGCAGGGCTCGGGCGTGTTCGTGATCGCCACGGACATAGCCGAGGACTGGCCTGCCCGGCTGCGGCGGGCCGCCATCACGGACGTCTACGAGGTGCGCATGATGGTCGAGACGCAGGCCGCCCGGATGGCCGCGCAGCGGCGCACCGAGGAGGACGTCGCGGCGCTGGAGGAGGCGCTGGCGGCGCGGGCGCGGGCGGCGTCGCAGGACGACGCGGCGTTCGTGGACGCCGACATCGCCCTGCACGCGGCGGTCGTCGCGGCGGCCGGCAACCCGGTGCTGACGGACCTGTTCGCCGAGTTCGCGCCGGCGTTGCGCGAGGGGCTGATCGGCCTGGTGGAGGTGCTGGGGCTGCGCGCGCACGACCGCAATCCCGGGCACGACACGCACGCGGAGCTGGTGGCCGCCGTCCGGGACGGGGACGGGGCCGCGGCGGGCGCGATCCTGCAGGCGGAGCTGGAGCAGACGCTCGCCCACCTGCACGACTCGTAGCCCCGCGCAGCCCTCTGTTCGTTACGGTTCGACCGTGACCATCCGCACGCAGCGCCCCGCGGCCCGCGTCATCCTGGCCGCCCCCGACGACCGCGTCCTGCTGCTCCGTTTCATCCCGCCGGACCCGTGGCCGAAGGAGCCCGCCTGGCACCTGCCCGGCGGCGGCCTGGAGCCGGGCGAGTCGCCGGCGCAGGCGGCGGCACGCGAGGCGCTGGAGGAGACCGGCCACGTGCTCGGCGCCGCCGACCTCGGCGACCCCGTGGCGGTGAACGAAGGCGCGTGGTCCAACCTGGGCCGCCACTTCTACACCGTGCACACGTACTTCTTCGCCCGCGTGCCGTCCGCGACCGTCACCCCCACGGCGCTGGAGGAGTACGAGACGGAGGAGTTCAAGCTCGGCCACCGCTGGTGGCGCGCGGACGAGCTGGCCGCCACCGAGGAGCGCGTGTTCCCGCCCGGGCTGGCCGGGCTGGTGCCGGACCTCCTGGCCGGGGTGCGACCCGAGGCCCCCGTGAGACTTCTCTGGACGCAGGAGAAAAAATCTTCGGAAGGGATGTGAAGAACGCGCGGGCGGCTCCGACCCGGTCATGAGCACAACGCGAAGGAGCACACCATGAGCAAGCTCATCTACTGGGTCCACACCTCCGTCGACGGCCACATCGAGGGCCCGAACGGGGAGTTCGACTGGCCGACCATGGGGCCGGAGCTGTCGGCGTACGGGGACGAGGTCCACGCCCGCGTCGGCACCTTCCTGTACGGCCGCGTCGTCTGGGAGATGATGTCCAACTACTGGCCCCACGCGGAGTCGATCTCGGACGACCCGCACGACCTCAAGTTCGCCCCCGTCTGGCGCAGCACCCCGAAGATCGTCTTCTCCACCACGCTGCAGGAGGCCGGCTGGGACGCCCGGATCATCTCCGGGGACCTCGCCAAGGAGGTCGCCGAGCTGAAGAGCGGGCCCGGCAAGGACCTCCTGCTGAACGGCGGCTCCCGGCTGGCCGGCGCGCTCACCGAGCTGGGACTGATCGACGAATATCACATCATGGTGCACCCGGTCGTCCTCGGCGGCGGCCGGCCGGTGTTCCCGCCGCTCAAGGAGCGGACCGGCCTGCGCCTGGTGGAGACGCGCACGTTCGACGCCGGGGTGGCGCTGCTGCGCTACGAGCGGGCCGAGGGCTAGGGCAGCGCGGCCTCGATCTCGTGGCGGGTCGGCATGGACGTGCTGGCCCCCTCCCGCTGCACCGACAGCGCCGCCGCCGTGGACGCGAAGCCCAGCGCGTCGGCCACGCTCATCCCCTCCGACCTGGCCACGGCGAACGCGCCCACGAAGGTGTCGCCCGCCGCGGTCGTGTCCACGGCCTCCACCTTCACCGCGGGCACCCGCAGCCGCTCCCCCGAGCGCGACCCGTACAGCGCGCCCTCGGAGCCCAGCGTGATCAGCGCCTCCTCGACCCGCTCCAGCAGCGCGTCGAGGGCGGCGTCCGGGCCGGCGGCGCCGGTGATGGCGGCGGCCTCGTGCTCGTTCGGGACGATCGTGGTGACCGCGTCGAGGAGCTCGTCCGGCAGCGGCCGGGCGGGGGCCGGGGTCAGGTAGACATGCACGCCGGAGACCTGGGCGGCCTGCGCGGCCGCCACGACGGCCTCCATGGGCAGCTCGAGCTGGAGCAGCAGCGCGTCCGAACGGGCGATGGCGGCCAGGTCCTCGCCCGAAGGGCCGGCGATGGTGCCGTTCGCGCCGGGGACGACGATGATCGAGTTGCCGCCCTCGTCGTCCACCACGATGTGCGCGATGCCGCTGGGCCCGGGCACCTCGCGCAGGCCGCGTACGTCGATTCCGGCCTCCGCCAGCGTGGCGCGCATCTCCGCCCCGAACCCGTCGTCGCCCACCGCCCCGAGGAAGGCCACGTGCGCGCCCGCGCGGGCGGCGGCGATGGCCTGGTTGGCGCCCTTGCCGCCGGGCACGGTGCGGAACCGGTGCCCGGTGACCGTCTCGCCCCGCTTGGGGGCCTCGGAGACGTACGCGACGAGGTCCATGTTGGCGCTGCCGAAAACCGAGATCATGGCCCCATCATCTCCTGTGTACGGGCGGCCAGCGCGGCCAGCCCCACCCCGTCGTACCCGGTCAGGCTGCTGGCCAGGCTGTCGCGCATCCGCCATTGGTCCGGCACGCCGCCGTTCAGCGCGCCCGCGACGGAGCCGGCCGTGGCCCCGGCGGAGTCGGTGTCCCAGCCGCCGGCCACCGCTCCGGCGATCGTGGCGGTGAAGTCGCCCCGGCCGTGGATCAGCGTGGCCGCGACGAGGGCGGCGTTGTTGACGGTGTGCACCCAGTGCAGGCCGCCATGGCGTTCGTGCAGGAGGTCGACGACCCGCTCGAAGTCGTCCTCGCGGGCGGCGTCCGCGACGGCCAGGCGTACCGCCTCGTGCAGGCGCGAGCGCTCCGGCACCACCGACAGGCCCGCCCGTACGACCTCCTCGGGCGAGGTGGCGACCAGGGCGGCCGCGCACATGGCGGCCACGAACATCGCCCCGTAGATCCCGTTCGCGGTGTGGGTCAGGCGGGCGTCGCGCCAGGCGTGCTCCGCCGCCGTGGCGGGGTCGCCGGGGTTGCTCCAGCCGTACACGTCGGCCCTGATCAGGGCGCCGATCCACTCCCTGAACGGGTTGCGGCGGGTGGCCGTGGCGGGCGGCTCGACGCCGTCCAGGAGGTTGCGGTACGCGACCCGTTCGGCGGTGAACGTACGGCCGGCGGGAAGCTCGTCCAGCCACAGCTTGGCCACGTCGTCGGTGGTGAAGCCGCGCCCATGGCGCTCCAGGACGGACAGGGCCAGCAGCGGGTAGTTGAGGTCGTCGTCCTCGGGGATGCCGTCGATGTTCTCGGCCAGGGAGTTGACGGCGCTGCGCCGGTTCCACGGCCAGCGGCGGGCGACGTCGTCCGGGAGCCCCTTGGCGGTGAACCAGCCGCGGATGGGCCAGTTGCCGGTGGCCTCGGCGATCTGCCTGATGCCCTCGCGCGGGATCTTCTCCACGGGCTTGCCGAGCACGCACCCGGCCGCCCGCCCCTGCCACGCGCCCAGCACCCGCGCCGGATCCACGGCCGCTCGCGAGGCCGCTCCCTGGGCCGCTCCCTGGGCCGCTCCCTGGGCCGTTCCCGGGGCTGTGCCCGGCCAGGACGGGCAGGCGGCGACGATGCCGGCCAGGTCCGAGGGCTCGGGCAGCGGGGACGGGACGGCGGCCAGCTCGTCCAGCAGCTCTCCGGCCAGGTCCCGCAGCCGGGCCGCGCCCGGCTCGGAAGCCCCGGCGCGCGGAGGCGCGTCGTGGCCGCCGGCCGCGTGCCAGCGGGCCGCAATCTCCCGCACGCGCTCCGCGTCGGGGCCGGTGACCCGGCCGTCCTCGGCGGCCTGGCGGAGTTCGTGCCCGATCAGGTCCTCCGGCTGGACCCAGGTGAGGCGGATCACCGGCGGTCGAGGTCGGCGAAGGCGGCCTCGTGGCCGCGGCGCCGTACCAGGTCGTCGGCGTGCACCCGGCGCGCCACCTCCGCGATGGCGAGCCCGGGGGCCACCAGGTCCGTACGGCTGGCCGCCCCCACCTGCGAGACCCACTGCGACGGCACCGCGGACAGCCCCCCGAGAGCGCCCGCGATGGCCCCGCCCATGGACGCGATCGAGTCGGCGTCGCGCCCGTAGTTGACGCCGCCCAGCACGGTCTCGCGGTAGTCGCCCTTGGCGATCACCAGGAACCCGAGCGCCAGCGGCAGCTCCTCGATGCTGTGCACCCGGCTCGGCCGCCGCGCGCCCAGCCCCTGGTCGCGGTAGGTGTCGGCGACCGTGTCGTAGGGCCGCATGGCGGCGCGCAACGTCTCGAACGACCCGTCCCAGTGCCCCAGCCCGGCGGCGGCCTCGCAGACGGACTCGATGGCGGCCCTCGTGCCGTCCTTGGCCAGGCGCAGGCAGGCCGCGATCACGGAGTCCGCGGTGGCGCCCGGTCGCATGGCCTCGGCCACGGCGGCGGCCATCACCCCGGCGGCCTCCCGGCCGTAGCTGGACTGGTGCGCCCCGGCCAGGTCGACGGCCTCGGCGTAGGCGGCGTCGGGGTCGGCGGCGTTCACGATGCCGACGGGGGCGACGTACATGGCGGCGCCGCAGTTGACGATGTTGCCGACGCCGGCCTCGCGCGGGTCCACGTGCCCGTAGTGGAGCCTGGCCACGATCCACTTCTCGGCCAGGAAGATCCGCTGCAGCGGCAGCGCCTCGGCCTCCAGCTCGGGGATCCAGCGCCGTTCGCCCATCAGCTCGGGCACCAGGTGCTCGGCCATCGAGTACGCGGTCAGGTGCCCGCCGGCCTTCTCGTACACGCGGATCAGGGCGTGCGTCATCAACGTGTCGTCCGTGATGTGGCCGTCGCCCTTGTGGTACGGGGCGATGGGACGGGCGTTGCGCCAGTCCTCGTTGAACGGCGGCACGATGCCCTCGACGCGCCCCCCGTACCTCTCGACGATCTGCTCGGGGGTCCAGCCCTCGGTGGCGCCGCCCAGCGCGTCACCGACCGCCGCCCCCGCCACGCAGCCAGTGGCCCTGTCTTCAAGCGGCGTCATGCGATTCCCTCCGATAGTCCTGTCGATAGCTGGATCAGATCCCGGCCCGCCAGATCAGGCAGGCAACAACCGGCCAGCGTGCGGGCCGACGCGATCCACCCCTCCGGGATCGCCTCCAGCCCACGGCACGCGCCCGCGAGCGCGCCGGTCAGCGCGGGCGCCGAGTCGGCCAGCGCGGCCAGGCAGGCGGCCGCGGGCACCGCCCGCGTGAGCTCGCCGCCCGCCGCCTCGGCCAGCGCCAGCGCCACCGGCACGGTCTGCGCGGCGCCGACGCCGTAGCTGTAGACGTGGTCGAGCAGCGCGGCGTCCAGCGCGGGCACGGCCGCGAACGGGTCGCCCGCCTTGCGCGTGACGGCCAGCGCCGCGCGGGCGTTGTGGCCGATGGCGGTGTCCTCGGGCAGCACGGCCAGCGCCGCCTCCACCGCCCCGGCCACCGATCCCGACCGCACGGCCTCGGCCACGGCGGCGGCCATGGCCAGGGCGCCCAGGACGCCGTCGTAGGCGTTCGTCACCTGGGCGTCCTGCGTGGGGTCCCGTCCCAGGACCCCGAACGCCACGGCCCTGACGGCGGCGGCGTCGTCGAAGTGGTGCGGGTTGTCGTGGCCGGACGCGGGCGGCTCGACGCCCTTGGCGAGGTTGTCGAGCGCGGTGGCCACCGAGATCCGCCCCCTGACGCCGTCCCGCCGCAGCTCCCTGAACGCCTCGGCTCTCGGGCGGTCGATCGTGAGCGCCGTCCAGGCGAGCCATTCGGCGTCGTCGGACGGGCCTACGGCCAGCGGGGCCGTGGGCTGGTTGAGCGCGAACGGGACCGGCAGCGTGGTGACCTCGTGCTCCTCCGCGAAGGCGTCCAGCTCTCTGTGCAGGCGTCTGCTCCAGGGGGCGTGCAGGGCCGCCCGGTGCCTGGCCGCCGGCCATCCGGCGGCGTCACCGACGGCGAGCCCGGCGAAGGCCCCTCTGATTCTGTCCCCCGACATCGTGATCTACAGTCCTCCCGCCAGTTCGTCGGCGACGTCCAGTACGTGTTTTCCGGCCACGACGGGCAGGCATTTGCCTGTCACGGGTCCGATCCTGGCCGCCCACCGCTCGGGCACGCCGCCCTCGCCGCGCATGGCTCCGGCGATCGCCCCGGCGATGGCGCCGATCGTGTCGGCGTCCCTGCCCAGGCTCACCCCGAACGTCACGGACGCCTCGACGTCGCCGTCCCCGGCCAGCACGGCCGCCAGCGCCAGCGCCACGGCCTCGGGGGCGACGTCGGTCCAGGGGTAGTGCCTGACGACCACGGCCTCGTGCAGCGCCTCGACGAGCGCCTCTTCGTCCGTGGCCGGCAGGGTCGCGCAGGCCCGCACGACGTTGCGGGCCGTCCACGAGTCGGCGGGGATCACCGACAGCGCCGCCCGTACGACGTCCTGGACCGAGGCCCCGCCCATCGCGGCGGCCACGGCCCCGGCGACCGCGCGGCCGCCCAGGATGCCCTCGCCGGACCCGCTGACCAGCCCGTCCTGCTCCACCAGCCGGGCCGCTTCCGCGGGATCGCCCGGGCAGAACACCCCGTACGGCGCCGCGCGCATCGCGAGCCCGTCCGACCAGCCGTGCGAGTGCACCAGCCCTGTCAGCGGCGGCTCCAGCCCTCGGCGAAGCGCTTCGACGGTGCCCAGCTCGGAGAACCCGGCACCGCGCATGGGCCCGGCGATCCGCGGGATGATCTCCCGCCGGTACGCCTGCGCCACGTCGGCGGAGGTCAGCGCGTGCCCGTGGCGCACCAGGAGCGAGGCGGCGAAGATGGCGTATTCCGTATCGTCGGTCCCGCCGCCCTCGATCTCCGTGAGCCGGCCCCACCGCCGCCGGATCTCCGACGGCGACAGGTTCTCGGCCGGGGCCCCGAGGGCGTCCCCGGCCGCGAGGCCGAGGAGACACCCACGGGCTTTATCCCGATAAATCACCGCTGGTACCGCTCCAACACCTTGTTGCCGTCCTCGACCAGCTTCGAGGCCGCCTGGTCAATGGTGATCTTATTGGCGAAGTACTCCTGCAGCGTCGGCGTGGCCACCTTGGTCTTCCACTCGTCGAACCCGTTCACCTTGAGGAACGGCGCCACGACGAGGTTCTTGGCGGAGGCGGTGGCCACGTCCCAGCCGTTCTCCTTGGTGGTCATCGCCGGGTCGGCGGCGGCCGCCTGGGAGGTCGGCAGGAGCCAGTCACCCTTGGCGAGCTTGGCCTGGTTCGCGCCGTTCAGGAAGAAGGCGATGAACTTCATGGCCTCGTCCGCGTGCTTGCTGTCCTGCGCGATCGACAGCGTCTGCGAGACCGCGCCCTGCTGGGCGCTCGTGCCCTTCGGCGCGGGGAGCGTGACCCACTCGAAGCCCTGCGGAGCCTGCTCGGCGACCTGCTGACGCAGGTAGACGCCGGCCGGCAGCAGCGCGAACTTGCCCTTGTAGAAGGCCGGCAGCGGGTCCGCGGTGCCCTGACCGAGCGCGGCCGGGTCGGCGGACTTGTCCTTGTAGAGCTGGTCGTGGATGCGCTGGAGCACCTCGCGCTCCTCGGGGCCGACCTTGACCGTGGTCTTGCCGTCGGCCGTCTGGAAGAACGTGCCGCCGAAGTTGAGCGCCAGGTTGAGCGTCTTGTTGACCGGCGACTTCATCGGCCAGGCCACGCCGAAGTTGCCGCCCTTGGTCATCTTCTTGGCGGCTTCGGAGAACTCGTCCCACGTCCAGGGGTTGTCGGCCGTCGGGACGCGCGCGCCGGAGGCGTCGAGCAGCTTCTTGTTGGCGATGATGACCTGCGACTCCTGCAGGAACGGCACGCCGTACACGCCCTGCTGGCCCTTGCCGTCGTCGAAGGTGACGGTGTCCCAGGCGGGCTGCGGGATGTCGCTCTTGAGCTCGGCGGGCACCTTGTCCTTCAGGTCGAGCAGGTAGCCGTCGGAAGCGAAGCCGGACAGCGCGGGCGAGTCGTTGTGGATGACGTCCGGCGCCGTGCCACCGGCGAACTGGGTGACGAGCTGGTCGTTGACGTTGTCCCAGCTGCCCTGGACGTAGGTGACCTGGATGTTGGGGTTGGCCTTGTTCCACTCGTCCACGAGCTGCTTGTTCGCGGCGACGGATTCCTTCTGCCACGCCAGGCTGAGGAAATTGATCTTTACTGGCTCGTTGGGGGCGGACGACGACTGCGTGCCGCCGCCTCCCCCGCCGCACGCGGCGGCCAGCGTGAGGATCGCCGCAGCCGCCAGAGCGGACGTGATTCGCATGTGAGCCTCCTAGCCCTTCACGGCGCCGGCCATCAGGCCGGACTTCAGTCGCCGCTGAATGATTGCGAAGAAGATCAGGCTCGGGATCGTCGCCATGAGCGACGCCGCGGCCAGCGGGCCGAGCCTGGCCACCCCCTCAGGACCGGTGAACCGCACCAGAGTGAGCGGGAGCGTCATGACATCGGGGTTCTGCAGGACCACGAGCGCGAACATGAACTCGTTCCACGACGAGATGAACGAGAACAGCAGCGTGGCCACCACGCCCGGCGCCAGCAGCGGCGCGACCACGCTCGCGATCGAGCGCAGCCGGGTCGCGCCGTCCACGGCCGCGGCCTCCTCCAGCTCACGCGGCACCGAGCGCACGTACCCCTGCAGCATCCACAGCGCGAACGGCAGCGTGAACGTCACGTGCACGACCACCAGGCCGGGCAGCGTGTTCACCAGGTCCAGATCGCGCAGGATCATGAAGAGCGGAATGATGATCAGGATGAACGGGAACACCTGGCTGACCAGCACCCACCCGATGGCGATCCGGTTGAGCAGGCTGCGGTAGCGGGCCATCGCGTAGGACGCCGGCAGCGAGATCAGCACCGTGATCACGCTGCTGAACAGCGCCACGACCAGGCTGCGCAGCCCCGCGCCCACCAGATCCTGCTCGCCGAACGCGTCGGCGAAGTTGGCCAGCGTCGGGTCGCGCGGGATCCACGTGGGGTCGGCCAGGGCCATCTCCCGCGGCGTCTTCAGCGCCGTCGACAGCAGCCAGACCAGCGGGAACGCCAGGAAGACGACATACGCGACCAGCGCCGCGTACTGCGAGAAGCGCCTCATCACTTGGCCTCCCTCATCTGGCGTCCCAGGTAGAGCGCGAGCACGGCCAGCACGACGATCGCCATCGCGAGGCCGAGCATCGAGGCGTAACCGGCCATCCGGTACCTGAACGCCTCCTCGTACGCGAACAGCATCGGCAGCCGCGTCTGCCCGCCCGGCCCGCCCTGCGTGAGCACGTAGACCAGGCCGAACTGGTTGATGTTCCACACGAAGTCGAGCGAGGTGATCGCCACGATCACCGGCCGCAACTGCGGCAGCGTGATGTTCCAGAACCGCCGCCAGCGGGTCGCGCCGTCCACCTCGCCCGCCTCGTAGAGCTCCTTGGGGATGCCCTGCAGGCCCGCCAGCAGGACTACCGTGGTCTGCGGCATGCCCGTCCAGATGCCGACCACGATGATCGCCGGCAGCGCGAGCGAGAAGTCGGCCAGCCAGTTGATGTCCGTGCCCAGCAGGGCGTTCAGGATGCCCGCGTCGGGGTGGTAGACGAGCTTCCACATCAGGCCGATGACCACCGGCGGCATCGCCCACGGCACCACCGCCAGCACCCGGGCCACGCCCCGGAACCGCAGGTTCTCGTTGAGCAGCAGCGCCAGGCCGAGCGCGGCCAGGAACTGCAGCACCGTCACCGAGACGCCCCAGATCGCACCGATCTTGAAGGAGGACCAGAACTCGTCGTCTGTCAGCAGCCGGCCGAAGTTCTCCAGGCCGACGAAGCTCGTCTCGTGGTTGCGCGTGTTGCGGGCGTCGGTGAACGCCAGGCCGATGCCGTACAGCAGCGGGCCCACGCTGAACAGCGCCACCGGCACCAGGGCGGGCAGCATGAGCAGCCACATCTCGCGCGTCTGGCGCGAGATCCGGCGGCGCTTGGCGCGCCGCGTCCCGCGCGGCGGCGCCGGTCTCGTCACGGTCGCCGTCACGCCTCTTCCCTTTCGTCCGTACGGTGCTCGTATCCGGGCTCGTATCCGGGCGCGTATCCGGCGGTGGAGGCGCGGACCACGAGCTCGGGCGGCACGGTGACCAGCCTCGGCTCGCGATCGCCTCCCTGCAGCCGTTCGAGCAGCAGCTCGGCGGCGGCCTTGCCGCGCTCGGCGGACCCCAGTGAGACGCTGGTCAGCGACGGCCAGGAGGCGGCGGCCAGGTCGGTGTCGTCCATGCCGACCACCGCCACGTCCTCCGGCACCCGCCGGCCCGCCGCGCGCAGCACGTCGAGCGCGCCGAGCGCGATCAGGTCGTTGGCGCACATCAGCGCGTCCACGTCGGGAACCCTGGCGAGCAGCTCCGCCACCGCCCGGCCCCCTTCCGCGCGGTAGAAGTCGCCGATCTGCACGAGGTTCTCGTCGTAGGGCAGGCCCAGGTCCTGGAGCGCCTCCCGGTACGCGGCCCCGCGGGCGGCGCCGGGGACGGTGTCCAGCGGGCCGTTGACCATGGCGATCCGGCGGCGGCCGAGCGCGTACAGGTGATCGATCGCCAGCCTGACACCGGTCCGCGAGTCGGCGCGTACGTTGTCCACGCGGGTGCCCTCGGGCACCGAGCCGATGATCACGACGGGGGTGCGGGCGGCGGCCAGCATCTGCAGATGCGCCTCGGTGACCCGCAGCGGGCTCATGATCAGCCCGTCCACGTACCGCTCGCCCAGGCTGTGCAGCACGTCGATCTCGTCGGCCACGACGGCGTCGGTGGAGTGCAGCACGAGCCGGTACCCGGCGGCCTTCAGCACGGGCTGGATCTGGCGGAGCATGGCCAGGTAGGCGGGGTTGCCGACGTCGGCCATGGCGAAGGCGACCTGGTGGGTGCGGCGCGACTTGAGCGATCTGGCCACGGCGTTGCGCACGTAGCCGAGCTCGTCGGCGGCGGCCATCACCTTGCGCACGGTCTCTTGCCTGGTCGGCAGGCCGTTCAGCACCCGCGAGACGGAGGCGATCGAGACACCGGCGCGCTCGGCGATCGTGTTGATCGTGGGTCCGTCGGCCAAGGCTGTCCTTCCATGTCCTGTAAACGTTTACGATCTAGGTGCTGTAAACGTTTACGGTGTTTGGGACATGAAATATGCGCGTAACTTGCAGGTCAAGTCACGATCGCATAACACCAGGTCAAACCCACTTTCCGCAGTTTCCCACGCCCACACGGCAACCGGCCCCCGCGCAAGTCGCGCCGAGCACCACCGCTCCACACCTCGCCAATCCGGCGCCCGGTGGGCGGTGCGCGGTGGTGCCGGCGGGGACCGGGAGCCGCTGTGAGGCGCCCCGCCGTGCGTGGGGTCAGTCGTGGGCAGGGGCCGGGGTGGGGTCAGGGTTGGGTGTTGAGGTGGGGAGGTGGGTCAGGGTGCGGATGGCGGGGGCGCCGCTGAGGGCGACGACGGCGGCGAGGACCGCCGGGATGATCAAGGCGACCGGCAGGGACGAGGCCTCCGCCACGTAGCCGAGGACGGCGGGCCCGAGGAGGAGGCCGCTGTAGCCGAAGGCGGTCACCATGGCGAGGGCGCGGCCGACGCGGCCCCCGGCGGCCCCGACCGCGCTGAAGAGGACCGGGACCACCGTGGCCAGCCCGACGCCCGCCAGTGCCCAGCCGGTCCAGGCGCAGACGATCTGGAGGATGCCTCCGACCGCCGGTGACACCAGGACCAGGATGTAGCCGGCCGTGGCGAACACGCCCGCGAGCTGGATGGTGCGCACCGAGCCGAGCCGGGCGCGGATGGGATCGCCGAGCAGGCGGACGGTGGTCATGGCCACCGAGAAGATCGTGTACGCCAGCGGCGCCATGGCCGGATCCGTGTCCAGCACCCACCGGGCGTGCAGGGCGGCCCAGTCGATGGCGGCGCCCTCGCTCAGGTGCCCCGCGAAGGCGGCGAGGCCGAGCAGGGCGATCAGGCCCCAGCCCAGCGACGAGCCGGAGGAGGCGCCGGTCTCCGACGCGGTGGTGTGGGCGGGCGGGTCGGGGAGCAGGAGGCGGGCCGCCGGCACGTACAGGAGGGGCACGACCAGGGCCGCCACGATGAGCAGCCACTGCGCGTCCACGCCGGTCTGCAGCGCGAGCGAGGTGAGCCCGCCGCCGGCCGCCCCGCCCAGGCTCCACGTGCCGTGGAAGGCCGAGATGATCGGGCGGCCGTAGCGGCGTTCGACCTCGACGGAGTGGGCGTTCATGGCGACCTCGGTCACCCCGAGCCCGATCCCGAACAGCACCGCGAGCGCCGCCAGAGCCCAGTACGAGGACGCGAGGGCGGGGCCGAGCAGCACCAGCCCCGAGAAGGGACCGGCGAACCAGCACACCCGGCGGCTGGACCATCTGTCCACCAGCGGCCCCGCCACCAGCATCGACACCAGGGCGCCACCTGAGATCAGCAGCAGGACGCTGCCCAGCCTGGCGGGGCCGAGGCCGAGCCGGTCGTTCAGGGACGGGAGCCCGGCGGCCCACAAACCCATCACGAACCCGGCGAGGAAGAAGAATCCGAAAACTCCGGCACGAGCACGTCTGGCGTCAATGAGGCTTTTGTTCACGGCTAGAGCATAAACTGTGGTCCGTGATCGGTGCTACGACGAGTGGCGAGCTTCGCGCGCACAACCGGGTCCGGCTGCTGCGCGCCGTACACGACTGCGGGGCCACCCGCACCAGGTCGCAGCTGACCCGCGACCTGCGCCTGGCGCGAGGGACGGCGTCGGTGCTGGTGGCCGGGCTCGCCGAGGACGAACTGCTGCACGAGGAACCCGCCAGGGAGCACGCCCGGGGACGCCCGACGCAGGTGCCGGGGCCGCATCCGCGCGGCCCGCTCGCCCTGGCCGTCGACGTACGGGAGGACGCCTGGGAGCTGGCGGCCTGCGAGCTCGGCGGCCGGACGGAGACGCTTGACCTGCGCCCGCACGACGGCACCCCCGAAGGCGTCCTGAGGCCTCTGGGCGAGGCCGTCGCCGCCCACCGGCGCCGCCTCGGACACCGGGTGGTGAGCCTCGGGGTGGCCTTCGCGGGTCCGGTCCGGCACGGCGGCCTGGTGGACATCGCCCACCTGGGCTGGCGGTCGGTCGACGTCCCGCGCCTGCTCGGCCCGGACGTCCCGGCGCCCGTCGTGGGCAACGACACGGCGTTCGCGGCGCTGGCCGAGGCGCGCAGGGGGCGGCTGCGGGGCGTCCAGGTGGGCCTGCACCTGCACGTGGACTTCGACCTCGGCGGCGTGCTCGTCGTGGACGGCCGGCCGCTGGGCGGGGCGAGCGGCGCGGGGGCCGAGTTCGGTCACATGCCGCTGACCGGCGGCGACCGCCCCTGCCCATGCGGCGCGATCGGCTGCTGGAGCATGGACGTCGGCACGAACGCCCTGCTCCGCCACGTCGGCCTGGCCCACGGCGGCGGCAAGGGGCGCGCCCAGGCCGAGCGGGTGCTGGCCACCAGCGAGGAGGCCGTCGCGGCCAACGCCAGAGCGCTCGGACGCGGCATCGCGGCGCTCGTCAACGCCCACGACCCCGAGGTCGTGACCCTCTCGGGCCACGGCGTGGAGCTGCGCGAGCGCGCCGGGAAGGCGCTCCTCGCGGCCTGCGAGCCCCGCCTCATGGCCATCCGCCGCGACCACCCGCCCAGGATCGAGGGCTCGGCGCTGGGCTGGCGCGGGGCGCTGGTGGGGGCGATGGAGTCGGTGTTCGACGCGTTCCTCACGCCGGAGTGTGTCGAAATGTGGCGGGAAAACCGGCCTGACCAGGGTCGCGACACGCCCGAGCGGCAGAATGTGATGAATTCCACGCTGAAGGGGTGAAGCCCCTCCGGCCCGCTCCCCCTTCCGAGCCATGCCAGCGATCTTGCCGCGCCCGGCCAAGGACTGTACGCATGAGAGGGAGACCCATCATGACCCCGGCGATCCGAGGGAAGCACGCGTGAATCTCGAGCTCGCGCTCCGCATGACAGAGGCCGCCGTCAGGCGGGCGATCCGTGAAGGCGCGGTGATCTCCGTGGCGGTCGTCGACGAGGGCGGACATCTGGTGTCTTTCCAGCGTATGGAGGGTGCGGAGATCGCGGGGCCGGGTCTCGCGCAGGGCAAGGCGTACACCTCGGTGGCCCTGCGCAGACCCACCGCGGAGCTGGCCGTACGGACGGCTCCGGGAGGCGACCTGTACGGCCTGCCCAGGCATGATTACGTCTGCGTCGGAGGCGGCATCCCGCTCTGGGCGGACTACGGTGGGGGAGCACGCGTGGTCGGCGGCATAGGCGTCAGCGGAGGCACGATCACGCAGGACGTGGTGTGCGCTGAAGCGGCCGCGGAAGTCTGGCGGACACGTTGAGCGGCGCTTTTCGCAACACGAACCGCTGGTATCCGCCATGATTAGCCACTGCACCACGGGTAACAAAAGCCCGAACGTAAACTCCCCGAGGAGAGAACCGAGATGGCACTTCCCACTCTCACCCCCGAGCAGCGTCAGGCGGCTCTGGCCAAGGCCGCCGAGGCGCGTGCGGCCCGCACCGCCCTGCTCGCCAAGGTCAAGGCCGGCGAGCTGACGTTCGCCCAGCTGCTCGAGCGCGACGACGACATCGCGAAGAAGATCAAGGTGTCGCAGGCCCTGCGCGCCGTCAAGGGCGTCGGCCC
This sequence comes from Nonomuraea sp. NPDC051941, assembly GCF_044593615.1. NCBI lineage: Bacteria > Bacillati > Actinomycetota > Actinomycetes > Streptosporangiales > Streptosporangiaceae > Nonomuraea > Nonomuraea sp. NPDC051941. The sequence goes on from NZ_JBIUCF010000034.1 coordinate 68,557, forward strand.
GGCCAAGGCCACCGCGCTGATGGAGGAGGCGGGCGTCGACGAGAAGCGTCGCCTCGGCGGCCTGGGCGCCCAGCAGCGCAAGAAGCTGGTCGACGCGCTCGGCTAATCCCCCGAGCGGCCAGGTCCGCGCGCGACGCCGCGCGGACCGGCCACCACCCCTCGACACCCCCTCGCCCCCTCCCCCGGACCGGCCCTCGACCGGTGGGACGATCAGGAACGCAGGTAGGCCAGGACGGCGAGCACCCGGCGATGCTGGTCGCTGTCCTCCGCGTAGAGGCCGAGCTTGTTGAAGATGCTCCTGATGTGCTTCTCCACGGCCCCGTCACTGATCACGAGCTGCCGTCCGATGGCCGGATTGGACTTCCCCTCGGCCATCAGCCCGAGCACCTCGCGCTCCCGCGGCGTCAGCTGCGCCAGCGGATCGTCCTTACGTCTGCGCACCATCAACTGGGACACCACCTGCGGATCGAACACCGTCCCGCCCGCGGCCACCCGCCGCAGGCCCTCCAGGAACTCGTCCACGTCGACGACCCGGTCCTTCAGCAGGTAACCCACCGCGCCCCTGGCGTCGGCGAGCAGGTCGTCGGCGTAGGAGACCTCGACGTACTGGGAGAGGATCAGCACGGGCGCCCCGGGCACCCTGCGCCGCGCCTCCACGGCCGCCTTGAGCCCTTCGTCGGTGAACGACGGCGGCATGCGCACGTCGACCACCGACACGTCCGGCCTGTGCTCGGCGATCGCCAGCACGAGGGCGTCACCGTCACCGACGGTCGCGACCACCTCGCAGCCGAACTCCTCCAGCAACCTGACCAGGCCCTCCCTGATCAGAACCGCGTCATCGGCCACGACTACCCGCACGGCACCTCCGCCACGATCACTGTCGGCCCGCCGTCCGGCGACTGCACGCTCAGCTCCCCGTCGACGGCGCGGAGCCGGTCGGCCAGCCCGGCGAGACCGTGTCCCTTGGCGACGTGCGCGCCGCCGACCCCATCATCCCCGATCGTGAGCATGAGGATGTCGCCGAGGCGGACCAGCTGGATCGCGCAGCTGGTGGCGCGGCTGTGTTTGGCCACGTTGGTGAGGGTCTCGGCGCAGACGAAGTAGAGGGCGTTCTCCACCGCCGCCTGGTAGCGCTCGGCGGTCTGCACGTCGAGGTCGACGGGGACCGTGCAGCGCCCGGCCAGGGCCGCCAGCGCGGGCGCGAGGCCGCGGTCGGACAGGATGGGCGGCGCGATGCCGCGCGAGAGCGCACGCAGCTCGTCGAGCGTCTCGCGGGTGGCGGAGATGGCCGACTTGATCGTGGCCTGCGCCGCCTCGGGGTCCTTGGCCATCTGCCGCTGCGCCCTGGACAGCTCCATGGCCAGCGAGACCAGCCGCTGCTGCGGCCCGTCGTGGATGTCGCGCTCCAGCTTGCGCAGCGCGTTGGCCTCGGCGGAGACGGCGGCGGCGCGGCCCTGGGCCAGGTCGTCGATGCGCTCCTGCAGCTCGGCCACGCCGGTCAGCAGGGCCCGGCCGAGCCCGGCGCGCAGCAGCGCGGAGCCGCGCACGGCGAACGGCATGATCAGGGCGAAGACCAGGCCGAGGGAGACGTAGAAGATCGAGTTGACGCCGTAGCCGTCGCCCAGGCCGAGCAGCTCGGGCAGCTCCACGTTGCCGGGGATGCGCGAGGTGATGATGCCGTACACCGGGTAGGTCAGGCCCGCCAGCGGGAGCGCCCAGAACACCACGGTGAGCACGAACGACAGGATGGCGAACGGCAGGTTGATGATGCCGTGCAGCAGGTCGAGCCAGGACTGCCCGCTGGTCAGCGGGTTGACGGCCCGGCGGAAGCGGCCCGCTCCGGGCGGCGCGGGCTTGTAGCGGGGCCGTACGGGCGGGCGGTCCAGCACGTCGGCCAGCCAGCCGCGCTCCGCGTCGGCGAAGCCCCGGGCGGCCAGCAGCGTGCCGGCCAGCAGCGGCACGCCCAGCCACACGATCGCCGTGCCCAGGCCGGCCGCGAAGCCGGCGAGCATGATCACGAAGCCGATGACGGCCGTGGGGAAGCCGACGAGCGTGTAACGGGTGTCGAGAAGGACACGCCTCATCCGGGAGCGCATGGAATCACCGTATGGCGTGGCGGTCACCGGCACGAGCGGGTGTACGGGTGTCTGAGGGTAGGGCCAGCCCTACCCCGGAGGGTCACGTGATCTCCACCGCAAGACGGTGGTGAGCGGCAATGTGCGCGGACGCCCCCGGCGGGAGCCTTGACTCGTCTGCTCCGTGCGAATCGAGGCTCCCCATGACCGTCCTGCTGGACCGCCCCACCGCCGCTCCCGCGGCGCCGTCCCGCGCGGGCACCCGCACGGCGGTGCGGGACCCGTTCATCGACCTGCTGCGTGTCTTCGGCATGGCGCTCATCGTGTTCCAGCACTGGACGATCCCGGTGCTGACCTATGACGGCGGCCGGCTGACCACGGGGAACGCGCTCTCGACGCCCGGCGTGTGGGTGGTGACGTGGATCAGCCAGGTCATGCCGCTGGTGTTCTTCGCGGGCGGCGCGGCGAACGCGATCAGCTTCGCCCGGGCGGACAAGGGCGCGCAGCGGTGGCTGGCCACGAGGCTGCGCCGGCTGGCCTGGCCGCTGCTGCCGCTGGCGGCGGTGTGGATCCCGCTCCCCCACGTGCTGCTCACGCTGGGGGTGCCGCCGCAGCCGCTGGAGACGGGCGCGCGACTGACCGGCCAGCTCCTGTGGTTCCTGGCCGTCTACCTGATCGCCGTCACGGCCACCCCGTACGCGCTGCGCCTGCACGAGCGGTACGGCCTGCGCGTCCCCGCGGCGCTGGCGGCCGGAGCGGTGCTGACGGACGTGGTGCGCTTCTCGACCGGTTTCGAGGCGCTGGGCTACCTGAACATCGTGTTCGTCTGGCTGGCGGTGCACCAGCTCGGCTTCTTCTACGCCGAGGGCCGGCTGCGGCGCCCGTGGGCGCTGGCGATCGGCGGGTACGGGGCCGCGGCCCTGCTGGTGGCCTACGGCCCCTACCCGGGCAGCATGATCGGCCTGCCGGGCGCCGAGGTGTCCAACATGGCCCCGCCCACCCTGGCCATGCTGGCCGTCGGGATCGGCCAGATCGGCCTGGTCACCCTGTTGCGGCCGTGGCTGCTCCGGCTGCGCACCGGCCGCCTGCTGGCCTGGGCGAGCCCCAGGATCATGACCGTGTACCTCTGGCACATGCCGGCCCTGTTCGCGGTGACCGGCGTGGTGGTGGTCCTGCTGGGGATCGACACGCCGCGGCCCGGAAGCGCGTTCTGGCTGGCCGGGTGGCCGATCTGGTTCGGGCTGCTGTGCTTGGTCATGTGGCCGCTGCTGAAGGGGTTCCACAGGTTCGAGACGCCGCCCGCGCTGCCGTACGGGAAGGGCGGATGGGGCGGCACGCTCGCCTCGGTCGTGCTGATCGGCGGCGGGGTGCTGACGCTGACGGTGGGCGGGTTCGCGCCCGGCGGCGGGCCGTTCCTCGCGGTGCTCGCCCTGCTCGGCGGGCTGCTGCTGACGGCGCCGCGGGCACGGACCTGAAGGCACGGGTGCCAAGGCACGGGTGAGGATCGCGAAACACCGCCGTCACACGCCGTTGCGCAGAATGTGAGCCATGATGAGTATCCGCGCCCTTGCCGAAGCCGATCTGCCCGCCGTCGCCGACATCTACGCCCACTACGTGACCGGCGGCGTGGCCACGTTCGACGAGACGCCGCTCGACATCGGCCAGTGGCGGGCCAAGGCCGACGGCATCGCGGGCGCGGGGCTGCCGTTCCTGGTGGCCGAGGTGGACGGCGCGGTCGCCGGGTACGCCTACGTCGCCCAGTACCGCCCCAAGCCGGCCTACCGGCACACGGTCGAGGACACGATCTACCTGGCGCCCGCCTTCACCGGACGGGGCCTCGGGAAGCTGCTCCTCGCCGAACTGATCAAGAAGACCGGCGAGACCCCCGCCCGCCAGATGATCGCGGTGATCGCGGACTCGGGCGACCCGGCGTCGGCCCGGCTGCACAAGGCGTTCGGATTCGAGGAGGCCGGGCGGCTGCGGGCGGTCGGATTCAAGCACGGGCGCTGGATCGACACCGTGCTGCTTCAGCTCGACTTGCGATAAAAGGCCCCTGCCGGTTCGACCACACGGCAAACTTCGGCAGGATAGAGAGCGTGAGCCTACTCGTTGACCGCCTGCCCGAAGACATCGACGCCGACCCGGACGCGATCTTCGACGCGTTCGTCCAGTGGAACTCCGAGCGGGGGCTCACTCTCTATCCCGCTCAGGAGGAGGCCCTCATCGAGGTCGTCTCCGGCAGCAACCTGATCCTGGCCACCCCGACCGGCTCGGGCAAGTCGCTGGTGGCCGCGGGCGCCCACTTCGCGGCGCTGACGCGCGACCAGCGCACCTTCTACACCGCGCCGATCAAGGCGCTGGTGTCGGAGAAGTTCTTCGACCTGTGCGCGATCTTCGGCACCGAGAACGTCGGCATGATGACCGGCGACGCCAGCGTCAACCCGGGCGCGCCGATCATCTGCTGCACGGCCGAGATCCTGGCGAACGTGGCGCTGCGCGACGGCGCCGGGGCCGACATCGGCCAGGTCGTCATGGACGAGTTCCACTTCTACGCCGAGCCCGACCGCGGGTGGGCGTGGCAGGTGCCGATTCTGGAGCTGCCCAACGTGCAGTTCATCCTCATGTCGGCCACGCTCGGCGACGTGTCGATGTTCGAGCGCGACCTGACCAGGCGCACCGGCCGGCCGACGTCCGTGGTCAAGCACGCCGAGCGCCCGGTGCCGCTGATCTACTCCTACCGGATGACGCCCCTGCACGAGACGCTGGAGGAGATGCTCAAGACCGGGCAGGCGCCGGTCTACGTCGTGCACTTCACGCAGGCGGCGGCGATGGAGCGGGCGCAGGCCCTGATGTCCATCAACATGGCGACGAAGGCCGAGAAGGAGGCCATCGCCACGATGATCGGGGGTTTCCGCTTCACGACGCGGTTCGGGCGGGCGCTGTCCCGGCTGGTGCGCCACGGCATCGGGGTGCACCACGCGGGGATGCTGCCGAAGTACCGGCGCCTGGTGGAGCGGCTGGCCCAGGCGGGGCTGCTGAAGGTCATCTGCGGCACCGACACCCTCGGCGTCGGCGTCAACGTGCCGATCAGGACGGTGCTTTTCACGGCGCTGTCCAAGTACGACGGCAACAAGGTGCGGCGGCTGCGCGCCCGCGAGTTCCACCAGATCGCGGGCCGGGCGGGCCGGGCCGGGTTCGACACCATCGGCTACGTCGCCTGCCAGGCCCCCGAGCACGACATCGAGAACGCCAAGGCCCTGGCCAAGATCGGCGACGACCCCAAGCGGCGGCGCGGGTACGCGCGCAAGAAGCCGCCGGAGGGGTTCGTGGGCTGGAGCGAGGAGACGTTCCAGAAGCTCCAGGAGGCCGAGCCGGAGCCGCTCAACTCCCGCTTCAAGGTCAGCAACGCGATGCTGCTTGCGGTCATCAACCGGCCGGGCGACTGCTTCCAGGCGATGAAGCACCTGCTGACCGACAACCACGAGGACCGCAAGTGGCAGCGGCGGCACATCAGTCAGGCCATCGCGATCTACCGGTCGCTGCTGGCAGGCGGCATCGTCGAGCAGTTCGCCGAGCCCGACGAGCAGGGCCGGCGGGCCAGGCTGACGATCGACCTCCAGGAGGACTTCGCGCTCAACCAGGCGCTGTCCACGTTCGCGCTGGCCGCGTTCGACCTGCTCGACCGCGAGTCGCCGTCGTACGCGCTGGACATCGTCTCGATCGTGGAGTCGATCCTCGACGATCCGCGGCAGATCCTGTCGGCGCAGCTGAAGAAGGCGCGCGGCGAGGCGGTCGCGCAGATGAAGGCCGACGGCATCGAGTACGAAGAGCGCATGGAGCAGCTGGCCGAGGTCATGTACCCGATGCCGCTGGAGGACCTGCTGCTCGGGGCCTACGAGACCTACCGGCGCGGGCATCCGTGGGTGGGCGACTACACGGTCAGCCCCAAGGCCGTCATCCGCGACATGTTCGAGCGGGCGATGACGTTCAGCGACTACATCCAGTTCTACGAGCTGACCAGGTCCGAGGGCACGGTGCTGCGCTATCTGGCCGACGCCTACCGGACGCTGTCGCGTACGGTGCCCGAGCACCTCAAGACCGACGATCTGGTCGATCTGATCGAGTGGCTCGGCGAGCTGGTCCGCCAGGTCGACTCCTCGCTGATCGACGAGTGGGAGAAGCTCACCAACCCGGCCGAGGCGCTGGAGCAGAAGGACCAGCTGGAGGCCAAGGTGCGACCGGTCACGGCCAACCCGCGGGCCTTCCGCGTGCTGGTGCGCAACGCGATGTTCCGGCTGGTGGAGCTGTGCGCCATCGAGAAGGAGGAGGAGCTGGAGGAGCTGGCTCCCGACGTCGACTGGGGCGCGGCGCTGGACGCGTACTACGCCGACCACGAGGAGATCTTCACCGACGCCGACGCGCGCGGGCCCGCGCTGCTGCGGATCGAGGAGGAGAGCGGGCTCTGGAAGGTCCGGCAGACGATCAAGGATCCGGCCGGCGACGGCGACTGGGGCATCGACGCCCAGGTGGATCTGGCGGCCTCCGACGAGGAGGGCCGCGCGGTCCTGCACGTGACCGGCCTCAACCGGCTCTGAGGCGGCTGGAAAGCTGCGCTGGGGCTGCCCCCGAAGCCCAATGCAGCCCCAGAAAATGACAAGCCGTGTGCCGGAACGGACTGGCAAGGGCGCCCCGGCACACGCCTGTCGGATCAAGTGTCCTCGGTGGAACGTCGGGGTCGTGTCATGACAATGTCCCAAGATCGAGACATTTCTCACGATCAGCGATCGGCGATCGAAGGTCTACGGCCCGGACCCAGGCTTCAGCCATTGGAGTGAGCCCTTCTTTCGAAAGCTCATGCGAAGCCGGAGACGTAGAGGGTAATATCCCCTTCACTGGCAGTGACAACCAAGCTGCCAGTGTTACTCACCGCCGGGAGGGCGGAGCCCGTGCAGGCCAGACCGGCTGCGTGGGTTGGGGCGTGGAAACCCGCATGTGCGGGGCCGGAAGGTGAATCGCCAAGCAACAGCGTCTGGAGTCGCCGCGTTGACGGGACGCTCGGACGGCTGAAATCCCCGGGCATCAGCCGCGGGGAGCGCTTCAAGGTGCAGACCTTGGCGAGCGTGCGGGCGGTGGAGCGGTAGTCGGATCGGGAGCAGGCGCGTACGGCGACCGCCCGCGACCGCGCTGGGATCATGCGACAAAATGGTAGGGGTGAACGACGAAGAACTCAGGCGCGTGCTCGGCCTGCTCTATCAGGACGACACGTTACGGACCTTCGCCTCCCTGGTGCTGGGCGAGACCGACGGCCTGTCCCCCAAGGCACTGCACAAGCTGGCCGGCGGCGGCCTGGCGACGTGTGACGAGAGCGGCAAGTGGCGGGCCGCGCCCGAGCGGTTCAGGGAGCTGCTGCGGGCGCGGGCCGAGCCGGCGCAGGCGCTGAGCGCCGATGAGCGGGTGCTGCGCACGTTCCTGGTGGACGGGCGGCTGACGACCATGGGGATGCGCCGCGACAAGCGGCTCGTGGTGCTGCGCTACATCGCCACGCTGTTCGAGCCGGGTGTGCGCTACCCGGAGAAGGACGTCAACGTGACGCTGCGGGCCTTCCACGACGACTACGCGGCGCTGCGCCGCTACCTGGTGGACGAGGGGCTGCTCTCCAGGGAGGGCAACGTCTACTGGCGCAGCGGCGGGCACGTGGACATCGGCACCGTAGAGGTCTGACAGCAGAGGTCTAACGGCGCAGGTTGCTGGTCCAGGCGTCGAGTTTGGCCTGCCAGCGCTCCGGGTCCTCCGGCCGGCCCGGCACGCCGGGCCGGGTCTGCCAGGGCCGCGGCCCCTCCTCGTGCCTGTACTCCACGCCGATCGCCTCCAGGCGGGGCAGGTGCGCCGCCAGCCGCGTGCGGAAGTCGGCCAGGTCGCGCTCGGGAGAGCTCCACACCGTCTCGGAGAAGGCCGTGAGCCGGGGGAAGGCCATGTAGTCCGCGTGCCGGGCGGAGTCGATCAGCTCCGTCCACAGGCAGCACTGCGCGCCCAGCACGCGGTCGGCCGCCGGTTCGCCGCGCAGGTCGGCGGGCACGGGCTCGAAGGCGTAGACGTCCTCCAGCGCCAGCACCGTCCCGAACGGGACCGGCTCCTCCTCCCCCGGCCCCTGCCGGTAGTCCAGGTAGAGGCTCGTGTTCGAGCAGTTGATCACGTCGTGGCCCCTTCTGGCGGCGGTCACCGCGCCCAGCTCGCCGCGCCAGGACGCGACCACCGCACCGGGCGCGAGGCCGCCCTCCAGGATCTCGTCCCAGCCGACGAGCCTGCGGCCGCGCGCCGTCAGGTAGGCGTCGAACTGGTGGATGAACCAGCTCTGCAGCTCCTCCTCGTCCCGCAGCCCCAGCTCGGCGATGCGCCGCTGCGCCGCGAGGCTGGCCCGCCACTGGTCCTTGCGGCACTCGTCGCCGCCCAGCACGATGTACGGGCTGGGGAACAGGTCGAGCACCTCGTCCAGCACGTTCTGGAAGAACTTGATCGTGCTGTCCTCGACGTTGACCACGTTGTGGCCGACGCCCCAGGTCGTGCGCACCTCCAGGGGAGCGTCCAGGTTGCCCAGCTCCGGGTAGGCGGCGATGGCGGCCTGGGTGTGGCCGGGCAGGTCGATCTCGGGGACCACCGTCACGTGCCGGGCGGCCGCGTAGGCGACGATCTCCCTGATGTCGTCCTGGGTGTAGTGGCCGCCGTGCGGGCGGCCGTCCATGGGGCCGTCCCAGCCGGTCTGGCTCTCCTTGCGCCAGGAGCCGGCCTCGGTCAGCCTCGGGTAGCGGCGGATCTCGACCCGCCAACCCTGGTCGTCGGTGAGGTGCAGGTGCAGGACGTTCAGCTTGTGCAGGGCCAGCAGGTCGATGAAGCGGAGCACGTCCCGCTTGACCATGAAGTGCCGGGCGACGTCGAGGAGGGCCCCGCGCCACCCGAACCTGGGCGCGTCCTCGACGTACGCGCCGGGCACCTCGAAGGGGCCGCCCCCGGCTTTCCTGAAGGCCTCAGGCGGCAGCAACTGCCTGAACGTCTGCGCCCCGTAGAAGGCCCCGGCGGGACCACCCGCGACGATCTCCACCGTGGCGCCGACGGTCAGCCGGTACGCCTCCGGCGGCAGGTCGCCGAGCGCCAGGGTGATCGTTCCCGAGCCCCCCGGCAGCAGCTCGCCACCGGTGACGGGGGCGAGCTCGCCGCGCAGCCAGGCGGCCACCTCGCCGAGCGCCGGGTCGGCGGCGAGCGAGGTCTCGCGGTCGAGAACGAACGCCCCTGGCCTGGGCTCGTGCTTGACGGGCTTGGGAACGATCAACAACGGCAGACTCCTTACTTACAGGTGATGGCGGCGTCGGCGAAGTCGGCGTGGTCGGAGGTCGCGTTGTCGCCTCCGTTGGTCGCGACCAGCCGGACATATCTGGCGCCCTCGACGGACGCGGTGACCTTGCGGGCGGGCATGGCGCCGGTGAGCACGCCCGAGTGGGCGACCCGGCCGCCGTCGGCCCAGACCTCGAAGTCGGCCGAGCCCGCCGCGCCGACCTCGTCGTCGATCCCGGCCTGGAACTCGACGGTGGAGCAGCGTCCGGCGAGGTAGTACTCGATCTCGGCGGGCGCGTGGGCGCCGAGGCCCTTGGCGTAGGTGACGCCCTCGATGGTGATCGGTTTGCCGTCGCCGGCCGCCTTGTCACCGTTGCTGGTGTCCTTCTCGACCGGGCCGAAGTAGTTCTTGGCGCTGGTCCAGGCCACGTCGCTGAGGGAGGTCCGCCCCGGGCCCGGCGCCGTCGCGACCGTCACGACGGCCACGGCGGTCTGGGTGCCCTGGGTGAAGGTGAGCTCGTAGTTCCCCGGCGTCGCGCCGGCGGGCGGGGTGACGGCCCACTTCACGGTGAGCGTCTCGCCGCCGTCGAGCCGGCTCGCCCTGGCGGGCGTGCGCGCGGCGACCTGCCACCCGTCCGGTACGCGGGCCGCGACCTCGACGTCGCGCAGCCGCGCGGTGGCCCCGGTGTTGGTGACCCGGGTGACGATCTCGCCGGCCTTGCCCGGCTCCAGCACCGAGGGCCGGTCGTCGCCGAGGAACGCGGGCGGGTCGGCCTCGAACGTCACCAGCGGCGGCGCCTGCTCGCGGCTCTCGCTCACCCGGTAGAGCAGCGCCCCGTGCGCGGGGACCTGGGCCGACAGCTCGCCGTTGGACGAGGCGACCGCGCCGCTCCACAGCTCCTCGACCCGGTGGCGCGAGCCGCCGAGCCGGGTCGCGATGGTGGCCGCCCGGTCGCTCTCGTTGAACAGCGCGATGGCCCGGTCGCCGTTGGCCAGCGGCTTGGACAGCACGTGGTACCAGCCGTCGGTCTTGACGAACGTGCCGTGGACGCCCAGCGAGTCCTGATCGACGGCGACGACCTTGGGGTTGGCCACGACCGAGGGCGGCGCGGCGGCCGGGTCGGCCTGCAGGATCAGCGGCGCGGCGCCGACGGCCCAGAGGGTGAACTGGGCGCGGTACTCGGCCTCGGTCATCCCGCCGCGCCCGGCCTGGATCAGGTCCGGGTCGGCCCAGCTGCCCGGGCCCGCGTACTCGGCCCTGAGCTGGTTGGTCTCCCAGATGTCCACCATCGTGGCGTAGGTGTCGGGGATGGGGCGGTTGTAGACGTTCGTCCGCCAGGTGGTGGCGCCCGCGCCCTTGCCCCAGAGCCACGGCACGGTGCTGCCGTCCTCGTTGTTCATGGCGAACACGACGTCCGCGCCGAGGGCCTGGCGCATGCGGGGGTAGAGGACCTGGGCGATCTGCTGCACGTTCTGGCCGGGGAAGTCGGCGGCGGGGATGTTGCACCAGTCGTACTTGACGTAGTCGACGCCCCAGCCCTTGAGCTGCCCGGCGTCGGCGGCCTCGCTCTTGTACGAGCCGGGACCGCCGCCGGAGCACGCCTTGGTGCCGGCCGACAGGCTGAGCCCCAGCTTCATGCCCTTGCCGTGGACGTAGTCGGCCAGGGCCTTGACGCCGCCGGGGAAGCGGGTGGCATCAGGGGCGAGGGCGCCGCCCGCGCGCTGCGCGGCCAGCCAGCAGTCGTCGACGATGACGTACCGGTAGCCGAGCGGGACGAGGGGCACGAGGGCGTCGGCGGCCTTGCGTACCGACGACTCGGAGACCGAGCAGCCGAGCGAGCGGCTGCTCCAGCCCATCGGCGGGCCGGCCGCCGCTTCGGCGGTGCTGGATAACGGCACGAAGGGCATGGCGAGGAGGGCCGCCGCGGCGGCGGCCGTGAGGATGCGCATGGGAGTCCTGTCAGGCGGGGTTGAGTCTGGCGGCGCCCGGCTCGATGGCGAAGGAGCCGGAGGTGTAGGCGGGGGCGTACGGCTCGGTGACGCGTGACAGCGACCGGAAGTCGACCTTCATCTCCTGCTGGGTGAGCTTGGTGCGCACGTAGCCCCGGCGGCCGTTGAAGAACTTCACGTGCGGGTTCTCGTTGAGCAGCACCTGCGTGTTGGGGTATTCGTCCAGGCCGTTGCCGGCGCTCGTCACCGAGGTGGTGACCAGCTCGACGGCCACGGACTTCGACTCCGGGTCCTGGTAGTCCCGCTTGACCTCGCCGGCCCAGTGGCTGTGCACGTCGCCGGTGAGCACGACGGCGTTGCGCTTGTAGGTGTCGATGGCGGCCGTCAGGCGGTTGCGGGAGGCGACGTAGCCGTCCCAGCCCTCGTTCGAGTAACCCTTGCCCTCGCCGTTCGTCCAGTCCATCTCCATGAGGAAGACCTGCTGGCCGAGCAGGTCCCAGGTGGCGCGCGAGCCCTTCAGCTCGCCGTCCAGCCAGGCCTCCTGGTCGCGGCCCAGGATCGTGCGGTTCGGCTCCAGGCGGTCGAGGCAGTCGGGGCCGACGGTGCCGCTCTTGCCGGTGCACGCGTACAGGTCGCGGTACTGGCGGGTGTCGAGCAGGTGCAGGTTGGCCACCGCGCCCCAGCGGATGCTGCGGTAGAGCTTGAGCACCGACCCGTTCGGCTTCTGGGCTCGGCGCAGCGGCATGTTCTCGTAGTACGCCTGGAAGGCGGCGGCCCTGCGGGCGAGGAACGGCGGATCGGGCTGCTCGGGCACGTCGCCGGCCCAGGCGTTCTCGATGTCGTGGTCGTCCCACACCACGACCCAGGGGGCGATGGCGTGGGCCAGCTGCGACTCGGGGTCGGCCTTGTGCTGGGCGTGGCGTAACCGGTATCCGGCCAGGTCGAAGCACTCGCCGCCGGCCTGGTCGCGGACCGGGTACTTGTAGTCGCCGTACTCGTAGATGTAGTCGCCGAGGAAGGCGATCAGGTCGGGCTGGTCCTCGGCCATCCTGCGGTACGGCGTGAACCAGCCCACCTGGTAGTCGGCGCAGGAGGTGAACGACAGGTTCAGGGCCCGGCTGCGGGTGCCGGGGGCGGGGGCGGTGAGGGTGCGGCCGACGGGGCTGAGCTCGCCCTCGGCCTTGAAGCGGTAGAAGTACTCGGCGCCCGGCTGGAGGCCGTCGAGCTCGACGTGCACGCTGTGGGCCGCGTCGGTGCGGGCCACCTCGGCGCCGCTCCGTACGACATGCCGGAAGTTCTCGTCCTTGGCGAGCTGCCACTGGACCGGCACCGGGCGGTCCGGCATGCCGCCGAGGCCGTCGAGGGCGACCGGGTTCATGGCGAGCCGGGTCCACAGGACCACGCCGCCGGGCGTGGGCTCGCCGGAGGCGACGCCGAGCTGGAAGGGGTCGGAGAGAGGGGCGCGCCGGACGGCCGCGCGCACGGGTTCGGCACCCAGTGCGGCGGAAATGCCCAGGCTCGCGCCCCCGGCGAAGAGTGAACGCCGGGTGATCATGGGGGTCCTTACTTGACGGTGGCGTTGCCTTCGGCCACGGCCTGGTCGGCGGCGGCCTTGGGGGTGAGCTTGCCGAGGTACATCTCGTTGAAGATCTGGTTGAGCTTGGTCTCGAATCCGGTGAAGCCGGTGGTGACGGGCAGCGGGAAGGTCGAGCCCGTGGATTCCTGCTCGAAGGGCGTGACGTCGATCTTCTTGGCCTTCCAGTAGTCGACGTAGCCCTGGCTGAGGCCGTTGAGCGCGGGGAAGACGTAGCCGCCGTCGGCCATCATCTTCTGCGGCTCCTGGGTGCCGAGGTATTCGGCCAGCTTCATGGCCTCCTTGGGGTGCTTGCTCTTGGCGTAGACGGCCTCGGCCAGTCCGTTCAGGTTGACGGAGCGGCCCTGCGGCCCCTCGGGCATGGCCGCGACGCCCATCTCGAACGTGGCCTCCGGCGCCACGAACGGCAGCAGCGCGTTGTTGGCGGGGAACATCGCGACCTTGCCCGCCTTGAACATGTCGGTGATCTTGCCGGTGGGCGGGTTCGTCTGGGTGGCGGGCGGGGCCACGTGGTGCTTGTTGACCAGGTCCACGCCGAACTGCAGCGCCTCGACCGACGCCGGGTCGTTGAAGGCGTACTTGCCGAAGGGCTTGTCGACGAGCTTGCCGCCGTTGGAGCTGACCCAGTTCATCCACTGCGTCTGGTAGTGGTTCCAGGAGGCGAAGCCGTACGTCTTGACCTTGGCGGGGTCGAAGCCCGCGTCGCCGGGGTGCTTGCCGGCCTCGTCCACGGTGAGCTTGCGCGCGGTGTCGAGCAGGGTGCCGGTGCCGTCCTTGGCCCAGGTCAGCTTGTCGGGCATCTCGACGCCGGCCTGCTTGAACAGGTCCTTGTTGTAGAGCAGGCCGACGATGCCCCAGTCCTTCGGGACGCCGTAGAGCTTGTTCTCGTAGGTGAAGGAGCCGACGACGGTCTGGTGGTACTTCGACGCGTCGACCTGGACGGGCGACAGGACGCCCTTGGTGACGTACTCGGGGAACTGGGTGGGGGTCATCCAGAAGACGTCCGGCGCGGTGCCCGCGACGACGTCGGCGGTGAGCTTCGTCCAGTACTGGTCGTACGGCAGCAGCTCGATGTTGACGTGGATGCCGGGGTTGGCCTTCTCGAAGGCCGCCATGACCTTCTCGTAGCCGACCTTCTGCTGGTCGTCCCAGAGCCGGTACGTCAACGTGACCTGATCGGACCCGCCTCCGCCGCCCGAGCCCGAGCCGCAGGAGGTGAGGGCGAGCAGGGCGGCGCCGAGCAGCGCCCAGCGAATCGGGGGGTTGCGCAACATTCGCTGACCTCTTCTTACTTGAGACCCGTGAGGACCACGGATCTGACGATGTGCTTCTGGAAGAAGATGAAGATGGCCACCATCGGGACCAGCGCGATCAGGCTGCCGGCCATCATGAGGTTGTAGTCGACGCCGATGCCCTGCTTGAGCGTGGCGATGGCCACCGTGATGACCTTGGTGTCGTCGCCGCTGGTGATGATCAGCGGCCAGAGGAAGCTGTTCCAGGACGAGATCACGGTGATGATCGCCAGCGTGCCGAGCGCCGGGCGGCAGAGCGGGAGCATGACGCGCAGCAGGATCGTCAGCGGGCCCGCCCCGTCGATCCGCGCCGCCTCCTCCAGGCCGGCGGGCAGGGTCTTGAGGAACTGCCGCATCAGGAAGATCCCGTACGGGGTGCCGAGCACGTACGGGGCGAGCAGGCCGTACCAGGTGTTGACCAGGTCCAGCTGCCGCATGATCAGGAACAGCGGGATCATGGTGACGGCGCTGGGCACCATCATCGTGGCCACGAACAGCCAGAACAGCGCGTCCCTGCCCCTGAACCGGAGCCGGGCGAACGCGTACGCCGCGAACGTGGTGAACACCAGCTGCCCGGCCGTCAGCAGCGCCGTCATCACGGCCGTGTTGAGGAGGTAGCGGGGGAAGTCGCCGGCCAGCATCTTCGCCAGGTTGTCCGTGGTCGGCGGCAGCCCCGGCAGCCACGGGGCCGTCTCGCTGAGCTGCCCCTGTGTCTTGAACGCGGTCAGGACCACGAGCAGGTACGGGAATACGGAGACGAACGCACCGATGGCGAGCACGGCGTACAGGAAAATTCGCTTGGCCACGAGTCTCACAGCTCTCAGCTCAGGTCGTAGGTGGTGCGCTTGCCGAAGAACCTGACCTGCGCCATCGTCACCAGGAAGATGATCAGGAAGAGCAGCGTCGACAGCGTGGCCGCGTAGCCGAAGTCGAACTCCTTGAACGCGGTCTGGTAGATCCGGAAGTTCAGCACCTCGGTGGTGTGGCTGGGGCCGCCGTCCGTCATCGCGAACACCGTGTCGAACACCTGGAAGGCGCCGATCAGGTTCGTCACGCTGACGAAGAACATCGTGGGGTTGAGCAGCGGCAGCGTGACCCGCCAGAACCGCTGGGCCGGGGTCGCGCCGTCGGTCTCGGCCGCGTCGTGCAGCTCCTTCGGGATGCCCTGCAGGCCGGCCAGGAAGAACAGCATGTTGTAGCCGGTGTACTGCCAGATGCTGACCAGCGCGACGGCGGGCAGCGCCCACGCGGGGTCGGACAGCCAGTCGGGGCCGGTGACGCCGACCAGCGCGAGCGCGCTGTTGATGGCGCCCTCGCGGGGGTCGAAGATCCAGTTCCAGATCAGGGCGAGGACGATGGGCGTGGCCATCCAGGGGACCACGAAGAGCGAGCGGTAGAACCTGACGCCCTTGACGCGCTGGTTGAGCAGCATGGCGAGGGCCAGGGCGAGCACGGTCTGGAGCGGGATGCACAGCAGCACGTACGCGACCGTCACCCCGAGCGAGTGCCACGCCTGCCCGTCCCCCGCCAGGCGGCGGTAGTTGTCCAGCCCGACGAACTCGGGGGACGAGAGCAGCTCCCAGTCGAAGAGGCTGAGGACGAGCACGATGAGCATCGGCAGCAGGAGGAACGCGATCACCCCGAAGAGGCTGGGGGCGACGAAGAGGTAGGCGTGCCAGCCGCTCCCCCGCCTCTTGGCCACCTTGACATCCGCCACCAGGCTGCTCCGCGCGATGTGGGTGGTCACGAGGGGTCCGTCGCCGTCGGGACCATGAGGCGCCTGGTCGTCTCCAGGCCCCAGTCGTCCAGCGCCGCGATCGGGTCGCTCGACCCGCGCAGGCCGCCCGTGCCGGCGATGTGCGCGGCCCACTCCTCCCGCGCCTCCACCTCGGGGCGCAGGATGATGCAGTCGGGGTCGTTCACCCACCAGCGGGCGTGCAGGAACTCGCGGGCCGCGCCGGTGAGCCGGGCGCCGAGCTGGGACGGCTGGCTGATGTCGCCGGACTTGGGCTGCAGGGTCGGCGCGATGTCCGGGCTGACCCGCATGACGTCGACCAGGCCGATGCTGGGCAGCATGGGCGCGCCGCACCCGTGCAGGGTGGCGTCCGCGCCCGCGCCCCGGCGGATCAGCTCCAGGCCCCGCCGGTACGCGGCGATCGGGTCGAGGTCCTCGTGCCGCCCGCCCGCGAGGGCTCCCGCGTAGATGAAGTCGAGCTTGAAGTGGCTGATGCCCATGGCGCTGAACGTGCGGAAGACGTTCACGAGATGCTCGGCCGCCTCCGGGTTGGTGACGTCGAGCACGGCCAGCTCCTGGTCCCACATGCGCCCGGCGTACGCGTCCCTGACCAGCCAGTCGGGGTGCTCGCGGAAGATCCGGCTGCGGTGGCCGACGAGGAACGGCGCGGTCCAGATCCCGGCCCGCCGCCCGGCGCCCGTGACGGCGTCCACGGCCCGCGCCAGCGAGCCGAACTCCGGCCGCCCCTCCAGCCAGTCGCCGATCTCGGCCTCGTAGCCGTCGTCGACGAGGAACATGTCGGCGCCCAGGCCGAGGCGTTCGGAGCGCTGGAGGTTCTCGATGACGTCGGCGTCGGTGACCTTGTCCCAGTAGCCGTACCAGGTGCACCACATGGGCGGGACGGCTGGGAACGTCCGCTTCTCCGTCATGGTGTCCGCCCAGTCGCGCAGGGCCTGGTCCAGGCCGCCTTCGGCGCGGTGGTGGCGTACCGGGCCGTCGGCGGAGATCACCAGGCGGCCGCCCTCTTCACGCGCCCTGATCGAGGGCACCTGGAGGGGGCTCGGCGCGGACCAGAGCTCGACGGAGCCGTCGCCCGGCTCGACGGCCAGCAGCCCTTCGCCCTGGAACACCCCCCGGGGGATGGGGGCCTCGGGGCGGTAGGCGAGGATCTGGATGGTCTCGTCGGCGGGCCGGGGCGGGGCGTCCGTCAGGCGGTACGCGCCGGTGGGGCTCCACGACTGCCAGCCGTGCTCGAACACCCGCGCCTCGCCAGGGCCGCACCTGATCTCGCCGATGTCTTCGAACGACATCCTCAATCCTCTCGACTTACGAAGGAGCACTTCATTAGTAGCACCGGCGCTCCGGCGGGGTCAATGACGGATTTTTGCCGCAATAACAGGAGGTGGAGGCGGCGCGTACAGCCGTCAATCGCTGGCATAATCTCTGGTTACAGAGGAGACCTACTTAAGGACGGCGATGGCGGACGTTCGCGGCGGCGACCTGTCCCGGCTGCGGCAGCTCAACTCGCTGACGGCCATCCGGGAGCTGCGCAGGGCGGGGCCGCTCACCCTGTCGGCGCTCGCCGAGCGCACCGGCCTGTCCCGGCCGTCCATGAAGGAGGTCACCGACGAGCTCATGGGCCTGGGCTGGGTGGAGGAGGTGCCGCCGAGCCCCGGCACGATGGGCCGGCCGGCCCGCCGCTACCGCTTCCGCGCCGACAGCGGCTACCTGGTCGGGGTGGACATAGGGGGTCACAACATCCGCGCCGCCCTGTCCGACCTGGACGGCGAGATCCTCGCCGAGACCCGGCAGCCGGTGCTGCCCGACGACCCGATCGAGGAGCGCCTGGCGGCGATCGAACGCGCCGTCTCCGGCTGCCTGGCGCTCAGCCGTACGTCGGTCTCCGACCTGTGGATGATCTCGGTCGGCACGGTCGGCGTGATCGACGTCGAGGGGCGCGTCATCTACTCGGCCGCCGTGCCCGCCTGGCGCGACCTCGACCTCGCGGGCAAGCTGCGCGAGATGTTCCCCTGCCAGATCCTCATCGAGAACGACAGCCGCCTGGCCGCCATGGCCGAGACCCGGCGCGGGGTGGCCAAGGGCGCCAGGGACGTGGTGTTCATGCACGTCGGCCGGCGCATGGGAGCCGGGCTGATCATCGGCGGGAAGGTGCACAGGGGGTTCGGGGCGGCGGCCGGGGAGATCTCCATGCTGCCCGAGGCCCGCTGGTACGACCCCGCCGAGCACCTCAACACCTGCCCGTCCCTCCCCGAGGGCACGCCGCCCGAGGACGCGGCCGGCTGGACGCTGGCCGCCGCCCGCAACGGGGACCCGGTGGCGCTCGCCGCCGTCGAGCGGTACGTGGACGACCTCGCGGTGGGCACGGCCGCGATGGTGCTCATCCTGGACCCGCAGATGGTGGTGCTGGGCGGCGGCTTCTCCCGCTCCTCCGACGTGCTGCTGGGGCGGCTGCGGGAGCGGTTGGAGCGTACGTGCATGCGGATGCCGGAGGTGCGGGCGTCGACACTGGGGGACGAGTGCGTGGTGGTGGGGGCCATCGACTACGCGGTCGACCACCTCGACGACCAGCTCTTCACCCCCGACAGAGGCCCCCTCCCGTTCACCCGCTGACACCCTTGGGTCAGGAGGGCGGGCGGCGGCGGGCGCGGTAGTCGCGGGGTGGCAGGCCGTACTCGCGGCTGAAGGCCCGGCTGAAGTGGAACGGGCTGACGAAGCCGGACGCCGCCGCCACCTGCCCCACGTCCAGGTCCGTCACCTCCAGCAGGCTCGCGGCGTGCCGTACCCGCGCCTCGCGGACGGCCTGCATCGGGCTACGCCCGGTCTCGGCGGCGAACAGGTGGGCGAAGCGGGACGGCGAGAGCGCGACGGCACGCGCGAGCGAGGCGACCGAGTGCGCCGCTCCGGGCTCGGCGGCGATGAGCGCGAGCGTCCGGCGTACCCGCTCGTCGCCCTCGTCCGGCCGCCGCGCCCCCTCGGGCCGGGCGGAGGCGGTGGCCAGGACGATCGCCTCCTCCACGGCCCCCAGCACCAGCTCCCGCGCCGGCCCCGACAGGACGACGGCGGGCAGCCGCGCCTCGGCGGAAGCCGCCACGGGCGGGTACACGTCGGGCAGGGGCGCGGCCGGCACCCACCGGGCGTCCTGGAGCGCGCGCTCGAACGCCAGCCCCATCCGCCCGCGCACGCCCACCGGCACGCCCCCGACCAGATGGCACCCGTCACCCCGGGCGAACGGCCCCAGCCAGGCCGTCCACGAGGGCCGGGGCTGGAAGTGCACCCACCAGAACCGCCACCGCTCCGCGCCCGGCAGCACCCGGTAGTACTGCGACACCCCGGACCCGAGCACCGCCAGGTCCCCCGCCCGGACCTCGAACGACGCCCCGCCCTGCGCCACGAACCCCGCCCCCGCCTCCGTCCACAGCAGCAGCCAGCTCGGCGACCCGGCGGGACGGCGGGTGGCGTACCCGGGCGCCTTGTCGTAGTGGCCGACGATCGTCAGCTCGGCAGCAGGAACAGACATGTCCTCAGCGGTCACAGGCATACCGTTCCACGATCCCGGTCTCTAGCGTGGGAAACATGAGGCTCAACGACTTCCACGATCAGGGGTACTTGCTGGTGCCCGGTCTCCTCGCCCCGGAAGAGGTGGCCGAACTGCGCGACGCGTTCATGGCGCTGCACGCCAAGGGGCCGATCCCGGGTCACTTCGCGCCGCAGCCGCAGGAACCCGGCCGGCCGTACGACATCCTCCGTGACTACCCGCGGATCATGCACCCTCACCAGGTGAACGACCTGGCCCTGCGGTATCTGCTCGACACGCGCATCGCCGCGATTCTCCGCGACATCCTAGGAGAGGAGCCGATAGCAGCCCAGAGCATGTTCTACTTCAAGCCGCCGGGCGCCAGGGGCCAGGCGCTGCACCAGGACAACTTCTACCTCCGGGTCGAACCGGGCACGTGCGTGGCCGCATGGGTGGCGCTCGACAAGGTGGACCGGGCCAACGGCGGCCTCGAGGTCGTTCCGGGGACACACCTCATGGACCTGTTCTGCCCGGAGGAGGCGGACCAGGACATCTCCTTCACCAGGGAGTACGTGCCGCCGCCGCCCGGCCTGACGAAGGTGCCGGTGGACATGGAGCCCGGGGACGTGCTGTTCTTCAACGGCAGCCTGGTGCACGGCTCGGAGCCGAACAGCACGGCCGACCGCTTCAGGCGCAGCTTCATCTGCCATTACGTGGGCCGCTCGGCCGAGCGGATCGCCGAGTACTACCCGACGCTCACGATGTCGGGCGAACCCGTCCGGTTGGAGACGTCCGTGGGCGGCGGCCCCTGCGGCACCGAGATCACCGGCCCCCACTGAGCCGCGTACCCGCAGAAGAGGTCAACCGCCGGAGATGTCGGACTCCGCGTCGCCGTCGGGGATCACGCAGTCCCAGGGGTCGTCCAGCCACCCGTCCGGCAGCAGCACCTTGGTCCGCTCCCCCGACTTCCCCCGAGGCGTGTCCGTGTTCGGCGGCCACGGCTGGTCGTGCTCCAGCTTCGCCAGCCCCTCGCGCAGCCCATCGAGCGACTCGGCCGTGGCCAGCTCCCGCCGCAGCTCGCTCCCGACCGTGAACCCCTTCAGATACCACCCGACGTGCTTGCGGAAGTCGGCGACCGCGTACCGCTCGATGTCGAAGCACTCGGTCAGCCCTTCGGCGTGCCTGGCCATCACCTCGGCGACCTCGCCGAGGGTGGGCCGGGCCCGCTCGGGGCTGCCGTTGAACGCGTTCTCCAGGTCCTTGAACAGCCACGGCCGCCCCAGGCAGCCCCGCCCGACCACCACGCCGTCGCACCCGGTGCGCGCCACCATGCGCAGGGCGTCGTCGGCGCACCAGATGTCGCCGTTGCCCAGCACGGGGATCTCCGGCACGGCCTCCTTCAGCCGGGCGATGGCCTCCCAGTCGGCCACTCCCCCGTAATGCTGCTTGGCCGTGCGGGCGTGCAGCGCGATCGCCGCGACGCCCTCCTCGGCCGCGATCCGCCCCGCGTCGAGGTACGTCAGGTGATCGTCGTCGATCCCCTTGCGCATCTTCATCGTGACGGGCAACGACCCCGCGTTGGCCACCGCCTCCCGCAGGATCCGCCGCAGCAGATTCCTCTTGTACGGCAGCGCGGACCCGCCCCCGCGCCTGGTCACCTTGGGCACCGGGCAGCCGAAGTTCAGGTCGACGTGATCGGCCAGGTCCTCCTCGGCGATCATCTTGACCGCCCGTCCCACGATGTCGGGATCCACCCCGTACAGCTGGATGCTCCTGGGCCGCTCCGACTCCGCGAACCTGATCATCCGCAGCGTCTTCGGGTTACGCTCGACCAGCGCGCGCGTCGTGATCATCTCGCAGACGAACAGGCCCGCGCCCTGCTCCCTGCACAGCACCCGGAACGGCGCGTTCGTGATGCCCGCCATCGGCGCCAGCACCACGGGCGGCCAAACCCCAATCGGCCCAATCTTCACTCCGTCAGTTGTAGCGCAGGTCAGGTCGTAACCGGTATTCGCAAACGTCAGGTTGCCACTCGCGCATCGCTCACACGTTCTACCCGCACAGGCCAAAGCCTGGTAATCTCATGGTCACTCAGGGTGAGCGCCTACGCCTCCCCGCCCAGGTGGGCAACGATCCCAGCCGGGTATTCCTGACGCAGGATGGCTAAGCTGATCAGAGACGTTGTTATTCGCATCTTCAGCGGAGAGAGGACGGATGCTTCTTCGCGTACGGGTGGCGCTGCCCGACAAGCCGGGTTCGCTCGCACAGGTGACCAAGGTTCTGGGGGCGTCGGGGGCCGACATCACGCAGGTGACCGTGCTCGACCGGGGCGCCGGCCAGGCCGTTGACGACATCACGGTCTTCTGCGCGGAGAGCACGCCCAGGCAGTCGCTGGTCAAGAGCCTGGAGACGGTGGAGGGCGTGGCGGTCGAGGGCATCTGGACCACGCGGGAGGCCCCGGGCACGTACCCTGAGCTGGAGATTCTCAAGTACATCACCACGGCGGGCGACCGCGCGCTCACCACGCTCGTCGACTCGCTCCCGGTCCTGTTCAGCGCCGACTGGGCCGCCACGACGGCCGAGCGGCGCGTCCTGTACGCCAGCTGGCGCGCCCCGAAAGACCTGATCGTCCCGGAGGAGACCCCGTCCCGCCCGACGGCCGTCACCCTGGAGGAGGGGCTGCACGTCATTCACGCCCCGCTGCCGCCTCTGGCCCTCTCCCTCCTCCTGGCCCGCTCGGAAGGCCCCGCCTTCCACCGCATCGAGGTCCACCGCCTCACCCGCATCCTGGAGATCTTCCTCAGCCTGCCCGCCACCGAGCGGAGCGTGGCCCGCCAGCTCCGCAAATAGGCGCACTCCACCGCTACGCGTAACCATCCGGTCGGCGAACGCGCTAGAGTTGTCGAGGCAGCAACGCGGAAGTGGCTCAGTGGTAGAGCATCACCTTGCCAAGGTGAGGGTCGCGGGTTCGAATCCCGTCTTCCGCTCGGAGAGATTCGACTCGGTGGCGTGGCCGAGAGGCGAGGCAGCGGCCTGCAAAGCCGTCCACACGGGTTCAAATCCCGTCGCCACCTCCACGGACGATTAGCTCAGCGGGAGAGCGCTTCCCTGACACGGAAGAGGTCACTGGTTCAATCCCAGTATCGTCCACCAGGCTTCATTGCGAACTAGGTCCGACCTAGTCAGACAGGAGTTAAGCCCCAGCTCACGGCCCACGCCGGGAGTCTGGGGCTTCTTGTTGTCCTCGGTCAATCATGGTTGCCGTCAGCACCGGTGCTGACGTTGTGCTGACGCCCGACTCACCCCCACCACCTGATGGGGGCTCGAGTCCTTCCATCACGCTCAGCTCGCTGCCGGCTCGACGCTCTTTTGATCGGCCGGGGCGACCTTGAGGCCCTCACCTTCGACGGCTTCGCCGTTGCCGTCATCCCGTGGCACGAGTGCCCGTGCAAGTTCCGTGACCTTGTCGAACAGGGCGAGAACGAACTCACGCCCCTCCGACCGCCAGATCAGGATGGGCAACGCCGGCGCCATTATGGCGACAAGCGGGATGAGGAGAAGAACCAAGAGCGCGCCGAGCGCCACTCGCTGCCAGGTTGCGTTTAGAACGATCATCTGCGATCCCGGTCCACGGTCCGTTGGGTCACTTCCCAGACGCTTGCGCGTCTTCCCCCCCATGACCGCGTGTCCGCCAGCACGGGCATCGCGTGAGCAAGTGCTCCGAAGCGCCATGGGAGGTAACGCATGGCTGCAGAGGGCCGGCCCCGAAGCAGAACGCGGTTCGCCGCAACAGGCGGCTCAGCGAAGGCCCGCCAACCTGCGCGGCGCTCGCCTGGATTGCAGGGCTCTGCGCGGAGTCGGCACAGCCGCCAACGCTCCCGCCCATCCGTCCCAGGGACTACAGCGAGTTCGCCATCGAGGCGGCGAGCGCCGAGAACGGCCCCCTGAGCCGGTTACACCTGACGCCGCAGCCCAGGTCGATCAAGATCCGACGCCCTGAAATGTCGGTGCCAAGTGCTTGGGTGGGCCCATGCGTTACGGCATCGACATCGCGATCCTCGGTGAGCTCGCAGAGCCATCGCGCTTGGTTCGTCTGGCTCGGGAGGCCGAGGCCGCCGGATGGGATGCCGTGGTGGTGTGGGATCACCTTGCCTTCGCCTGGGGGACGCCATCGGCCGACCCGTGGGTGGTGCTGGCCGCCGCGGCCCAGGAAACCTCCCGTGTCCGGTTGGGCACCGCGGTGACCGCCGTGGCCCGGCACCGTCCGGAAACGCTGGCTCACACCGTGGCCACTTTCGATCGGCTGAGCGGCGGCCGGGCGATCCTGGGTGCCGGGCTGGGCGGAGTGACCGCCGAGTTCACCGCGTTCGGCTCGTCCCGGCCCGGTGGGAACGTGCTCGACGAGGCGCTGGAGATCATCTCCTCGCTCTGGTCCGGCGCCGAGGTGCACCACCGGGGTGCCCACTACACGATCGACGGGGTACGCCTGTCGCCGTTGCCCCTCCAGCGGCCCCGGGTCCCGGTGTGGGTCGGCGGCTCGGCTCCGGGCGCTCTTCGCCGGGCCGCTCGCTGGGACGGGTGGATCGTCGGCGGCGACGACCAGGAGTGCCGCATGACGCTGTCGCCGGACTCGCTCGCCGTTCAGGTCGGAGAGGTGCTCCGGCACCGGCCTTCGGCCGCGGGTTTCGACGTGGCGATCATCGGGGTCAGCGAGCCCGGCTCCTCGGTGAAGGCTTACGCCGACGCGGGCGCTACCTGGTGGCTGGAGCACCTCCACGGATATCGGGGCTCCGTGGAGCAACTCGTGGAGCGCGTCAAGGCGGGGCCGCCGCACGTGGGCTGAGGCCTTTGTCATTCGCGCCCCCAGGCCGGTGCCGGCGTCACCTGTCACGGTGGTGAAGCCGGAGGTGACGGCCCTGCCAGCGTGCCCGCAACCACCGGTCGTGGCTGGCGATCACGATCGCGCCGGGTCCCGCCGAGCCCATCGCCTCCTCCAGTTCGTCGGAGAGGCGGGGCGAGAGGTGGTTCGTGGGCTCGTCGAGCAGGAGCACCTCGGGCGGGTCCGCCACCAGCAGCGCCAGCGCGAGCCGCCGGCGCTGGCCGACGGACAGCTCGCCCACCCGCAGGTCCACGTCCCGCCGGCCGATCAGGCCGAGGGAGCGCAGCGGCACGGACTCCGCGCGCTCCGCTCCCAGTGCCAGCTCGTACGTCTCCCGCACCGTGCGGTCCGGCCGCTCGAACACGGTGTCCTGGGCCAGCAGCCCGACGGTCAGGCCGCGCCGCCGCCGCACCTCGCCCTCCGCGTCGAGCCGGCCGGCCAGTACTGCCAGGAGCGTCGACTTGCCCGCCCCGTTCGGCCCGGTGACCAGCAGGCGCTCCCCTGGCGACACGTCGAGCCGGTCGATCGCGAGCCGTCCCGGCACCCGCACGTCCCGCAACGACAGCAGGGGCGCGTGGGGAGCGACGTTCTCCGGCACGTCGAGAGCGGCGTTCTCCCGCACGTCGGGAGCGGCGTTCTCCGGCGCGTCGGGGGCGGCGTCCTCGGGCGCGGGGGTGCTCAGGGCGGGAGTGGCGTCGTCCGGCGCGTGGGAGGCCAGGGCCGGAGGGTGGAAGCGGAGTGGCGCCGGTGGGGCGGGGACCTGGTCGCGTTCCAGCTCGGCCAGCCGCCGGGCGGCGTTGCGTACCCTGCGCGAGATCTGGCTCTGCACGCGCCCGCCACGGTGCCCGTACCCCATCTTCTCGTTGTCGCGCCGCAGCCCGTCCAGCGCCACCCGCCGCGCCGTCACCGCGACGGACCGGCGCAGCTCGCCGAGCTCGGCCTGCTCCTCCACGTGCCGCCGCTCCCAGCGCTCCCGCTCGGCCCGCTTCTCGGCCAGGTACGCGCCGTACCCGCCCCCGTACCGGACGGGCCCGTCCACCGCGGGGTCGAGGTCGATCAGGTCCGTGCAGACCGCGTCCAGGAACGCCCGGTCGTGGCTGGCCACGACCACGACCCCGGTCATCCCGCGCAACTGCTCCTCCACGAACACCGCGGCGGCGTCGTCCAGGTGGTTGGTGGGCTCGTCCAGCAGGAGTGCCGCGGGCCGCCTGATGAGCAGCGCCGCCAGGGCGAGCCGCCCGCGCTGCCCGCCCGACAGTGACGCGAGCGCGCGGGAACGCGGCACGCCACCCAGGCCGAGCCGGTCGAGGACGATCTCCGCGCGCCGGTCGGCGTCCCAGGACTCGCGCTGTTGCGCCTGGTCGAGCCGGGCCCCGTACGCTTCGAGCAGAGCGGCGTCATCCGGGGCCCCGGCGAGCGCCCGGGTGAGCCGGTCGAGCTCGGCCAGGTCTGCGCGCGCCTCGCGCAGGGCGTCGTCGAGCACCTCGGCGACCGTGGCATCGCCGTCGAACGGCAGCTCCTGATGCAGGTAGCCGAGGTCGGCGGGGCGGACGACGGTGCCGGAGTCGGGCTGGTCCACCCCCGCCAGCAGCCGCAGCAGGGTGGACTTGCCCACGCCGTTCTCGCCGATCAGCCCGATCCGGTGGCCGGGGGCGGCGGTGAGGGTGACGCCGTCGAGCACGCGCCGCGTGCCCAGCGTCCGTACGAGGTCGCGGGCGAGCAGCGCGTCACTCACCGGCGGGCCCTCCGGTCTCCAGCAGCCGGCCGCCGGACAGCTCCAGCCGGCGCTCCACCCCGATCTCCGCCAGGAACCGCTCGTCGTGGCTGACCACCACGAACGCCCCCTCGTACGAGCCGAGCGCGCTTTCCAGCTGCCCCACGCTGACCAGGTCGAGGTTGTTGGTGGGCTCGTCGAGCAGCAGGAGTTGCGGAGCCGGATCGGCGCAGAGCACGCAGGCCAGCGTGGCGCGCAGCCGTTCGCCGCCCGACAGCACGCCCACCGGCAGGTGCGCGCGGGCGCCGCGGAACAGGAAGCGGGCGAGCAGGTTCATCCGCTCCGCCTCCGGCATGCGGGGGGCGAACGCGGCCAGGTTCTCGGCCACGGTGCGCTCGACGTCGAGCAGGTCGAGCCGCTGCGACAGGTAGGCGACCCGGCCGTCGGCCCGCCTGGTCGTGCCGCCGTCGGGCGCCAGGTCGCCGCTGATCAGGCGTAGCAGGGTCGACTTGCCCGCGCCGTTGGGGCCGGTCAGCGCGATGCGTTCGGGCCCGCGGACCGTCAGGTCGACACCCGGCTCGGCGAACAGGCCACGGGCCTGCAGGTGCTCGCCGTGGAACACCGTGCGCCCGGCGGGCACGTTCGTACCCGGCAGCTCCAGCGTGATCTTCTGGTCGTCGCGCAGCGCCCGCCCGGCCTCGTCGAGCCTGGCCTTGGCGTCGCTGACGCGGGCGGCGTGCATCTGGCCCGCCCGCCCGGCCGACTCCTGGGCGCCCCGCTTCATGTTCCCGGCGAAGATGCGCGGCAGCCCGGCGCTCTTGAGGTTGCGGGCGGCATTGCTCGCCCGGCGGTCGGCGCGCTCGCGGGCCTGTTGCATCTCCCGCTTCTCGCGCTTGAGCTCCTGCTCGGCGCTGCGCACGTTCCGCTCGGCGGCCTCCTGCTCGGCGCGTACGGCCTCCTCGTACGCGGTGAAGTCGCCGCCGTAGAAGCGCACCTCGCCCCGGTCGAGCTCGGCGATGCGGTCCATCCGGTCGAGCAGGGCCCGGTCGTGGCTGACCACGAGCAGGCAGCCGTTCCAGTCGCCGAGCACGTCGTAGAGCCGGCGGCGGGCGGCGAGGTCGAGGTTGTTCGTCGGCTCGTCGAGCAGCAGGACGTCGGGCCGCCTGAGCAGCTGCGCGGCCAGGCCGAGCGAGACGACCTGGCCGCCGCTCAGCGTCCGCAGCGTGCGGTCGAACACGAGATCGCCGAGCCCGAGCCGGTCAAGCTGGGCGCGGGTGCGCTCCTCGATGTCCCAGTCGTTGCCGATCGTGGCGAAGTGCTCCTCACTGGCGTCGCCCGACTCGATGGCGTCCAGCGCGGCGATCACCGGGGCGATCCCGAGGACCTCGGCCACGGTCAGGTCGCCGGTGAGGGGCAGGCTCTGCGGCAGGTAACCGAGCAGCCCGCTGACGGACACGCTCCCGCCTCCGGGCCGGTACTCGCCGGCGATCAGCTTGAGCAGCGTGCTCTTGCCCGCGCCGTTGGGGGCGACGAGGCCCGTACGGCCGCCGCCCACGGTGAAGGACAGGTCGCTGAAGACGGGCGTGTCGTCAGGCCAGGAGAAGGACAGGCTGGAGCAGATGATGAACGCGTCGGACATGCGAGAAGACCTCGTGAAAGAACGCGGGCGCGCCGAAGCCACCCGGTAATGGGGACAGGGGTTCGGGAATGACGACGAGGGCCACATCGGCGGCGGTCATGTGCGCCTGCCGGGGCCGGTCAATCTCCGGTATCACCCGGAGATGTCGTCGTCACCTGCCACGTCTGGTCTCCTAGCTTCTGATCACGAGCGTTTCACACCATAGCACCCGCCGAGCGCCGGCTATCCCTGGTCCCTTTCGCTCGGGACCGGGCCGCGACTATCCCCTGATCCTCTTCGCCCGGGTCCGGGCCACGGCTTCCGCGACCGCGCCGCGGTTGCCGTCGGCCCAGCCGACGTGCTGGACGACGCGCTCGATGCGCCAGCCGTCCGGGGTGCGGAGCATGTGGTTGGTGTACGAGCCGCGCAGCAGGTAGAAGTCGCCGCCCTCGGACCCTTCGAGGAGGTGCTGCGCGTACATGGCGGAGTGGCAGATCGCCCGGTCGGGATCGTCCGGGTCGAATTCGACGACATGGTTCGGGCTGATGTGCTGTGTGGCGGTGAACCCGTCGAGGGCCTCGCTGATGCGGCGGACGACCTCGTCGCGGGCGAAGCTTCCGGCCGGGCTGCCCAGTTCGGAGTAGTCGGTGTACACGGGGTCGGTGAAACAGGCGGCGAACAGCTCCCAGTCACGGCGGTCGACGCTGATCGCGTACTTGGTGATCTGCTCGACGATCTCGACGCGGTCTTCGAGCCGGCGGATCCGGGCTCCGAGGTCGGTGGCCATGCGCGTTCTCCCAGCCGTTGAGGGCGGTCTCCGAGTGCTCAACCATACGATGATGGATTATCCGAAGCAAGACGATATGAGACCAGACCATCCGAGGAACATGCGATAGCATCCGCTCGTGCCCCGAGACAGTGACCGCTCCGTGCCGGCCGAAGACCTGACCTGGCTGGCCCATCGCGCCGCCGAGGCGCTCAAGGAGTCCTTCAACAGGGTGTCGCGCGCGGCCGGCCTCGCCGACCTGCGGGACTGGCTCGTCCTCGCCCTGGTCAGCGACGGCTCGCAGCGCACTCAGCTCGAGATCGCCCGCGAGCTCGACATCGACAAGACGACGCTGGTGGCCATCATCGACCGCTTGGAGAAGGACGGCCTGATCGTCCGCAACGTCTCCGAACGCGACCGGCGCGTCCGCATTCCGGCGGCCACGCCGAGGGGCGTCGAGGTGAAGAGCCAGGTCGCCGTGGCCCGCGACGCGGCCATCAGCGAACGCCTCGCCGCCATCCCGGCTTCCGAGCATGCCAAGTTCCACAGCATGCTGTGGAGCATCGTCGAAGGCGCCTGAAACAGCGCCGTCCCTGAGTGGTGCTCAGCGCAATCTCGTCGGGATCGGGGCGTGCTCCCACGACCCGCCGCGTGACCAGGTGACTTGGGGGTGGCGAGCGGGGTATCCGGGCGGGCTCCGGCAGGCCCACTCGGCAACCACGTATAGCGGAGGTTTTCGAGGGTCGAAGGGGCGGCAGGCCCCTGGGAGGCGGTGGCTGGAATCCCGGGTGCGAAGCGGCCCCGTCGTGGAAGGCCGTGCTTTTCTGGAGGCGGGTCGGGCGGTGATAATGGTCCGCGCGTTCGGGGTCGGCGGCTGTTAGCGTTATCGGCAAGGGGGTGAGCCTCCGTGAGATCCAGGGACGGCAGGCCTGCGGTGCTCATGGACGTAGCCGTGCTCGCCGGAGTCTCGGCCATGACCGTGTCGCGCGTGCTCAACGCGCCGGATCGGGTGCGGGCCGAGACCAGGGCGCGCGTGCTCGCCGCCGTGCAGGAGCTCGACTACCGGCCCAACCAGGCCGCGCGCCAGCTCGTCACCGGGCGGTCCGGGGTTCTCGGGGTGGTGAGCATCGACACCACCCTGTACGGGCCCGCCTCCACGCTCTACTGCATCGAGCAGGCCGCCAGGAACGCCGGGTTCAACGTGAGCATCGCCAGCCTGCCCTCGCTCAGCCGTAAGTCGATGGAGGAGGGCGTGGAACGGCTGCGCGACCAGGCCGTGGACGGGGTGATCATCGTCGCGCCGCACGAGTCGGCCGCCGACGGGCTGCGGCATCTGCCGGCCGAGATGCCCGTGGTCGCGGTCGACGCCGGGGACGACATCCCCGTGCCCGTGGCCAAGGTGGATCAGCGTACGGGCGCGGCCAGGGCCACCCGGCACCTGCTCAGCCTCGGCCATCGCACGGTGTGGCACGTGGCCGGGCCCGCCGACTGGCTCGACGCGAACGGGCGCATCGAGGGGTGGCGGGGCGTGCTGGAGTCCGCCGACCGGCCGGTGCCCGACGTGCTGCGGGGTGATTGGAGCTCGCGTTCCGGCTACCAGCTCGGGCAGCAGCTGGCCCGGAATCCTGAGGTCACCGCCGTGTTCGCGGCCAACGACCAGATGGCGCTCGGCGTGCTGCGCGCCCTGCGTGAGGCCGGGCGGCGGGTGCCGGAGGACGTGAGCGTGGTCGGGTTCGACGACATCCCCGAGTCGGCGTACTTCTGGCCGCCGCTGACGACCGTACGCCAGGACTTCCACGAGGTGGGCCGGCACGCCTTCCACCTGCTGCTGGACCGGATGGCGGGAGCGTCGGTCGACGCGCGGCGGCTGGTGGAGCCCGAGCTGGTCGTGAGGGAGAGCACCGCCCCGGCCCCGGAGGCGTAGGAGGCGGCAAGGACCGGAGGCGAGGATCCGCCGGTGAAGTCTGCGGCGTGGTCCCGTGCTCAGCCCGGCGCAGGTGCCGGGCCGAGCATCGGCGGTCAGCCCCGGGAAGGTGCGGGGCCGAGCGCGAGCGGTCAGCCAGCAAAAGTGCCGGGCCGAGCATGAGCGGTCAGCCCCGCGAAGGTGCCGGGCTGAGCACCAGTGGTCAGCCCGGTGTGGTGGTTACGGGCGGGCCAGGCGGATCACGTTCCAGGAGACCGGGGGCAGGAGCACGCGGGCCGGGTCCTGCTCCACGTCCGTGTTGGCCTGGGGCGCGATCCGGTCCGGGTCGTCGGCGGTGTTGCGGGCGTAGACGTCCGGGTCCGTCAGGGTCGTGGCCTCGACGATGCGGGCGCCGCCGAGCGCCCGGGTGTCGATCTCCAGGGAGAGCGGCCCGTCGGTCGAGCGGTTGACGGCGAACAGCGTCGTGCCCTCCTCCGAGTGCGTGGCCACCGCGTGCAGCAGCGGCACCTCGCCGAACTGCGCCGTCTCGTACGACGGCGACACCGGCTCCACCCGCAGCACGTCGCCGGCCGCGAGCCGGGACGCCTGCGCGAACGGGTGGAAGGTGGTCTGGCGCCACGCCCGCCCGCCGGGCTCGGTCACGATGGGTGCGATGACGTTGACGAGCTGGGCCAGCGACGCGGCCGTGACCCGGTCGCTGTTGCGCAGCAGGGTGATCAGCAGGCCGCCGAAGGCGACGGCGTCGGCCAGGTGGTAGTGGTCCTCCAGCAGCCGCGGCGCGATCGGCCAGTCGGCGGGCGGCGCGGCGTTCTGGAAGCGCGACAGGTACCAGACGTTCCACTCGTCGAAGGAGAGGTCGATCCGCTTGCGCGACTTCAGCCTGGCGCCGACGGAGTCGGCGGTGGCCACGACCGAGCGGATGAAGTACTCCATGTCGGTCGAGCAGGCCAGGAAGCTGCCCAGGTCGCCGTCCTTCTCCTCGTAGTACGCGTGGCAGGAGATGTAGTCCACCACGTCGTACGCCTCCTCCAGCACCGTGGCCTCCCACGCGCCGAAGGTCGGCATGCTGGAGCTGGAGCTGCCGCAGGCGACCAGTTCCAGGGACGGGTCCACCATGCGCATGGCGCGGGCGGTCTCGGCGGCCAGCCGGCCGTACTCGTGGGCGGTCTTGTGCCCGGTCTGCCAGGGGCCGTCCATCTCGTTGCCCAGGCACCACATCCTGATCGCGTGCGGCTCCTTGGAGCCGTTGGCGATGCGCTGGTCGGACAGCGCGGTGCCGGACGGGTGGTTGCAGTACTCCAGCAGGTCGAGGGCCGCCTCGATGCCGCGGGTGCCGAGGTTGAGCGCCATCATGGGCTCGACGCCGGCCTTGCGGCACCAGCGCACGAACTCGTCCACGCCGACCTCGTTCGTCTCGGTGCTGTGCCAGGCCAGGTCCAAGCGGCGGGGGCGCCGATCGACGGGGCCGACGCCGTCCTCCCAGCGGTAGCCGGAGACGAAGTTGCCGCCCGGGTAGCGGACCGTGGAAACCCCCAGTTCCCTGGTCAGGTCGAGCACGTCGCCGCGGAAGCCGTCCTCGTCGGCGGACGGGTGGCCCGGCTCGTAGATGCCGGTGTAGACGCAGCGCCCGAGGTGTTCGACGAACGTGCCGAAGGTGCGCCGCCGGACCGGGGCGACCTTGAACGCGGGATCGAGCGTGAGTTTTGCCTGGTACACGGAGAGATCTCCTGGGTTTCGCGGGCGTTACGTGATCCAGATTGTTAGCGATAACAAGGAGGCCGGTCAAGGGGTGCGCCACCAGGTGGCGCTGGTCAGGGAGGGGACTTGACACGCCGGTTGTTACCGCTAACACTCGGGTAACCCCAACGAAACAAACGGCCCCCGACCTCAGCGGAAAGCGACAGCTCGCAGGAAGAGGCCACCGTGCAAGATCCCCCTCACATCTCCCGCCGCCTGCTTCTCGGCGGAAGCCTCGCACTCGCCGGCGCCGCCGCCACCGGATGCGCCATCCCCGTCGGGCTCGGCTCGTCCCAGACCCGCGTCCAGTACTGGCACTTCCTCGGCGCGAGCGACGGGATCATCATGAACAAGATGGTCCAGGCGTTCGCCAAGGACAACCCGGACGTCTTCGTCGAGGAGAACGTGCTCGCCTGGGGCGAGCCGTACTACACGAAGATCGCGATGGCCGGCTCCGGCGGCCGCTCCCCCGATCTGGCCACCTTCCACCTGGCCCGCCTGGCCGGGATCGGCGCGGGGCAGATCCTCGACCCCATCAACGTGAAGCTGCTGGAGGAGGTCGGCCTGCGGGCCGCCGATTTCAGCCCGCCCATCTGGGAGCGTGCCCACCTCGACGGAGTGCTGTACGCGATCCCGTTCGACGCCCACCCGATGGTGCAGTACTACAACACCGACATCTGCGGGAAGGCCGGGCTGCTCGGCCCCGACGGCAAGCTCAAGCCCACGACGGGCGTGGACGAGCTGGTGGCGGCGCTGAACAAGGCCAAGGAGGTGATGGGCGGCAAGCCCCCGCTGGCCTACGACGCGCTCGGCATCGGCACCGTGGGCCCCTGGCGCGTGTGGTACTCGCTCTACCCGCAGAGCGGTGGCACGCTGCTGTCGAACGACGGCACCAAGATCGCCATCGACGACGCCAAGGCGCTCGAGGTGCTGCGGTTCATGCGCCGGCTCGGGGAGGAGGGGCTGTGCGACCGGCGCACCGACTACGGGGCTTCGGTGGCCAACTTCACCAACGGCCAGGCCGCGTTCCTGTGGAACGGCGACTGGGAGACCACCGGGCTCAAGGAGCGCAAGACGCCGTTCAGCATGACCCGGTTCCCCAACGTGTTCGGCTCGGGGGCGGCGCAGGCCGACTGCCACTCGTTCGTGCTGCCGCACCAGCGCAACCGCGACCCCGAGGTGGAGCGGGCCACCTACCGGTTCATCGCCTACCTGGTCAAGAACAGCGCGGACTGGGCGGTCGCCGGGCACGTGCCCGCGTACCTGCCGGCGCTGGAGGAGCCCGAGTACCTGTCTCTCCAGCCGCAGTCGGAGTACCGCTCGGTCATCACCGACGTCGCGCTCGACCCGCAGGTGTGGTTCACCGGGTCGGCGTCGCGGCTGTGGCTCGAGTTCGGGCAGGCCTTCTCCCCGGTCATCACCGGGGATCACACGCCGGAGGAGGGCCTGGCCGCGGCCAAGGCGGCGCTCGACCGGCTGCTGTCCGCCCCGAACCCCTTCCCCGCCGAGGAGCGCCAATGACCACCGTTGTCACGGCCCCCGCGACCGCCACCCCCGTCGCCCAGGCGAAGGTCCGGCGCGGCTGGACGCAGCACGGGCTGCTGTTCGTGGCGCCGTTCCTGCTGATCTACCTGGCCTTCCTGGTCTGGCCGACGGTGCTCGGCTTCCGGATGAGCCTGTCGAGCGTGAACATCGCGGGCGGCAACAACCACCTGGTCGGGTTCGCCAACTACGCCGAGGCGTTCGCCGACCCGCGCATGTGGCACTCGCTGTGGAACACGCTGGTGTTCACCGTGCTGAGCACGGTCCCGCTGGTGCTGCTCGGTCTCGGGTTCGCGCTGCTGGTGCACCACCTGCGGTTCGTGCAGTGGCTGTGGCGGCTGTCGTTCTTCGGGCCGTTCCTGCTGCCGTCCGCCGTCGTGTCGCTGCTGTGGCTGCAGATGATCTACCCGCCCGACTACGGCCTGCTCAACGGCACGCTCGGCACCGACACGCTGTGGCTGGGCGACCCGTCGGTCGCCATGTGGTCGATGGTGCTGACCACGGTCTGGTGGACGGTCGGCTTCAACTTCCTGCTCTACCTGGCCGCGCTGCAGTCGATCCCGCAGCACCTGTACGAGGCCGCCGCCATCGACGGAGCCTCGGCCTGGGACAAGCTGCGCTCGATCACCCTGCCGCTGCTCGGCCGCACGACCGCGCTCATCGTGGTGCTGCAGCTGCTGGCGTCGCTGAAGGTGTTCGACCAGATCTACCTGATGACCGCCGGCGGGCCGCAGGACTCCACCAGGCCGATCATCGAGTACGCCTACGACGTCGGCTTCACCGGCTACCGCACCGGCTACGCCTCGGCCGTCTCGTACATCCTGTTCGTCCTGATCGTCATCGTCTCCCTGGCGCAGCTGCGGCTGTTCCGCAAGCGGACGGAGGTCTCGTCATGACCAAGCGGTTCAGCTTCAGCCAGCTCGTCCTGCTGGTGGTCGCCCTGGCCCTGGCGGTCGTCTGGCTCGCGCCCATCGCCTGGGCGATCGCCACCTCGCTCAAGCCGGAGACCGAGACCACGAAGGTCCCGCTGCAGTGGTTCGGCAGCGAGATCACGCTGGACTCGTACCGGCTGGTCCTGGGCACCGGCGGCATCGTCAAGTGGGCGATCAACTCGACCGTCACCGCGGTGATCGTGACGTTCCTGACCGTACTGTTCTCGGCGATGGCGGCTTACGGGTTCGCGCGCACGCAGTTCAAGGGGCAGCGGGTGCTGCTCGCGGTGATCCTGGCCGGGATCATGGTGCCGCCGCACGTGCTGATCGCGCCGCTGTTCGCGGAGATGGTGGCGCTCGGGCTGGTCGACACCTGGTGGGCGATCATCCTGCCGCAGGTGGCGGCACCGCTGATCGTGTACGTGCTGTTCAAGTTCTTCCAGGACGTGCCGCCGGAGCTGGAACAGGCGGCCTTCGTGGACGGGGCCGGGCGGTGGCGGGTGTTCTTCACGATCGTGCTGCCGCTGTCGCGCCCGGTGCTGGCCGCCGTGTCGATCTTCACGTTCATCACGACCTGGAACAACTTCCTCTGGCCGTTCCTGGTCTCCACCGACCCGAACACGATGACGCTGCCCGTCGGGCTGGCCAACGTGGTGCAGGGGACGTTCGGGCTGCGGTACGCGCAGATCATGGCCTCGGTCGTGCTGGCAGGGCTGCCGCTGCTGGTGGTGTTCGTGCTCTTCCAGCGGCAGATCGTACGCGGCGTCGCCCACACCGGCCTGGCCGGTCAGTGATCCCGCAGGTGCTCCCGCAGGGCGTCCCGGTCGTCCGGGACGCCGTGGGCGCGCAGGACCTCCTGGAGGTTGATCCAGCTCCACGCGTCGTCACTCAGGTCGGCGATGGCCGTGAGGGCGGCGCGCCGTAGCTCCGGCGCGTCTGCGACGGTCTCCAGGAGGTCGCCCGCGATCGGGAAGGCGTCCACGGGCTTGGCGGCCGCCAGGCGGGCGATGAGGGCCTGGGCCCTGGCGGGCGCCTCACCGGGCAGGCGTCGCTTGCTGACGCGGGCGGCCAGCGTGGCCAGGTCGCCCTCGGCGTACGGGAGCGGGGTGTCGCCGGTGGCGGTGAGCAGCCTGACGACGGCGTCGCGGGCCTGCGGGGGCGCGTCCTCACCGTGCAGGTTGACCAGCGCCAGCGCGGCGGCGTCGCGCACGAGGCCGTCGGCGTGGCCGAGCCCGGGCTCGATCGCCCCTGCCGACGCCTCTGCCGACGCCTCTGTCAACCAGGGCAGCAGGGAGAGCGCGAACATCGCCGTCGCGACCGTGACCGGCTCGGCGTCGGCCTCGACGAGGCCGGCGAGCGCGGGCCCGGTGGTGTCCGCCTCCTCCGGGAACCAGCTCACGAGGTACGCCGCGGCCGTCCTGACGTGCGGATCCCCGTCGGCCAGGAGGGAGATCGGCAGGTTCTCCCTGACGGCGTCGTAGGAGGCCAGCATGGCGGCGTCGAACATGCGCTCCAGCTTGTGGTCGTACGTCTGCCGGACGTAGGCCCGGTCCCTGCGGACGGCGTCGTTCGGCGCCTCGGCCACCCACTGCTCGAGGTGGGCGTCGGCCTCCTCCTTGGTCCTGGACTGCACGCCCGCGCTCTCCTCGCGCCAGCGCGCGATGCCGACGCCTTCCGGCAGGTGGCCCTCCTCGTAGCCGAGGGCCAGGGAGGCGAGCAGATGGAGGATCAGCTCGCGATCGGGCGTGGCGGGGTCGGCGGCCAGGCGGGCCAGGAACGGCACCGCGTGCGGGGTGGCCGGGAAGCGCGTGCCCTGGTGGAAAATGTTGCCGTAGAGCGCCGACATGGCTTTCTGGCGCTCGCCTTCGTCGGCGGACGCGAGCGCCCGAATCTGGCCGGGCACGTCCGTGGCCCGGCCGTAGGCGTGCTTCAGCTTGCCCCAGGAAACGCGATCGAGATCGTCCACGCGCGCGAGCGTATCGGCAAATATCGGATTACGTCCGCCGTTTACCGTTGCCAGGGAATTGCCAGGAACGATGGGTAGTCTCCCTCGGCATGAACTGGCAGCGCAAAATGAACAAAGCGCTGGTCAGGTTCACCGGATTCCAGATCGAACGTGCAGGAAAAGCGGCTCCTCCCCAGCCCGTTCCCGAGATCAGACCGCCCGCGGATCCGGCGACCGACCGGTTGCTCGACTCCCCCGTGTTCCTCCTGTCCCCCGTGCGGTCCGGTTCGACGCTCCTGCGCGCGATTCTGAACGCCCACTCCGCCCTGCACGCCCCTCACGAGCTGCACGTACGCCGCCTCCGCGTGCAGTTCGACACGAGCCTGGCGGCCAAGGCGATGGCGGCCCTCGGGCACAACCAGGCCGATCTGGAGCATCTGCTGTGGGACCGCGTCCTGCACCGGGAGCTGGTACGCAGCGGCAAACGGTTCATCGTGGACAAGACCCCCGCGAACGCCTTCGCCTACCAGCGCATCGCCGCCTGCTGGCCCGACGCGCGCTTCGTCTTCCTGCTCCGCCACCCCGCCTCGATCGCCGCGTCCTGGCATGAGGCCAGCCCCGACAGGCGCACCCCCGAGGAGGCCGCGCTGGACGCGCTGCGGTACATGAAGGCCGTGCAACGGGCCAGGTCAGCCCTGCCCGGCCTGACCGTCAGGTACGAGGAGCTGAGCGCCGACCCGGAGAAGGTGACCCGCGAGATCTGCGAGTTCCTGGGCCTGGAGTGGGAGCCGGGGATGCTCGCGTACGGGAAGCAGTCCGTCCTGGAGAAGGGCCTCGGGGACTGGCGCGACAAGATCCGCTCCGGCGCCGTGCAGCCCGCGCGGGAGCTCCCCTCCGCGGACCAGGTCCCGGACGCGCTGAAACCCATGTGCCGGACCTGGGGGTACCTCACGTGAAGATCCGCTACCTCATGCTGCACGCGTACGGCATGGGCGGCACCATCCGCACCGTCGTCAACCAGGCCAACGCGATGGCCGCCGCGGGCCACGACGTCGAGCTGGTCAGCCTGGTGCGGCGGCGCGACACCCCCCAGTTCGCGCTCGACCCGCGGGTCGGGATCACCGCGCTGGTGGACCAGCGCGACGGCAGGGTGCCGGACTCGTTCGGGCGCCGGGCCTGGCGAAAGGTACGCGGCAAGATCGTGCCGAGGGGCGAGTTCGCGGCCGACTACTTCACCGAGCGGGTGGAGTGGGCGGCGATGGAGTACGTCTCCGGCCTGCGCGACGGCGTCCTCGTGACCACCAGGCCCGCCCTGAACCTGATCGCCGCCCGCCGCGCCGCCAAGGACGTCGTCAAGGTCGCCCAGGAGCACATGAACCTGTCGGCGTACCCCGACACCATCCGCAGGGAGATCGCCCGCCACTACGGCCGGTTCGACGCGGTCACCGTGCTGACGCGCACCAACCGCCTCGAGTACCAGCGCCTGCTGCCCTCGACCCCCATCGTGCAGATCCCGAACGCGGTCCATCAGGCCGACCAGGAACGTTCCCAGCAGGTCAATCCCGTCGTGGTCGCGGCCGGGCGGCTGGTGCCGCAGAAGGGGTTCGACCTGCTCATCACGGCTTTCGCGCAGGTGGTGCGGGAACATCCGGAATGGCGGTTGCGCATCTTCGGCACCGGGCCGCGCAAGGGCCAGTTGCAGGGGCTCATCGACGGGTTCGGGCTGGGCGAGCACGTGTCGCTGGCCGGGCGCACCGACCGGCTGGACAGGGAGCTGGCGGAGTCCTCCGTGTACGCGCTGAGCTCCCGGTTCGAGGGCCTGCCGATGGTGATGATCGAGGCCATGACGCACGCGCTGCCCGTGGTCGCCTTCGACTGCCCGACCGGCCCCCGGGACGTGCTGACCGACGGGGTGGACGGCGTGCTCGTGCCGCCACGGGACGTGGACGCGCTGGCCGCCGCGCTGAGCCGGGTCATGGGTGACCGGGAGCTGCGGGTGCGGATGGGGAAGGCGGCGCACAAAGCGTCGCGTGCGTACGCGCCTGAATTGGTGATGCCATTGTGGGAGGATTTGTTCTCGGAGTTGCTGGCGGGTGAGCGCGTGGCCGACAACTTCTGGACGTCCGGGAAAAGATTTACCTGACCGATTCCTTCGGCATGGCCGGGCTTTCCGCGCCCTTTGTCGCGAAATATCGCCCATTTCGGCAAAAGCATCTCAAAGGGCGCGGCAATCTGGAGCGATGCGTATCCGGAAAGCCCACCTGGCCGCTGCGGCAGGTGCCCTTGCCCTGGTCACGGGGCTCACCGCACCCGCACACGCCAGCGCCCCCGCCGCCGTGCCCGCCGCTGGGCCCGCCGCTGGACCCGTCCACGCCGTCCAGCAGGACGCGCCCTCGGTGTACGGCAGCGCCGCCTACCTGATGGACGTCTCGTCCGGCAAGGAACTGTTCAGCAAGAACGCCGACGACCGCCTCCCGATCGCCAGCGTCACCAAGATGATGACCGCGTACGTCGTCCTGAAGACCGCCAAGCCCACGGACGTGGTGCAGGTCAAGCGGGAGGACGTCCAGTACGCGGAGGACGGCGGCGGCACCACCGCCGACCTGCGGCCCGGCGACCGCCTCACCGTCGGCGAGCTCCTGTACGGCCTCATGCTCCCCTCCGGCGCGGACGCCGCCCACGCGCTCGCCCGCACCTACGGCCCCGGCGTCGGCGGCTTCGTCGGCAAGATGAACGCGACCGCGCGCGAGCTGGGCATGAACGACACCGAGTACGTCAACGCCGACGGCCTGCCCAAGCGCGGCGGGGACGGCTACTCCACCGCCCGCGACCAGAGCATGCTGGCGGCCAAGGCCGTGCAGGTGCCGCTGATCAAGGAAGTGGCCGGGACCCGGTACCACTCGCTGGACGCCACCTCCGAGCACCGCTCGTACAGCTGGCGCAACACCAACAAGCTGCTCGGGACGCCGGGTGCGCTCGGGCTGAAGACCGGGTTCACCCGGGCGGCCGGGTTCACGCTGGCGTTCGCGGGCGAGAAGCGCGGCCACACGCTGGTGGGCGTGCTGCTCGGCGAGTCGGACTCCAGCCGCCGCTTCGACACGGCGGAGGCGCTGCTGTCCTGGGGTGCGGCCCGCGAGTCCGCCTGACCGAAGCGCGGGCGGACACCATGGACGGTGTTGATCCTTTGGACTAGTTTGCCCGACATGAAGCTTCGAATCGCGTTGAGTGCGCTGTCAGCTGCCGCCGCCGTACTCGCCGCCCCGGTCCCCGCCGCCCACGCCGGGACCCCCAAGCTCGGCTGGGAGCTCAAGGAGACCGGGGTGACCGCGCGCCTGCGCGGCCTGTCGCCCGTCAGCCGGGACGTGGTGTGGGCCTCGGGCTCGGGCGGCACCGTGCTGAGGACCGTCGACGGCGGGCGGAACTGGCAGAACGTCTCCCCGCCCGACACCTCCGCGCTCCAGTTCCGCGACATCGAGGCGTTCGACGAGCGCAGGGCCGTGGCGCTGTCGATCGGCGAAGGCACGGATTCGCGCGTCTACCGGACGGAGGACGGCGGGCGCACGTGGACGGAGACGTTCAGGAACGACGAGCCCCGAGCGTTCTACGACTGCCTGGCCTTCTTCGACCGGCGGCACGGGCTGGCCATGAGCGACCCGGTGGACGGCAGGTTCCGGATCCTGGCCACGGACGACGGCGGGCGGAACTGGCGGGTGCTGCCGGCCGACGGGATGCCGCAGGCGCTGCCGGGCGAAGCGGGGTTCGCGGCGAGCGGGCAGTGCCTGGTCACCGCGGGCGGCCGGGACGCCTGGCTGGCCAGCGGCGGGGCGGAGCGGTCACGGGTGTTCCACTCGGGCGACCGCGGACGCACCTGGACGGTCTCCGACACCCCGATCCCCGCGGGCGACCCGGCCCGCGGCGTCTTCGGCCTGGCCTTCCGCGACCGCCACCACGGCCTCGCGGTCGGCGGCGACTACCGCCCCGACCAGCCCTCCCCCAGCGCCGCCGCCCTCACCCGGGACGGCGCCACCACCTGGCAACCCGCCACCACCCCGCCGCCCGCCTACCGCTCCGGCGTGGCGTGGCTCCCCCACCTGCCGTTCGCCGCCATCGCGGTGGGGCCTTCGGGCAGCGACGTGACGTGGTCGGGCGGGCGCACCTGGGAGACCTTCGACAACGGATCGTTCGACACGGTGTCCTGCACCCGCGACCTCTCCTGCTGGGCCTCCGGCGACCAGGGCCGCCTCGCCCACCTGACCCTCCGATAACTGCGTAGGGGGTGTCAGCGGACGCCGCGGGGGCGGAACTGGATGCTGATGCGCGGCCCCGCCGGCCGGGAGGTCTTCGGGATCGCGTGCTCCCACGTGCGCTGGCAACTCCCGCCCATCACGATCAGATCCCCGTGCCCCAGATCCCGCCGGATGGACGGCCCGCCGCCGCGGGGCCGGAGCAGGAGCGGGCGGGGGGTGCCGACCGAGACGATCGCCACCATGGTGTCCTCGGTGCTCCCCCGCCCGATCGTGTCGCCGTGCCAGGCCACGCTGTCGCGCCCGTCGCGGTAGAAGCAGAGCCCCGCCGTACGGAACGGCTCCCCCAGCTCCTCCCCGTAATGATCGTCGAGGGCCCGGCGGCAGTCCTCGAGCACCGGATCCGGCAGGGTCTCGTCCTCGTCGTAGAACTTCAGCAGCCGCGGCACGTCCACCACCCGGTCGTACATGCGCCGCCGCTCCGCCCGCCACGGCACCGTCCCGGCCAGCCCCTCGAACAGCGTGTCGGCCCCCGTGAGCCAGCCCGGCCGCAGGTCGATCCAGGCGCCGTGGTCGAGGTGAGTCCTACGGACCGTGGCGCCGAGCGGCCCGACCCCGAGCTCCTCGTCGAGGCCGAGCAGAGATGCTTGGAACGAGGCTGTCATGCGGTCAAGTGTATGCCTTTGTTCAAACACGCATTCGACTGGGGTGTCGGCTCGCCTTTGCCGATGGGTCGTGCGAGGCTGGCAATCGCCGGATACGAGTGGCATCGCCGCCCTCAGCCCGCACCGTGAGGCGAAGAGGCCACCCATCGCTTCGTCACACGAAGGAGCAGGCCATGCTCACCACCGATTACCTACCGGGAGCCCCCTGCTGGATCGAGGTCAACACCCCCGACGCGGAGGCGGCGAACGTCTTCTACACGGGGCTGTTCGGCTGGGAGTCCGTCACGCTGGGCCCCGAGTACATGCAGTATCGCTTCTGCCAGGTCGACGGCAGGACGGTCGCCGGGATCAGCGAGGTGACGCAGGAGGGCTGGACCCCGGCGTGGCTGACGTACTTCCAGGTGCCCGACGTCGACGTGATCGCCAAGACGATCGAGCAGGCGGGCGGCACGGTGCTCTTCCCGCCGAGCGACGTCGAGGGCCAGGGCCGCATGGCGGTCTTCGCCGATCCCACGGGGGCCGCGTTCGCGGTGTGGCAGCCGGGCCGGACGAAGGGGCTCGGCATGGTCACCAAGCCTGACTCGCTCGGCTGGATCGAGCTCTACACCCCCGACCCCGCCGGCATCCGGGCCTTCTACCGGTCGGTCTTCGGCTGGCGCGTCGAGGACCTGCCGATGGGCGACATCTCCTACCCCGTCATCTCACCCGCCGACGGCGGTGAGGCCTCGGCGATGGCCGGGATCGTCCAGCTCCAGCCCGGTGACAGCCCGCACTGGCTGCCGTACTTCGAGGTGCCCGACTGCGACGCCACGGCCGCGCTGGCGCAGCAGCTCGGCGGCACGCTGCGGGCTCCCGCGACGGACGTGGAGGAAGTCGGGCGCATGGCCTTCCTCGCCGACCCCTACGGCGCCCGCTTCGCGGTCATCACCAGCTCGGCCTGACCCCGGCCACAGGCCCGGTCCGCGCGGCGCACGGGCCGGGCCGGCTCGCACTCGCCGTTCTGTAACGTCTTTGCCGTGTTATACCGTTACATGGCCGGTGCGGTGGCCGCGCGCACCGGGGACGAGATGTCCGGGCCCGCGCTCCTGGTCGCCGGGCTGGCCGTCACCGGGTCTCCCCTGACGGCGTCCTGGCTGCTGGCGGGGCTGACCGTCTCGGCCGCGTTCGGAGGGCCGCTGCTCGGGGTGCTGCTCGACCGGGCGCGGCGGCCTGGGCGGCTGCTCGCGTGCTGCCTCCTCGGGTACGCGACCGGGCTCCTGCTGGTCCTGTACGGGCTGGGCCGGGTGCCCGACGCGGCCCTGATCGGTGTGGCGGTCGTGGCCGGGCTGCTGGGGCCCGCGCTGACCGGCGGCTGGACGGCGCAGCTGCCCCGGGTGGCCGGTCCCGAACGCCTGAGCAGGGCCAACGCGCTCGACTCCATGAGCTACAACGTGGCCGGGCTGGCCGGTCCCGCCGTGGTGGGGCTGGTGGCGAGCGCGGGCGGAGGCACCGCGACGGTCCTGGTGTGCGCCGGACTGCTCATCGCCGCACTGCCGGCCGCCTGGAGCCTGCCTCCCGTACGGGCCCGTTCGGCCGCACCCGCCGCCGTTCACGCTCACCCCGCCGCACCCGGCTCGCCCGCCGACGGTGGCGCGGCCGGTCGCGGGCGGGCGATTCGGGTGGAGCTGGTCGAGGGGTTCGCCGTCATCTGGCGGAACGCGACGTTGCGCCGGGCGACGGCCGGGTCCGCGGTCTCGTGCTGCGGCCTGGCCATGCTGGTCGTGTCCGCTCCCGTCCTCGGCGCCGAGCTCACCGGTGAGAGCGGCCACGGCGCGCTGCTGCTGGCCGTCACCGCCGCGTCCGGGCTGGCCGCGAACGCGGTGATCGCCGCGTGGGGCCGGGTGCGGCGGTGGGACCGCGTCCTGGCCTGGGGAACGGCGGTGCTCGGCGCGGGGATGGCGCTGGCGGCCGGGGCCGGGACGTTCTGGGCGGCGGTGGTCGCCGCGGCGGTGGCGGGAGCGGGCGAGGGGCCGCAGCTCACCGCGTTGTTCTCGGTACGGCACCGCGAGGCGCCGGCCCGCCTGCGCA
Organism: Nonomuraea sp. NPDC051941; assembly: GCF_044593615.1. NCBI lineage: Bacteria > Bacillati > Actinomycetota > Actinomycetes > Streptosporangiales > Streptosporangiaceae > Nonomuraea > Nonomuraea sp. NPDC051941. The sequence continues at coordinate 112,097 of NZ_JBIUCF010000034.1, forward strand.
GCCAGGTGTTCACCACGGGGGCCAGCCTGAAGATCACCTCGTTCGCGATCGGGTCAGCGCTGGCCGGACCGCTGGCGGCGTACTCGGCGAGCTCGGCCCTGGTGGCGGGGGCTGTGCTGCAGGCCGTCGCCGTGGCCGTACTCACGGCCGGGCGCCGCGACAAGGGATCCCCGGGAGAAGCGTCGCGCTCAGCCCGAGGCGGGCGGTGAGGTGCGGGAGCGGTGGGCGGCGACGCGTTCGCGGGTGGCGCAGCGGGTGCTGCAGTAGCGCCGCGGGCTGCCGCCCCCGAGATCCAGGTACGGCCGCCCGCACCCCCGCGAGGCGCACAGCCCGCCCGGAATGCGCTGTTGGTCGGCCAGCAGCACCGCCAGCGCCATCGCCGACGACGCCAGGAACCACTCCCCCCACGGCGCGTCGTCCCCGCTGTCGACGTGCACGTGCCAGCTCGTCGTGCCCCCGTGGCTGGTGAGTCTGGGCGCTCGGGCCGATCCGGCGAGCATCCGGTTGAGCAGGTCGGCCGCCTCGCCGACGGTGGCCGCGCCCAGGACCTCGCGCAGCCGCGCCGCAGCCGACCGCATCGCCGTCACGTCGGCCTCGCCGAGGTCGAGGTCCCCGGTCTCCCCGTGGTCGCGCAGAACCCGCGACACCGACTCGACGGACGGCCGTTCGTGCAGCAGCGCCACGCACAGGTCGACGGCCCTGGCGGCCATCGCCTTGGTCGAGTGAACCTCCACCTCGAGAAGGTTATGCCAGTGCGGGCCCGGGGAATCCCCGCCGCCTCCCCGGGCCCCGCGCCGCGTCAGCCGCCGCACGCCGCGAAGACGAACATGCCCTTCAGCATCCGATACCGGTCCCGGACCTTGACCGCGCCCGTCTCGGTGTCGATCTGGACGATGGTCATCTTGTTGCCGCTCTCCTGGTACTGGACCAGGTGGACGGTCACCTGGGTGTCCCCGGTCCAGTCGACCATGTCGACGTCCCCGGCCGGCAGGTTGAGCTTCTTGCGGCCGACGACCTGGTCGCTCTGCATGTCGTACAGGACGAGCTGCGGCTTGTTCCCCGCCACGAGGGCCGCGACCGTGCGGCCGTCGGCGGACAGCGCCTGCGGCGAGTTGGACGACACGACCTGCGGCGGCGTGCCGCGTACGAGCTGCTCGCCGGTGTCGCTGTAGACGGCCAGGTCGGTGACGCCCTCGTCGCCGTCGGCGCTGGTGAGCACCTCGTCCCCGTCGCCGCTGAAGCCCAGCACGGTCAGGTTGCCCGGCACGGAGCCGAGCCGGCCGCCGGTGGCGGTGTCGAACACGCGCGTGCTCTGGACCTTCTCGCCGGAGATGACGGCGGCCAGCCGGGCGCCGTCGTCGGACAGGCGCAGGGTGATGTTGTTCTGGTCCACCCGGGGCAGCGCGTCCTTGGCGAACAGCTTGACGCTGCCCCCGAGCGTGCGCACGGCCAGTTTGCCGGTCTTGGTGAGGTACGCGATCCGCTGGCCGTTGCCGCTGACCGCGATGGGCGCCGAGGCGTACACGAGCTTCTTGCCCTTGACGTCGAGCGCGACCGTCTGGGCGTCGTGCAGCATGCTCTGGCTGCCGTCGTGCATGACGAGCCGCCAGTCGCCGCACGGCTTGGCGTCCCCGTCCTTGCCGCAGCTCTTGATGGCGGCGTACCGGACGCTGTCGTGCCCCCGATGTGCCTGCGCGTGCGGCTCCGCGTACGCGACGCCCCCCGGCACCGCGACGACGGCGGCCGCGAGGACCGCGAAGATCTTGGCTTTCATGTCGTTCACTCCCCCGCCTTCACGTAGGCGTACCTGGTCTTGCTGATCGTGTATCGGCCGGTCTGGTTGACCGCCCCGGAGTCGGGATCGACGGTGAGCTCCCGTATCACCGCCGTCTCCCCGACGTCACCGCTCTCCACCACCGCGTGGAGCAGGCCGTCCGGGGCCCACCAGGCGAGATCCGGCGGCACGCCGGGCGAGAGCGGCAGGTCGGCGCCGCCGGACAGCTGCCCGGTCGCCAGGTCGTAGGTCCGCACCCTCGGCGGCTTCTTCGTGTCGGCGTTGCCCGAGGTGAACACGGCCACCGTCCGGCCGTCGGGGGCCATGGCGAGTGTGGGGGCGTTCGCGACGAGTTGGGGCGGGGTCGCCTTGACCGAGGCGCCGCCGAGCCGGCGCGCGGTCAGACGGAGCGTGTTGTCGCTCAGGTAGCGCTTGGTCAGCACCTCGTCGCCGTCGCCGCTGAACCCGCCCATGCCCTCTCCGAGGGGCAGCGTCGTGATCTTGCCGGTCGCGACCGTGATGACCTTGGCGGGCAGGCGGACGGGCTCGTCGCCGTAGTCGATCACGACCGTGTCGCCCTTGGGCGACAGGTAGACGCCGATGTCGGAGGTGCCGACGCCCTTGGGGACCGCGGCCTTGGGCAGCGTCCTGGCCGGGCCGCCCGCGATCGGCTGGACGACCAGGCGGTGGTCGCTCTTGCGCTCGTACGCCATCACGCGGCCGTCGGCGCTGATGGCGAACGTGACGGTGTCGTGGACCTCGTTGCCCTTGGCGTCGATCTGCGAGGTGGCCGCGCCGGGCACGGCGACCTTGCGGCCGTCGCGCATGATCAGCTGCCAGTGATCGCAGGGGTAGTCGAGGTCGTCCTTCTTGTGGGTGCAGGTCTTGACCCAGGCGGCGCGGGCCTCCGGGGACTTCGACTGGGCGTGGGCGGCGCCGGGCGAGAGCCCCAGTCCGCCGATGACCGCCGACGCCAGCAGGGCCGCGGTCGCTGAGGGGTGCCTCATCGGTGTGATCCTTTCGCTCACCCCGTTAGACACCCGCTTGACGTGACCGGTTGGTCACAGATCGGCCACGGCTGCGGCTCACTCCCTCCCGGGGTCCAGCGGGCGGCGGCCCGCGAAGCCGAGCTCCGTACGGTGGTACCAGGCCAGCTCCGGCTCGCCCTCGATCCAGCACAGCCGCACCGACACCCCGTCGATCACGGCGGGAAAGTCGACCAGCACCGGCGCGATGCCCTTGACCTCGATCCCCCGCTCGTTCCACCCGCTGAGGATCTCCTCGATGCGGGCCTGCAGCCCCTTGATCTCGGGCAGGCCGCCGAGCGGGGAGCTCCCCGTGGCCCGCCGGTCGAAGTCGATCTCGGCCAGGTCGGCGCGGGCGGCGATCACCTCGTGCGCGTCACGCATGACGCCGGGAAGCAACTCGCGGGCCTCGTCAAGGGTGAAGATCCGGTCCATGCCACAGACGTTACGGCGTGTACGCCTCGATGAGCAGCCGTTCGGCGTGGTCGAGATAGTCGTCGAGGTACGCGGCGGCCTTCTCGGGCCGCCCCGACTCGAGAAGCCCGAGCAGGGTCCGGTTGCGGTCGACGAACGGCTCGTGGAAGGCCCGCGGGTTCTCCATCACGTGGAAGACCAGCCGCAGCTCGGCCAGGAGCTGGCGCATGGCCTCGTCGATCCTGGGGCTCTCGTTCAGCGAGACGAGCGCCTGGTGGAAGCGGATGTTGGCGGTGCCGACGCCCTGCCAGTCGTCCTGCTCGGCGGCGCGCTCGGCGTCGAGCACGGCCTCCTTGATCACGGCCAGCGCCTCGGGGGCCGGGCCGCGCCGTACGGCCGCCCCTTCGAGCACGCGGCGCACGCGGTAGAGGTCGGCGACGTCCTCGGCGGACGGGAGCCGGACGAACACGCCCCTGTTGAGCTTGTGGTCGAGCAGCCGCTCGTGGCCGAGCAGCCGGAACGCCTCGCGCAGCGTGTTGCGCGACACGCCGAGCCCTTCCGAGATCGACTCCTCCGACAGCCGCTGCCCAGGACGGAAGAAGCCCTCGCTGATGCGGTCGCGCAGGATGTCGGCCACCCGTTCCGCGGTGCTGCTGCGGCCCAGCCGGGGGCGGTCCTGAGCGAGATCGGCAACCACGTTATCCACATTTGACAGCGAATCATGGAGCAAACCTCTTGTCGAATTGTTCAACGATTCTTATGTTGAAGAGGACCCCCTAGACGAACAAGGAGCGATCGAATGACAGGCTCCGCGCAACAGACCCGGCGGGTGATCCTCGCCAGCCTGATCGGAACGTCGCTGGAGTGGTACGACTTCTTCCTCTACACCACGGCGGCGACCCTGGTCTTCCCCAAGCTGTTCTTCCCCGCTCTCGACCCGTTCAACGCGACGCTGGCGTCGCTGACCACCAACGCCGTGGCGTTCGTCGCCCGGCCGCTCGGCGGCGTCGTGTTCGGCCACTTCGGCGACCGGGCGGGGCGCAAGACCGTGCTGGTGGTGACGCTCCTGGTGATGGGCGTCTCGACGTTCCTCATCGGCGTGCTGCCCGGCTACGCGAGCGCGGGCGTGCTCGCGCCGATCCTGCTGGCGGTGCTCCGGTTCGTGCAGGGCCTGGGGCTCGGCGGCGAGTGGGGCGGCGCGGTGATCATGTCGCTGGAGCACGGCGACGGGCGGCGGCGCGGCTTCAACGCGAGCTGGCCGCAGGTCGGCGTGCCCGCCGGATACGTGCTGGCCACCGGGCTGCTGACGCTCCTGTCGTTCACGCTGTCCGACGCGGCGTTCCTGTCGTGGGGCTGGCGGGTGCCGTTCCTGCTGTCGGGCGTGCTGGTGTTCGTGGGCCTGTGGGTGCGGCTGCGGGTGACCGAGTCGCCGCTGTTCGCCCAGGTCAAGGAGCAGGGCGCCAAGGCGGAGATGCCGCTGCTGGAGGTGCTGCGGACGCACCCGCGGGCCCTGCTGTCCGCCTTCACCGCGCGGATCGGGGTGGACGTGGCCTTCTACACGTTCACCGCGTACATCATCGTCTACCTCACCACGGTGCTGAAGCTGCCGCGTTCGTACGCGCTCAACGCGGTGCTGATCGGGTCGGCGCTGCAGCTCGTGCTGATCCCGCTGGCCGGCGCGCTGTCGGACCGGTTCGGGCGGCGTCCGGTGTACTTCGCGGGCGTGGTGGGCGCGGCGGTGTGGGCGTTCGCGTTCTTCCCGCTGCTCGACACCAGATCGTTCCCGCTGATCGCGCTGGCCGCCGTGGTCGCGCTGGTCACCCACGCCGCCATGTACGGGCCGCAGGCGGCCTTCATCGCCGAGCTGTTCAGCACGCGGCTGCGCTACAGCGGCGCCTCCATGGGCTATCAGGTGGCGGGCATCGTCGGCGGCGCCCTGGCCCCGATCATCGCCCTCAGCCTGTTCGACACGTACCAGACCACGGTCGCGGTGTCGATCTACGTGGTGGTCGCCCTGGCGGTCACGGCCCTGGGCCTGGCCATCGCCCCGGAGACCCGCGACCTCGACCTGGCCGCGCAGCCCGACCCCGGCCCCAAGGCCAACGCCTCCCTGCCCGGCCAGGTGGGACCCTTCGCCTGAGCCGGAACCCGTGAGCTCAGCCGGAAAACGCCGCGAGAAGCCGCGGGCGGCGGCTGCCAACGCCGCCCGCGCGGAAGGGGTACTGATGAGAATCGCCCTGATCGTCGTCGCCGCGCTCATCGCCGTCCCCCTGCTCATCGGGGGCCTGGGGGGCTTGGAGAGCACGGGCGGCGGCGAGGTGGCCGTCGTCCGCGACGGCGGCCCGCTCGACGACAACCAGGTACGCCAGGTGATCAACCCCGGCTCCGGCCTGACCTGGACCGGCATGTGGTCGTCCACCCACCTCTACCCGGCGCAGCAGCGCTTCTACACGATCACCGCCGACCCCAAGCGGGCCACGACGCTCGGTGTGGACGTGGTGACGGTGCCCAGCAGCGACGGGGTGAACCTCGGCATCGAAGGCACCCTCTACTTCACGCTCAACCTGGACCATCAGACGCTGAAGACGTTCGACGACAAGTACGGCACCCGCACCTTCCGCGCCCAGGACGACCGCTCGCTCTACGCGTGGGACGGCGACGAGGGCTGGTCGGCGTTCTTCGGCCAGGCGGTCCGCCCCGTGATCGACAACGCGCTGCGCGGCCAGATCGGAGCCATGCGCTGCGCCGAGCTCGTGCCGTCCTGCTCGCTGCTGGAGAGCTCCACGCTCAAGCCGCGGGACAGCAACGCCAACATCGTCAAGGTCCAGAACGCGGTCGACGCCTCGCTGGCCCGCGACCTGCCGGCCACGCTCGGCGGCGACTTCCTCACCGGGCTGCGCTTCACGCTGGCCAAGGTGACGCTGCCGGGCGAGGTGCAGCAGGCCGTGGACCGCTCGCTGGCCGCCTCGGCGGCCGTCTCCGAGGCGCAGGCGAAGGTCGCCCAGGCCAAGGCGGAGGCGGACGCGAACCGGGCAAGACAGGACGGTTACGACAAGTGCCCGGCGTGCGCGGAGATCGAGAAGCTCAAATCGCTGCCGCAGGGCATCACGGTGTACGCCCCCGGGAATCCCCAGTCGGTCGTGGTTCCGTCGCGGTAGTCAAGATGTGGTTGACTCTTTTTGCGCGCAGCGTCTGGGTTGTGACGGAATCGCCACCTATTCACAGAGCAACCTCCACCTAATACGCATAAACTGCGCGGCTGTGAGCCTGCCTGTACGTGAACGTTCCCCCCGGCCGGGCGGCGGTCGCCACCGCCGTCCCGTGCCCACGTCCCTGCCGCCGGACGCCCCCATGCTCGTGCTCGCCACCCCCGGCGCGGCGGCCGGCGTGGCCGAAGAGATCGCGGCCGTGGTACGCCTCGACCACCCGCAGATCGAGGTGCGGCTGACGAGCGTCACCGACCTGGCGGACTCCCTGCCCTCCGGCCGCGACGCCGTCATCGTGCCGCTGCTCACCTGGGACGATCCGGTCGTCCTGGCTGAGATCGGCAAGGCGGTCGCGGCCGGCGGCAGCGGCGCCGTCGTCACCGAGGCGCTCGGCCCGCACCCGCTGCTGGCCGAGGCCCTGCACATCAGGCTCGCCGAGCGCGGCCTGGCCAGGGCCGACCGCGTACGGCTGCTGAACGTCTCCAGCCCCGTGGACGCCGTCATCATGGCCACGGTGGGCGGGGAGCGCGCGGTGCACGCGGTGCAGGCCACGGCGGTGCTCCTGGCCTCCAGGCTCACGCTGCCGGTCGTCTCGGCCTCGCTCGACAGCGAGCCGGGCATCGCGATGGCGGCCCAGCGGCTGCGCGCGGCGGGCGCCGAGCGCCTGGCCATCGCGCCCTGCATGATCGGCCACGAGGCCCCCACGGGGATCGTCGAGCAGGCCGCCGCCTCGATCAACGCCGGGCACGCGGAGCCGCTCGGCGCGCACAGCGCCGTCGCCGAGCTTGTGGCGCGGGCTTACGGGAGTCAACTCGCCACTTGACATGGGCTTGTAGAGATCACGGGAATCGCGTTACCGTCTGCAAATGCGGCGGGTGGTGTACAACGGCGAACGGCTCGGCCTCCGTGACGTCGCGGAGGCCGACGTGACAGCGCTGCACGCGGTCTACGGCGACACCACGGCCACGCAGCACATGCCGTTCGCGCCCCGCAGCCTGGCCGAGGTGGCGGGGCTCGTCGCCCAGGCCCAGGAGGCGGCCGCGGCCGAGCCACGCCGCCTGTACGTGCTGGCCGTGATCGACACGGCCCGCCGCGACGTGATCGGGGTGGCCCGCCTGCACATCGAGGCCGACCACCCGCACAGCGCCGAGATCGGCTTCGGCCTCCACCCCGACCAGTGGGGACGCGGGGTCGGCACGGACCTCGTGCGCTTGTTACTGTCGTTCGGCTTCAAGCAGCTCGGGCTGCACCGCGTCTGGGGCGCCCGTTCCCCGGCGAACTTACCCGCCCAGCTCGCCATGCTGACCGCCGGGATGGTCGAGGAAGGCCGCATCCGGCACCACGTGCACACGCCGAACGGGTGGCGCGACTCGATCGTGCACTCGGCGTTACAGGACGAGTGGACCGAACGCTAGACCGCCACGGAGAGTGGCGTGACCCGGGATTGTCGGTCGCGGGTCCTACGATGAGCCTCCTCACGGAGGGATTGTCCAATGCTCGACGCGCTGATCGTGCCCCTGTTCGTCACCACGGATCTGCCGCCCGAGTCGGAGCTGGCCGAGTTCGGGGAGCTGCTCGCCGAGACGGCGCGCGTGCTCCGCCACGAGGGCGACGACTACGAGGCGTTCCTCGCGGGCAAGGTGTTCTGGCTGGACCGTCCCGTGCTGCCCGAGCAGCGCCCGGCGGCCGAGGCGGAGCTGCGCTTCGCGGGCATGCTGGGCTATCTCGCCGCCTCCGGTCCCGGCCACACCTCGCGTGACGTGGTCGGCGACGTACGCGGGGCGATCGGCGAGGCCGTCACCGGCCGCTACGGGGACGTGGGGGTGGTCCCGGCCGTGTTCGCGATCCGCGACCAGGACGTCCGCGAGCGCACCCCCGACTCCGCCCTCTACTTCGACACCCGCGACGCCACCCCCGATCTGGTGAGCGCGACCAGGAGCTACCTCTAGCCAGGCGGGCGCGCCTCGTGCGATCGTGAACGGCTATCAGACCCACGGGCCGCCGCCGCGCGACACGGTGGCGGCTGACCACGAGGAGGTCCTCGCATGGCCGTGCTCGGCGCGATCTGCTTCGGGCTGGTGATCGGCTGGATCACGTACGGGACGCTGCGCCGCAGGCAGGGCGCGGCGGGCCTGTCCGACCTCGCGGCGGTGCTGGCTGCGGTGGGTGGCGGGGCGGTGACCGCGCTGGTGGGCACCCCCGAGGTCTTCGGAGCGTACGCGGTGGGCCTGGCCATCGGCTTCTTCGGCTACCTGGTCGCGGCCACGCTCATGCCGGACTCGAAATGGCTGGGCGGCTGAGCCGGTCCTACGCGACCAGCAGGCAGTCGAGCACCACAGCGGCGATCCGCCCCGGCCGTTCGGGGTCGGCCCGATGCCGCTCGGCGGTGATCGCCGCGAGGACGACGGCCTGCACATCCTCGGCGTCCACGTCCGCCCGGACGGTGCCGGCCTCCTGGGCCCGCGCGAGCAACTCGGCGAAGGCCCGGCGCAGGTCCAGCGCGAGTCGCTGGGTGAGCTCCGACAGATCGACCTCCGCCCTGGCGAGCGCGTCGGCGAGGTCCTGCTTGGCGCGGGCCTCACCGATCAGGCCGAGCAGGAACGGGAAGAACGCCGACCCGCCCTGATCCGCCTGGACGGCCTGGCGGGCCTGCTCGGCGAGCCCGCCGAGGCGGTCGGCGAGCACCGCTTCGACCAGCGCCTCCTTGGCCGGGAAGTGGCGGTGGACGGTGCCGGGGCCGACCCCGGTCCGGCGCGCGATCTCGTCGAGCGACACGGCCAGGCCTTCGGTGGCGAAGGCCTCCCGGGCGGTCTGGAGGATCCGCTCCCTGTTGCGCCGCGCGTCGGCACGCATCGGCCGCCGGCTGTCCATCGTCCCCCTCGCGTTCTGCTGCGTCCCACCGTAGAGGCTGCTCGCCCGCTCGTCAGGAGGGCAGGCCCACCAGGACGTACGGGGCCCACAGGCCGGGCTCGGCGGGGCCGTAGAGGTCGCGCAGCTCCAGTACGGCCTCCCTCAGCGCCCGTGCCGGGCCCATGCCGGAGCGCAGCCTGGTGTGGACGTCGCGCATCAGGGCCCTGGTGACCTCGCCGGAGACCGGCCAGAGCGGGAGGAGCACGGACCTGGCGCCCGCGTGGAGGAACGCGTGGGCCAGGGCGGCCACGTCGTCGCCGCCGCCCCGCGCGGGGTCGCGTTCGTGGGAGCCGAGGACGACGAGCCGGGCGTCCACGGCCATGCTCATGAGCCGCCTGCCGGTCAGGAGGCCGTCGGCCAGCCCGATGCCCGAGCCGAACGGGTCGTCCGGGTCGAACACGCCCGGGCACGACAGCTGCACCACGTCCCAGGTGCCGGGGAGCCGGGTCGCGGTGACGGCCGGACCGGTGTGGGGCGGGACGTCCAGCAGGGCGCCGGCGTCCCGAGCCGCCGCGTCGAGCGCGCCGCGGGCCTCGGGTTCGGCATCCGGGGTGTACCCGAGCACCAGTGACCGGGTGCCCGTCGCGGGACCCCGCCGGGTGAGGCGGGTCAGGGCGGCAACGGAGGGGGCGTAGGTCACGAGGGCGCGTTCGAGGAGCGAGCGGCCGTCCGGGGCCAGCGCGTGGAGCGGGACCCGGTGCAGCCCGGCGTGCGGGACCAGGTAGAGGTGGTCCAGGTCGTCGCCGAGCGCGTCGAGGACGTCCGACAGGAGGAGGTCGGCCAGGCGGCGCCAGACGGCCGCGCGGTGGCGGCGCGCCTCGATGTCCAGCAGCCCGGGACGGCGGCCGACGGTGGTGGCGGTGAAGTCGGCCAGCAGGTCGTGGCCGACGGTGGTGGGGAAGGCGCGCGGCTCGGACCAGCCGGTGCGGTGGGCGAGCACCGTCACGCTCTCCTCGCCGACGTGGAAGCCGACCACGGCGCTCCCGCTGCCTGGGCTGCCTTCTGGGGTGACGAGGGCGTCGAGGTGGAGCTGGTCGAGCGGCGGGTCCCGGTGCAGGGCGACGTAGTCGGGGGCGAGGGGTTCCATCCGCCGCCACAGCGCCTCCACCTCGGCCTCGGCGGTGCGGGCGCGTCCGAGCAGCGTCGCGGCTTCCGACGGGTCCCGGGTGTTCCCAGCGGCCGACCTGAGCGTCCGCGTGGTGTCGAGTCCGCGCCGCTCCGCCTCCACGAGCTCGGCGGGCACGCCGTCGGGCACGGGCCAGCGCCGATGGCTGAGGTCGGCGGCGGTCGGCCGGTCCTCGACCGTCCAGGGCCAGGACTCCTCACCCTGACGCGCCAGCTCGGACCAGCGGCCATCGCCACCCCCCACGGGCTCGGACCAGCGGCCGGCCCCAGGCCCCGCCATCCCGGACCAGCGGTCACCACCACCCCCCGCCTGCCCTGGCCAGTGGCGGTGGCCGAGGTGGGTGGTCAGGGTGTGGGACTTGGCGTGCTCCAGGTGCCGCCAGGCGGCCAGGCCGCGGCCCAGGCGGACCGCGAGCCGGATCGCGCGGTCGCGGCCGGAGGTGTGGCCCAGGTCGCAGGCCCGTTCGGCGTCAGCGAGCGCGCTCGGCAGGTCCCCCAGATGCTCGGCGGCGACGGAGCGGTTGTGCAGGGCGATCCCCAGCTCCAGCTCGTGTCCGAGCTCCTCCAGCAGCCCGATCGCCTCCGACAGGTGCCGGTGGGCGCGGGCGTACGAGGTGGTGGCCACGTACAGCGCGCCGAGCCGGCCGAGGGCGAGCGCCTCCCCTGCCCGATGTCCGATCTCCTGGGCCAGGGCCGCGGCCTCCGCCAGGTCGACCTCGGCGCGGGAGGAGTCCTCGAGTCGGGCGAGCAGGATGAGCGCCAGGACCACGCCACGGGTCCGGCCGCGGGCGTGTTCGATGTCCAGGGCTCTCTCGGCGAAGAGCCTGGCCTGGTCCGTCGAGTCCCGCAGCGCGCAGACCAGGCTCAGGTCGGCGTAGCTGTCGGCGAGGTCCGTCCGGGAACCCGCTTCCTCCACGATCGCGATGGACTGCCGGTAGAGGGCCTCGGCCTCGGCCAGCTCGCCCAGCTTGAGGTGGAGCGCGCCCCGTCCGGCCAGCAACGGGGCCCGCAGCGCGCGCCAGACCGGCGAGGACAGCAGCTCCAGCCCTTCGTCGAAGGCGTGTGCGGCCTCCGCCCAGCGGGCCTGGTCGGCGCGGACGCGACCGAGCAGGTCGAGCGCCTGGACGAGGTCCGCGGGGAGCGCGGCGTCCGAGTCGCGGGCCAGGGCGACCGCCTCGGTGAGGTGGCCCGCGGCCTCGTCCAGGCGGCCCAGGTCCCGGGCCGCCGCGCCGAGGTTGCGCAGGTGGTCGATCACGAGGGCGTCGCGCAGCTCGTAGCCGCGGGCGGCGTACGCGCGGGCGGCCTCCAGGTCCCCCAGCACCCGGCAGAAGGAGGAGAGCTTGACCAGCAGGAACGAGTGATAGTCGGAGGCGAGGGGGCGGCCGTTGACGGGGTTCGCGGCGAGCGTCTGCTCGGCGAGGGCTCGGGCGGTCTCCAGGTCGCCGGCGGCCTCCGCCTCCTCGATGCGGAGCCAGGTCTCCAGCCGTTCGGCCCGGTCGCCGTCCGCCGCTCTGATCGCCTGGTTCAGGGTCGCGTGGCCGCGGGTCGCCTCGCCGAGCGTGAGCTGGATGCGGGCCAGGCGCGACAGCAGCTCCGCGTCCAGGCCCCCGCCCATGACCGCGATGAGCTCAAACGCTCCGCCGCGCTCCCCCGAGCCGCCGGACGACGCCGAGCCCAGGGGTGTGGGCGGGTCGAAGGATGCGGGCCGGTCGAAAGGCGCGGGCCGGTCGGAAGGCGTGCGTGGTGGGGTGAGGGTGGCGAGGCCGGCTTCGAGGGCGGCTCGGGCGCGGCGGAACTCGCCGCGTTCCTCCAGCGCGAAGCCGAGCTTGATCGAGGTGAGCGCCGCCAGCCGGGGCTGGTCGCCGGCGTGGAATCCGGCCACCGCCAGCTCCAGCGCCTCCACCTGCGCGTCCAGGTCCCCGGTACGGGCCGCCAGCGCGGCCAGCCGGTCGCGGACGACCGCCTCCTTGAGCGGGTCCCCGGCCGACAGCCCCAGGGCCGAGTTCAGCCGTTCCGCCGCCTCGTCCCACGAGCCGAGCCGCAGGTCCAGCGCCACCCGCCCCAGCACGGCGACGAGGACGGCCCCCGCGTCCCCCTCGGTGGCGGCCAGCTCCAGCGCCCGCTCCAGATCGGCCGGCGCGTCGTCGTAGCGGTCGAGGGCGGTCAGGCAGGAGGCGCGCATGGTCAGCGCGGACGCCTCCTTGACCGGGGCACGCAGCCTGGCGAACGCCTCCGCCGCCGCCCCGAACTCCTCCAGCGCCCGCCCTGGATCCCCTTCCGCGTACGAGAGCGCGCCCAGGTTGTAGCGCGCCGAGGCGGCCCCGTCGTAGTGGCCGAGCGACTCGTACTCGCGCTCGGCCAGCCCGAAGGCCGTCCGGGCACCGTCGGAGTCACCGCGGCCCCGGCGGCGGCCCGCGATGCGGTACCACTCGTCGGCGGGCTCGCGCCGCTCGCCCCTGCGCCGCACGATCTCCACCAGCCGGGTCTCGCAGGCGGCGGCCTGCCCTGGGTGACCGCGCTCCACCAGCAGGACGGCGTGCGCGTCGAGCGCCCCGCACGCGTCCTCCCACGCCCCGGCGGCCTCCAGCTCGATGGCGCAGGCGGCCATGCGTTCCGCGGCCGCGGTGAGGTCGTCCTGGTCGACGGCCGCCCGGGCGGCGTGGACGAGCGCCATGGCGGCCGGCACGGTCTCGCCCAGCTCCCGATAGAGCTCACGGGCCTGGACCGCGCAGGCCACGGCGCCGTCCGGGTCGCCGGCGGCCAGGAACGCCTCGGCCGCGTGCCCCTGCTGGGCCGCCTCCTCCGCCGCCAGCCCGGCGCTCTCGCACAGGGCGATGGCGCGGTGGTGGTGTTCGAGGGCGCGGACGGGGTCGCCGGCTCTGAGCAGCACGACGCCCATGCTGCCGAGCTGGAGCGCCTCGGCCCGGACCTCGCCCAGCGAGCCGTAGCCGGCCGCCGACCGCGCGAACGACTCCAGCGCCGAACCCAGCTCGCCCAGCTCCTGGTACGCGCGCCCCTGCTCGGCCAGCGCGTACGCCGTCCGAGCCCCTTCCTCGAAGCCGGAGCCGAACGCCTCCGCCGAACGCCCCAGCACGGCGCAGGCCACCCGCAGCCGCCCGAGCGAGGCCAGCCGCAGCCCGGACTCCAGCAGGAACTCGCCGGGCGATTCGGCCTGCCGCTCGGCGTAACGCAGCAGCTCGACCGTGACCTCGTCGTTCCGCGTGGCCAGCGCCAGCTCGGTCGCGACCCCCGCGAGCCGCTCGTCCGGCACCGGCGTCCCGTCGAGGGCCGCGCCGAGCTGCGACAGCAGCTCCGGGTCCCCTTCCCTGGCGAGTTCGAGCACCTCCCCCAGGTCCCCCGGGTCGCCCTGCGCCGAGAAGCGCGCCAGCAGCGCCCCGCACAGCACCCGCTGCGCGGGCGCCGGGTCCTGGGCGGACTTCACGGCCACCTCCAGACCCTGGCGCGCGGACGCCACCGCCTCGTTCAGGTCCTCCACCCGTCCCGAGTGCGCGGCCCGCCAGCGCAGCACCTCCGAGACGAGCCCGTACGCCTCCGCCCGCGGCGACAGCCGCTCACCGGCCGCCAGCGCCTCGCGTAACGCGGCGATCGCCTCGTCGGCGTGCCCGGCGTCGAGGTCGAGCTTGAGCGCCTGGCCGAGCAGCATCAGGACCCTGGGCCTGGCCGGGTCCCGCTCCCCGTGGGCCGCGAGCGCGGCACGCGCGGCCGTGATCGGCTCCGCGGGGTCCCCGCCGGTCACGACGGCCCGCCTGAGCAGCGCGTTCGCCAGGTTGGCGAGCAGCCTGGCGCGGTCGGGGTGCCCGCGCGGAGCCTGGCCGGCCGCCTCGCGCATGACCTCGATGGCGGTCTCCAGGTCGTCGGAGTCGCCGGTGACGCCGTACCGGTTCCAGCGGCGGTCTCCCAGCAGCCCGAGCCGCACGACGGGGTCGGCGCCGAGCCCGCGCGCCGACTCGCCGGGCGTGATGTGCAGGGCCTCCAGCATCTCCGTCCCGGCCTCGAGCGAGCGCTCGTCCCCCGTGACGACGAACCACTCGACCAGCCCGGCCGCGTACGGCGCCAGCACGCCGGGATGGGCCCACTTCTCGTGCCAGAAGTCCAGCGCGCACTGCCCGACCCGGATGAAGGCCAGCAGGTCGCGGTCGGCGTACGACCCGGTCGAGCGCGCCCACGTGAGCTCCACCAGCGCCAGCAGCGCCTGCGACCGGTCCTGGCCGGCCGGCGGCGCCTGCGCGGCCGTCACGTACGCCCCGGCCAGCTCCTCGTCGCCGAACGCCGCCAGCCCGAGCGCCGTGCCCAGCTCGTCCACGTGCGCCGGCTCGGCCAGCGCCGCCCTGAACAGCACGTGCACGGCGTCGTCGACGACCTCCAGCTCCCCCGTGCCCCCGAACAGCCGCACCAGCCCGTCACCCAGCAGCGCCAGCGCGCCGGTCGCCCACGCGGGGTCGGGCGAGCCCGTCGACTGCCGCAACAGCAGCTCGCCGAGCCGGTCGGCCACCTCCGGCGTGGGACGCGCCATGGCGCGCCGCACGAGGGCGTGGATCAGCAGCCCCACGTGCGGGTACGCCGCCGGGTCCACGTGCTGGAACACCTCTTCGACGAGCCCCGCCCACGTGTCGGCCGAGTCGCCGGGGGGCACGTTCGAACCGCGCAGCCGCTCCGGGAGCCGCGCCGGATCGACCACGGCCACGGCGGCGAAGTACGTGCCCGCCACCGCCGCGTCCTGCGTGAACCGCTGGTCCAGCCGGTAACGGGCCAGGTGGAGCATGCCGATCAGGCGCCAGGTGACGGCGTCGGTCCGGTCGCCGGCGCACGCCCGCATCGCCTGCTCGGCCTCGACCAGCGCCGCGGGATCCCAGATCAGGCCGGGATCCGCGGCCTGCTCGAACCGCTCGATGCGGGCGGCCAGCGCCCGAGCCGGTTCGGTCATGGGCACAGGCTCTCACCGGCGTGCGCGCCCGTACAGAACCGTCCCTCAGACCTCCACATCGCCCCGTACGGTATCGCTCTTTACGGTGTCAGCTCGATGAAGGACACGCCCGGCATGGGCAGATCGAACTCGAGCGTGACCGTGCTCCCGGCGGCCGTGGCCGGCGGGGTCAGCTCGTCCAGGGTGTTGGCGGCGCGAAGTTTGTCCCATTCCTCGTCCGCCGGCCAGTCGCCGCCGCCCATCGCCTGCCAGGCCGCCTGCACGTTGGAGTGGTCGCGGTCGATGCGGTGGTGGGTGACCGTGTACTCCCCGCCGGCGAGCCCGTCGACGGTCAGGGACACCGTACGGGTGAGCTCGGGGGCACCGTCGGCCTGGGCGTGGTTGAGGGTGCCGTTCCAGACCAGCACGCCGATCCTGCCGTCCTCGTGCCGGGCCGCCCACGCCTCGACGCCGGCCACGTCGCCGTCGAGCGTGGCGGCCAGCTCCGCGTCACCCAGCCGGGAGGCCAGGGTGAGCGCGTGGAAGCGGGGCTTGCGCAGGTTGCCGACCGTCAGCAGGCCGAACCCGCCGTGGAACAGCCGCGGCGGCCGGCCCAGCTCCTCGAAGTGGTCGGAGGCCACCCAGTGCGACAGCGCGGCGATCCGGCCGGCGGCCGACTTCATGCCGTGCAGCAGGAACGCCGCCCCGAACGGCCCGTCGCCGATGCCGTGGAAGTGGGTGGGCGTGGGCCCCCATTCGGTCCACCAGACGGGGACGTCCACGCCGTACCTGGCCAGGACGGGACGCCAGTCGAGCGGCGCGTTGCCGTAGGTGTGGCTGGAGACGAAGTCGAGCGCCGCGCCCGACTCCTCGACGTGGGCGAGCAGCTCCTCCACCCAGCCGTCGGCCGCCGAGGCGGGCCCGCCGACGCGCAGGTCCGGGTGCACGTTCTTCACGGCCGCGGCGGTGACGTCGTAGAGCAGGAAGTACTCCTCGGGCGTACCGGTCCAGAAGACGGCCAGGTTCGGCTCGTTCCAGACCTCGAAGGCCCAGTGGTCGATCAGCTCGTGGATCCCGTACCGCTCGGCCAGGTGCTCCACGAGCGCCCTGACCAGGTCGCTCCACGCCTCGAAGTCCTTCGGCGGCGAGACGACGGCGTCGTAGCCGAAGACGGTCCTGGAGGGGTCGGCGGCCAGGTCGCGCGGCATGTAGCTGAGCTCCACGATCGGCCGCAGGCCCAGCGCCACGACCTTGTCGTAGACCTCGTCCACGCGGCTGAAGTCGTAGACCGCCTGACCGTCGACCTCGCGGTAGACACCCAGGTCGTCGCAGAGGATGGCGTGGGCCCTGACCGTCTGGACGCCGAGCTCGTCGCGCATGACGCGCAGCGCCTCGGCCAGCTCCTCGCCGATGGGCCGGCCGCCGCTCTCGTCGGTGCTCAGCAGGTGCGACAGGTGCTCCGACCCCACCATGTACGCCCACGGGCGCGGCAGCTCGCGGGTCACCCACCCGGCGTCCACGTGGACCGACAACCCGGCCGGCCCTTCGAGCGGGGCGGCCTGGACGGGCTCGGACAGCGGGCCGGCGTGGTCCACGGCGGCGACGGCGGCCACCTGGTAGGACGCCGCTCCGTGGCCGGTGTCCACGTACCGGCAGGACGGGACGGCGGGCACGTCCACGTCCGGCGGCGTGGCCGGCGCCCCGTCCCGGTGCACCACGTAGCCGATGGCCCCGGGCACGGCGTCCCAGGTCAGCGTCACCTGGCCCGCTCCCGGGACCGCCGACAGGCCCGTCGGGGCCGGCAGCTCGGGCCGGGAGGCCGGGGTGATCGCACCGGACTCCTGGCCGATGCGCTCCTGCCAGTCGCGGTGGGCAGCCATGTTCATGAAGTGACGTTCCATTCCTCGATTTCCATTACCGGGCGCAGCTTGGCCTCCACGCCCGAGCCCGCGAAGTAGCGGTGCAGGTCGCCGCCGGTGAGCACGTTGCCCAGGGCGGCCATCACCATGCCCTGGTCGAGTGCCAGGTACCACTTGGACACGGCCCCCGAGCGGACCGCGACGGCGTCGTAGAAGCCGCCGGGGCCGTAGGCGTCGAAGTTCCGGCGGAGCTTGTCCAGGTTGTCGATCGCCGCGTCCTTCGCGTACGGCAGCGCCAGGAAGCTGGCGTGCGGCGTCACGACGCCGTCGCCGTAGGCCGTGGGCTCCGGCTTGGCCGGGCGGCAGCCCTCGTAGCCGGGGTCGGTGCTGGTGCGCTCGCGGTCGGTGGTGTAGCCGGGCTCGTCCATGCCGAGCGGGTCCACGCCGTACTCGCGGTAGCCGCCGTGCGGGTCGTTGGACGGCGAGAAGCCCCAGTAGCCGTACTTGGCCTCGTTCATGCCGTGCTCGATCTGGGCGCGCACGAACACCGGGTGGTTGCGGCCCCAGCTCTTGGGCGCCCACTTCGCCTCGGGGACCACGAGGTCCGGCATGAGGGCCTCGAACATGGAGCCGCCCCAGTTGGGGACGTAGCGCATGCCGCGGTAGGCGTACGTGCCCTCCCAGACGTTCACGCCCAGGTACTTCTTCCACGAGCCGACCGGCTTCTGGTCCTGCCAGCCGAAGTCGCAGCCGTTGTCGGGGAAGGTGCGGTACGGGCCGAAGTAGCTCTCGCGCGGGAGCTGGCCGAGCGCGATGCCCACGTACTGGCCGATGCGGGTCTCGGCGGGCGCGCCGTAGTGGTGGCAGGTCGAGTAGACGGTCGTACCGGTGCCGGCGTAGTCGCTCGCGACGTAGCAGCCGTCGGGCGGCTCGGGCCAGAAGCCCCCGCGGATCAGGCCGGTGCCCGCGTCGGGGCGGGCGGCGGGGTCGTAGTAGGAGGCGAAGTTCATGGAGGTCAGCAGACGGTTGGCGCGGGCGGAGTATTGCGGGGTCGCGTTGCGGACCATCATGAGGGCCGCGGCCAGCCAGCCGTTGTCCACGCTGGAGGCGAACAGGCGCACCGGATCGCCGGTCTCCGGCCAGGTGTGGATCAACTGGAGGGTGCCGGGATCGTACCAGTTGTAGAACTGGCCGGTGGGCGTGTTCCGCTCAAGTCCCTCCAGCGCCTTGATCACCCGGCCGATCCTGGCGGCGGCGTCCCCGCCGCTGATCAGGCGCAGGTCGCGGGCGGCGAGAGTGCTCCACAGGTACGTGCCGATGTTGGTGGGCGAGGTGACCTTCGCCCTGGTCGCGAGGTCGCCGGTCACCTTGTCGGCGGGCAGGCCGGTGGCCGGCTCCACCATGGCGGCCATCGACCGCCAGGTGTCCTTGGCATAGCGCAGCAGGGTGTTGTTCTCTGAGGCGTCGGCGGGGGCGGCCGGAACCGTCAGGGCCAGCACTAACACGCCGGACAGGACTGTCTTGCGCATGGGGGGCTCCTCTACTTGAGGCCGGTGGTGGCGATGCCCTGGATGAAGAAGCGCTGCAGGAAGACGAACAGGAACAGGATCGGCGCGATCACCACGACCGACCCGGCGACCAGCAGGTTGTAGTGGGTGGCCTCGTGCCCGTTCAGGATGTTGAGCGCGACCGGGAGGGTGTACATGTTCTCGCTCTGCGCGACCACGGCCGGCCACAGGAAGTTGTTCCACGAGCCGAGGAATGTGATCAGGCCCAGCGTGGCCAGCGGCGGCCCGCACAGCGGCAGGATGATCGTGAAGAAGATCCGGAACTCCCCCGCGCCGTCCACCCTGGCCGCGTGGATCAGCTCGTCCGGCAGGTCGGCGATGAACTGCCGCATCATGAACACGCCGAGCGGCGTCACCACGGTCGGCAGGATGATCCCGATGAACGTGTTGACCATGCCGAGCTTCGCGATCAGCACGAACTGCGGCACCATGAGCACGATCGCCGGGATCGCGAGCTGCACCAGCACCAGGCCGAAGGCGAGGTTCTTGCCGCGGAAGGACAGCTTGGCGAAGGCGTACCCGACCATGGAGCAGAACAGCAGGTTGGTGGCGACCAGCGCGAGCGCGATGAGCATGCTGTTGGCGAAGGCGTTGCCGATGTTCACCCGCTGGAACAGCTCCGCGAAGTTGTCCAGCGTGAATGTCTCGGGCCAGAACGTCGGCGGGTCGCGCCTGATCTCCCGCTCCGGCTTGACCGAGCTGAGCGCCGTCCACAGGAACGGCCCTGCGACCAGCGCCAGCCCCAGGCTCAGCCCCAGGTAGACGACCGCGCGCTGGCGGCGGGTCCGGCTCATCTGCGCCTCCCCAGCCTCAGTTGCAGTACGGCCAGCGCCACGATCACCACGAACAGCACGGACGAGGCGGCCCCCGCGTAGCCGTAGTTGCCGACCCCGAACTGGCCGAAGATGGCCAGCGAGGCCGACAGCGTGGAGTCGAGCGGGCCTCCCCTGGTCATGACCAGCGGCTCCTCCAGGAACTGCATGAAGCCGACCGAGCTGTAGACGGTGCAGAACAGCAGCACGGGCCGGAGCGAGGGCACGGTCACCGCGCGGAAGCGGGCCCAGCGCCCGGCGCCGTCCACCTCGGCGGCCTCGTACAGCTCCCTCGGGATGCTCTGTAGCGCGGCCAGCAGCACGACCATGTTGAAGCCGAAGCTGCGCCAGGCCGTCATCACGATGATCGACGGCAGGGCGGTGGACGTGCTCTGCAGCCAGTTGGGGCCCTGGACGCCCACCAGCTCCAGCAGCCGGTTGACCAGCCCGGCCTCCGGCTCCAGCAGGAACTTCCAGGCCACGGCGATGCCGATGATGCTGGTGATGTTCGGCAGGTAGTAGCCGAGCCGGAAGAACGCGGCCGGCAGCCGGGCGATCCCCGAGTTGAGCAGCACGGCCGCGGCCAGCCCGAGCCCGATGGTCAGCGGCAGCGCGGTGACCACGAAGACCACGGTGTTGAGCGCCGCCTTGCGCATGGCGCCGTCGTTCATGAGCCGCAGGTAGTTGTCGACCCCGACCACGTTGACGGCGAGCGGGTCGCTCACGTCGGTGCTGCGCATGTCGGTGAAGCTCATGCCGATGCCGACCAGCAGCGGGCCCAGGTAGAAGACCGCGAACAGCACCACGAACGGCAGGATGAAGATCCAGCCGATGCCGGCCTGGCGTAACGTGCCCCTGAGCCTGATCGGCGCCACCCGGCCGGCGGGGACCGCCACGCTCATGGGCTCTCCCCTGTCGGCGACGCGTTCACAGGCCGGTGCCGATCGTGTCGGCCTGCGACTGGATCGCCTTGAGCGTCTGCTCGGGCGTCTGCGCGCCCCTGGCCAGCTTCTCCAGCTCGGTCTCCAGCACCCTGGCCACCTGCTCCCACGTCGGGAACGGCGGCGGCGTCTTGGCGTCCTTGAGCTGCTCGCCGAAGACCGCGAGCTGCTTGTCGGCGGTCAGCTCCGGCTCCTGCCAGGCCGCCGCGACCGCGGGCAGCGACTTCACCGTCGTGTACCACTTGGCCTGGACCTTCGGCTCGCTCAGCCACTGGATGAACTTCCAGGCCGCGTCGCGGTTCTTGGCCTTCTTGAAGACCACCATGTCGGACCCGCCGAGGAAGCTGGTCGCCGAGACCGGCCCCTTGGGGTAGGGCGCGACGTCGAACTTGTCCTTGAAGCCGGGGCCGCCGTCGTTGTTCACAACGCCGACCATCCACGGGCCGGAGAAGAAGCCGCCGACCTCGCCCTTGATGAAGCTCTGCGGGAAGGCGCCCTCCGGGGTGTTGTTGGGGGCGAGCTTCTGGGTGAACAGCGACGCGTACTGCTTGAGCGCCGTGAGCGCCTCGGGGGTGTCGAACGTGTACGTGCCGTCCTTGACGATCTCGCCGCCCGCCTGCCAGATGAGCGGCAGCACCTCCTGCCAGGAGGCGCCCTGCGTGTAGCTCTGGTTGAAGCCGTTCTTGGCGCCGCCCTTCTCCTTGAGAGCCTTGGCGAACGCGGTGAACTCCTCCCACGTCTTCGGCGGCTCGACGCCGGCCTTCTTCGCCTGGTCGGTGCGGTAGTAGAGGACGCGGGTCTCGACGTACCACGGCACCCCGTACGCCGTGCCGTTGACGTCGACCGTCTGCCAGGCGCCGGGGAAGAACACGGACTTGTCGACCAGGTTGCCGGGGGTCGGCTCCAGCGCGCCGGTCTTGGCCAGCTCGCCCGACCAGGTGGAGCCGACCATGCTCACGTCCGGCGTGGCGCTGCCCGCAATGGCCGCGGTGATCTTGTCGTGCGCCACGTCCCAGCCGATGGCCGTGACGTTGACCTTCACGCCCGGGTTGGCGGCCTCGAAGTCCTTGACGAACGCGCCGAGCGCCTTGCCCTCCTCGCCCATCGCCCAGACCGTGACCTCCCCCGTGATCTTGCCGGTCGTGACGTTCTGTGCCTGCTCAGGAGTTCTGTCTGCGCTGCGGCCGCAGCCGGCCGCCAGGATCGCGAGGGCCAGCACGCCTCCCGCGGCGCGCCGGGTGGTGGTGTTCACGGACTACCTCCTGGGGGTTGGTCACCGCGGCCGGAACGGATCTCCGGCTCGGCGGTCAGGGCTCGGTGACGTCTCGGGGTGGTCGCCGCAGCTGGAGCGGACCACCAGCTCGGTGGGCAGGCTCTGGTGGCGGGGCAGGTCGCGGGCGCGGGTGATCAGCTCGTCGAGCGCGCGGGCGGCGCGGGCGCCGAGCTCGCGCATGGGCTGGCGTACGGTGGTCAGCGCCGGGCGGGCGTGGCGGGCGGCCATGATGTCGTCCCAGCCGGTCACGGCCAGGTCGCCGGGCACGCTCAGGCCCAGCTCCTCGGCGGCCAGCAGCGCGCCCAGCGCCACCTCGTCGTCGGAGCAGATGATCGCCTCGGGCCTGCCCTTGCCTTTGAGCAGGTCCCTGGCGGCCTCGAAGCCGCACTCGACGGTGTAGTGGCGCGTGTCCACGGCCTCGATCGCGCCGCCGAGCACCGCCCGCACGCCCTGCCAGCGCTCGTCCACGTCGTCCTGGCTGGCCATGGGCGCGCCGAGGAAGGCGAAGCGCTCGTAGCCGTGTCCGGCCAGGTGGGCGGCCAGCTCTCCCGCCGAGGCCCGGTTCTCGCTACGCAGCGTGTCGGCGCCGGTCAGCGGGTCGCGCGAGATGAACACCAGCCGCATGCCGAGCCGCACCAGCTCGGCGACCAGCGGCTCGGGGACGGTGTGACCGAAGATCAGCATGCCGTCGACCCGCCCGGCGAGGTCCTTGACCAGGTCGTTGACCCGCGTGCGCCCCTTGGTGGACAGGATGACGACGGAGCGCCCCAGCTCGGAGGCGACCTCCTCGTAGCCGAGCAGGACCTCGGTGTAGTAGGGGCCCGCGAGGTCGGGGAAGACGATGCCGTTGGCGGCGTGGCGGCCCTCGGCCAGGCTCACCCCGAGGCGGCTGGGCGTGAAGTTGAGCTCCTCGACCGCCTTGAGCACCTTCTCGCGCGTCCTGGCCGCGACCGGGCCGGTGCCGCGCAGCGCCCGGGACACGGTCGCGATCGACACGCCGGCCCGCTGGGCCACCTCGTAGATGGTCACGTCCATCGAGCGTCTCCCTGTTGTGTAAGCGCTTCCACTTTGGACTGTAAGCGCTTACACACATGCATCCTGCCAGGGTTGTTAACTTCTCGTACAGACCCCGGCGAGTAACGGTGAGGTCACGCCCTCGATGGGTAGTTGTGGATCATGCTCTACGGCAAGGAACACGTACAGCGTTATCAGGAGACCAACGGCGAGGAGGGACACGACTGGAACAACACGATCGTCCTCCTCCTCACCACGAAGGGCCGCAAGTCGGGCCGGTCTTACACGACGCCACTCATCTACCAGAAGCACGGCGACGACCACGTGATCGTGGCGTCCCATGGCGGGGACCCTGTTCACCCGCAGTGGTACAAGAACATCCTGGCCAACCCCGAGGTGGAGGTGCAGGTCAAGGCCGACAAGTTCACGGCTCGCGCGCGTACGGCCTCCAAGGAGGAGAAGCCGGAGCTCTGGCGGCTGATGGCCCGCACCTGGCCGGACTACGACGAATACCAGAAGAAGACCGACCGCGATATCCCGGTCGTCGTGCTCGAACGCGTCAAGTGACGCGGGCCCCGCCGCGCCCGGTCGGGGCGCGACGGGGCTCCCATCACGTCACCTGAGCTGGTAGGCCCTGATGACGGTCTCGGTGAAGCCGTTGCCGCCGGTGTCGGCGGCGTTGACGCGCAGCGAGGCGAACCCGCCGCGCGCGCTGACCGGGTGCCACGTCTGCGCGGCCCACGTGCCGTTGCCCGCCGGGTGCACCAGCGTGGGCAGCCAGGTGCGGCCGTCGTCGTAGGAGATGTCCACCGTGAGCTTGCGCAGCGGCAGGTCAGGCGATCCGTCCTGGCGCTGGACGCTCAGCGGGATGCTCATGAGACCCACCGCCGCCCGGTTGCGATCGTCCAGCTCGGGGGCGATCTTCACGGTCAGCAGCGGCAGCACCTGGCGCTTGCCCGGCTCGGCCGACTTCGACCTGAACTTCCACTCGGCGCTGACCCGGGTGGAGACCTTGGTCTGCTTCGCCTCGCGGTCGGCGGTCATGGTCAGCCGGTACTCGCTCGCCTTCGTCTCGGCGGGCACGTCGAGCGAGCCCGGCAGGTAGTCGGCGGCGTAGATCTCCTTCCCGTCGCGGTAGACCTTGGCCTGCGGGGCGATGTAGTCGCCGTAGGAGACGCGGTCCGGCGTGCTGTCCTCGAACAGCCCGGCCGAGAACTGCATCAGGTTCTCGTCACGCCAGTTGTAGTCGCCGTCGGGGTTGAGCGCGGCCGCGAAGACGCCGGTGTTCCAGCGGTCGGTGGTCTTCGTGCCGGCCCGGTAGGAGGTGATGTCGCCGAAGAAGAACTGGTCGACGTCGTCCCAGCCGTCCGGTGGCGTCTGGTACTGGATGAAGGACGGGTACCAGCCGGTGTCGGCGGGCGTGTAGTACTCGGTCCTGCGGAACGGCAGCGAGAAGCGCGAGACCTGGCCGTACGGCATCCAGGCCAGCTCCTTGCCGTACAGCACCGGCAGGGCGAAGCGCTCGCCGAACTTGGCGTCCTGCTGCGTGGCGTACGTGGAGGTGACCTCGGCGAGGTCGCGGCGGCGCGGCTGGTAGCCGGGGTCGGCGGGGATGCGCGGCTCGGCCTTCATCAGGTGGTAGAAGTACGGGCTGTCGTCGTAGCCGCCGTCGGCCTTCGGCCTGGCCCACTGCGTCCACCGGTAGAAGGCGAAGTTCTTGCTCACGGTGCGGGCCGTCGGGATGGCCTTGATGCCCTCGACGCGCTCCGCGCCCCGCATGCCGGCCAGGTCGACGTCCACGCCCATGGTCTGGACGCCCTCGGCGAGCTGGAGCATGCCGAGCATGCCGAAGGCCAGCCGCGCGGTGGGCTCCTCCGTACGGACGGTCACCGGGCGCGCCTTGCGGGCCTCGGCGGCGACGGTGCGGTCGGCGTCGAGCGTGAACTCCGGGTCGGCGGCCATCACCATTGTGCCGTCGCTGTCCATCATGAGGGTGACGACGGTGTAGCGGTGGCCCTTCTGGAGCCTGAGGTCCAGCGTGCCGCTGGCAATGTCGTAGTTGACCTGTTCCTTGGCCTCGAGGTCGATCACGCCGGCGAACGCGGCCTGCGCGGGCCGCCCGTCGGTGCCGGTGAAGGTCAGCTTGAGCGAGCGCTTCTCCGGCTCGACCCGCATGCCGATGCCGGTGCGGACGGTGACGCCGGCGTTCCTGGCGATGACCGTGCCGCTGAACGTGCCGATCGGGCCCGGCTGGGCGGTCACCTTGACCTGGGCGGTGCCGTGCGCGGGCACCTCCACGGCCGGGGCGCCGAGCTTGAACGGCGTCACCGTCGCGCCCTCGCCGTCCTTGGCGATCACGCTGAGGTCCAGCCGGACGGCGGCGTCGCCGTCGTTGCGGTAGGTGAGCGTCTGCTCCTTGGGCGCGGGGCTGGGCAGCTCGATCTCGCCCAGGCTCAGGGTGGCGGGCTCGGCCGTGACCTGCTGGGTGACGGCGCGGGCGACGTCCACGCGGCCGGAGCCCTGGACGTAGGCGCCCAGCTCGTCACCGGGAGCGGTGGAGGCCATGAGCGCCGACTTGATCCGGTCGGCCTTCCAGTCGGGGTGCTGTCCGGCGACGATCGCAGCGGCCCCGGCCACGTGCGGGGTGGCCATGGAGGTGCCGCTCAGCTCGGTGTACGAGTCGTCGACCGGCGAGCCCAGGCCCGTGCCCGCGGCCCGCGCGGCGACGATCCCGACGCCCGGCGCGATCAGGTCGGGCTTGACCGCGCCGTCGCCCACGCGCGGGCCCGTGCTGCTGAACTGGGCGACCGTGTCGTCGTCGCGGTAGGAGGCGCCGACGGAGAGCGCGCGGTCCGCGGTGCTCGGGGAGCCGACCGTCTGGGGGCCGTCGTTGCCTGAGGCGATGACGAACAGCGTGCCGTACTTCTCCGACAGGCTGTTGACGGCCTGCTCCACGGGGTCCACGCCGATGGAGTCGGCCTCGCCGAGGCTGAGGTTGGCGACGCGGGCGCCGTTCTCGGCCGCCCAGGTCATGGCCTCGATGATGGCCGAGTCGGGGCAGAAGCCGCTCTGCACGCAGACCTTGCCGATCAGCAGCTTGGCGCCGGGGGCGACGCCCTTGTACCTGCCGCCCGAGGCGGCGCCGGAGCCGGCGATGGTGGCGGCGACGTGGGTGCCGTGGCCGTTGAGGTCGCGGACGTCGGGCTCGTCGGTGAAGTTCTGGGTCTTGGTGACCAGGCCCTGGAGGTCGGGGTGGCCGGGGTCGTACCCGGAGTCGAGGACCGCCACGGGCACGTCCTTGCCGGTGTGGCCGGCCGCCCAGGCCTGGGGCGCGCCGATGTGCGGGACGCTGACGTCGAGGGAGAGCATGGCCTTGCCGTCCAGCCAGATCTTCTCGGGCGCGGCCGTGGCCGTCCTGGCCTGCCCGGTCAGGGCCTTCCACAGCGTGCCCGCGCCGGTGCGGGGCTCGCTCTGCGCGACACCGTTGATCGCGGGCAGCGGGCGCCCGCCCGCGGCGCGCAGCGTGGCGGCGCCGGCCTGGTCCGGGTACGTCGTGATCAGCGGGAGCGCCGGGCTGGCGGCGTCGTCGTAGCCGAGCGCGGCGAGCCGGGTGACGTTGAACAGCCGGGGGTCGAGGCGGCCGGCGGCCAGAAGGGGCATCGCGTCCGTGGGGACGATGCTGAGCCCGTCCTTGCCCCGGCGGTGCACGAACGTGACCTTCTCCCTGCCGGGGCCGGGCTTGACGTCGAGCTGGGTCTGCTTGTCAGGGAGCTCGCGGAGGGTGACCTTGTCGCCGGTGAGGAGGGTGATCGTCTTGGGCGGTCCGGACGGCTTGTCCGGCTGGGCGGTCGCCTTGGCGGAGGGGGCGGGGGTGGGGGCCGCCTGGGCCGGCGTGGCGGCGGCGATCAGGGCCGTTACCACGACGCCCAGAAGGGCGGTTCTCTGAAGCACATCCCGATTTCTAATTGTCAGTGAAATTTGCTGACAAGGTGGTTGATGTGGCCTATTGCGGCAACTGCCGGAATTGGCCAAGATCGTGGGCATGCTTGAGGAGGGGCGGGCGCTGGAGGTCGTGGGCATCAGCGCCTTCGACGAGCGGGTCTATCGCGGGGTGCTGGCCAGTCCCGGCATCACCGTGCAGGAGCTGGTCAGGCGCAGCGGCGAGAGCGCGGGGCGCATCCAGTCGTCCCTGAGCCGGCTGCGCGCCAAGGGGATGGTCAGCCGCCTGTGGGGCCGCTCGCCCCGCTGGACGGCGACGAACCCGGGCGCCGCGATCCGCTCGCTGGTGCGCGGCATGCAGGGCGAGCTCGACCGGCTCACCGACACCGCCGACGAGCTGGAGGCCGCCTTCCGCACGGTCGGCCAGGGCCCGGACGAGGGCGGTCAGCTGGAGGTCCTGGCCGGGCCAGAGGAGCAGGCCCGGTGGTACGTACGGTTGCAGCAGGAGGCCAAGGAGGAGGTGCTGACCTTCGACCGGCCGCCGTACGTGCTGGACTACCACAACCCGCTCCAGACCGGCCTGCTCCGCAGCGGCGTCCGCTACCGGACCATCTACGTGCCGGAGGCCTTCGACCACACGGGGGCGCTCGACGAAGTGGGCAGCCTCATCAAGGCGGGTGAGGAGGCGCGGGTCCTGCCGGAGCTGCCGTTCAAGATGGCGATCGTCGACCGGTGGCGGGCGGTCATGCCTCTGCAGATGGACCCGCCGTTGACGCGCGGCGTGCTGATCACGGGGTCCACCATGGTGATGGCGTTGGTGGAGCTGTTCGAGCGGATGTGGCGGGAGGCGCTTCCGGTACGGCCGGAGCTGTGGCAGGAGCTCGGTGATTCGAGGCCGGAGACGACCGATCCCGGATCACCGGTCGCCGACCTCGACCCTGAGGCCGGACCGCTCAGCCCTGCGGAGGGAACGCCCGGTCCTGCGCAGGGGGCGCTCGGCCGTACTGCGGGTGCGCCCGGCCCTGCCGCGGGGACGCTCAGTCCTGCGGCCGGTGCCCTCAGCCCTGCGGCCGGTGCGCTCAGCCTGGAGGACCGCAGGCTCCTGGCGCTGCTCGCGGCCGGGCTCAAGGACGACGCCATCGCCCGCCAGCTCGGCACCAGCCCCCGCACCCTCCGCCGCCGGCTGCGTCACCTCCTGGACGAGCTCAACGCGGAGACCCGCTTCCAAGCCGGCGCCCAGGCCAGCCGCCGCGGCCTGGTGTGAGTCCGGGGGGGCGGCGCGTCCCGCTCCCCTCACCCCGGCCGGCCGACGTGACGCAGCAGCCCATGGCCGCAACCCTCGGTGGGGCCTCAGGGCCGCAGGGTCGCGTAAAGATCCATGGTGCGGTGGGCGATGCGTTCCCAGGAGAAGTGCTCGACGGCCCTGGCCCGCCCCGCCACCCCGAGCGCCTTGGCCCGCGCCGGGTCCCGCAGCAGCGCGTTGACGCGCTCGGCCAGGTCGGCGGCGAACCGGTCGGGATCGTACGGCGTGCCGTCAGGCCCCTGGGAGATCGGGACGAGCAGGCCCGTTTCCCCGTCGGCCACCACCTCGGGGATGCCGCCGGTGGCCGTCGCCACCACGGCCGTCTCGCAGGCCATCGCCTCCAGGTTCACGATCCCCATGGGCTCGTACACCGACGGGCACACGAACACCGTCGCGTGCGTCAGCAGCTGGATGACCTCGGGCTTGGGCAGCATCTCCTGGATCCAGAACACCCCGTCGCGGTCGAGGCCGCGTACCAGCTCGGTGACCTCCGCCGCGATCTCCGGCGTGTCCGGCGCGCCCGCGCACAGCACGAGCTGGGCGTCCCGGTCGAAGGACCGCGCCGCGCGCAGGAGGTGGACCAGGCCCTTCTGCCGGGTGATGCGGCCCACGAAGACGACGTACGGGCGGTGCGGGTCCACCCCGTGCTTCTCCAGCACGTCGAGGTCTCGGTCGGGGGCGTACTCGGCGGTGTCGATGCCGTTGTGGATGACGCTGACCCTGTCCGGCGGGATCTCGGGGTAGGCCGACAACACGTCGCGGCGCATCCCCTCCGACACCGCGATGACCGCGTCCGCGCTCGCCAGGGCGGTGCGCTCGGCCCACGACGAGATCGTGTAGCCGCCGCCGAGCTGCTCGGCCTTCCACGGCCGCAGCGGCTCCAGGCTGTGCGTGGTGATCACGTGCGGGATGCCGTGCAGCATCTTCGCGACATGCCCGGCGAAGTTGGCGTACCAGGTGTGCGAGTGGACGACGTCCGCGCCCTCGCACTCGGCGGCCATCTCCAGGTCCACGCCGAGCACCTGCAGCGCCGCGTTGGCGGCCGCCAGTCCCTCGGGCACCCGGTAGGCCGAGACGCCGGGCTCGGTGCGGTCGGCTCCGAAGCAGCGCACGCGTACGTCGGCCAGCTTCCGCAGCTCCCTGGCCAGGTATTCCATGTGCACCCCGGCCCCGCCGTACACCTCGGGCGGGTACTCCCGGCTGAGCAGATCAACACGCATGAGACGACCTTATGGTGGGCCGCGGCCGGCAGGCCACCACAAGCAGCGAGTTTCGCGCCAGAGGTCAACCTGAGCGGCTCGACGATCTCCCGAGGTCCATTGCGCAACAAATCTGGACACGAAGGGAGGTCTCCATGCCGGGATTCGTCGATAGATCGGCCATTTGAGGGTAGCGTCCTGGGCATGAGGTCCCGGAGGGTGCTTGCGGTTGTGCTGGCAGGTGGAGAGGGCAAGAGGCTCATGCCGCTCACGGCGGATCGGGCGAAACCGGCGGTGCCGTTCGGGGGGATATACAGGCTCGTCGATTTCGTCCTGTCCAACCTGGCGAACGGCGGCTTCTTGAAGATCGTCGTACTGACCCAGTACAAGAACCACAGTCTTGACCGGCACGTCTCGCGCACCTGGCGGCTGTCGGCGATGCTCGGCAACTACGTGACGCCCGTGCCCGCGCAGCAGCGGCTCGGCCCGCGGTGGTTCTCGGGGTCCGCGGACGCGCTGTTCCAGAACCTGAACCTGATCTATGACGAGATGCCCGAGCACGTGATCGTGTTCGGGGCCGACCACATCTACCGGATGGATCCGCGGCAGATGGTCGAGCAGCACGAGGACTCGGGTGCCGATGTCACGGTGGCGGCGATCAGGCAGCCGCTGTCGCTGGCCGACCAGTTCGGCGTGATCGAGACCGATCCGCAGGGGCGCAGGATCGTGGCGTTCAGGGAGAAGCCGAAGGACGCGGTGGGGCTGGCGGACTCCCCCGACGAGGTGTACGCGTCGATGGGCAACTACGTGTTCAAGACCCAGTCGATGATCGACGCGCTGCGGGAGGACGCGCTCGACCCGACCAGCAAGCACGACCTGGGCGGCAACATCATCCCGATGCTCGTCAAGTCGGGCGGGGCCGACGTCTACGACTTCAAGAACAACATCGTGCCGGGCTCCAGCGAGCGCGACCGCGGCTACTGGCGCGACGTGGGGACGCTCGACGCGTACTACGAGGCCCACATGGACCTCATCTCGGCGCACCCCGTCTTCAACCTCTACAACGACAAGTGGCCGATCTTCACCG
This sequence comes from Nonomuraea sp. NPDC051941, assembly GCF_044593615.1. NCBI lineage: Bacteria > Bacillati > Actinomycetota > Actinomycetes > Streptosporangiales > Streptosporangiaceae > Nonomuraea > Nonomuraea sp. NPDC051941. The sequence continues at coordinate 142,470 of NZ_JBIUCF010000034.1, forward strand.
GCCATGACCCGCTGCCCCCGGCCAAGTTCGTGCACAACGACGGCGATCGGGTGGGGCGGGCCATCGACTCGCTGGTGTCGCCCGGCGTGATCGTCTCCGGCGGCACGGCGATCCGGTCCATCCTGTCGCCCAAGGTCGTGCTCCACTCGCACTCGCTGGTGGAGGACTCCGTACTGATGGAGAACGTCAAGGTCGGCCGGGGCGCCGTCATCCGCAAGGCGATCATCGACAAGAACGTCGTGATCCCCGACGGCGCCAGGATCGGCTTCGACCTCGACTACGACCGCACCCGATTCGCCCTGACCAGGGGAGGGGTTGTGGTGATCGGCAAGAACGAGATCGTCGACCGCTGACCACCCAGCCCACACCCTGAGCCGCCCCACACACCACCCGGCCGGCACCCTGCGCCAACCTGCGGCCTGCGCCGACCGGCCGGTCACGCACGCCCAAGCAGCCCACAGCCTTGGCAGTCGCCCAACTAACCGGCCCGCAGTCTGAGCAACCGGTCCACGTACGTCCTGGCGTGCTCGGGTCCGATCGGCCGGTTGAAGAAGATCGCGTGGTAGTAGATCGGGGCGAGCACCACCTCCATGAGCTCCAGCAGCCCAGGCGGATCTTCGCCACGCTCCCGCGCCCGCGTCAGCATGACCTCGAGCTGCACAGCCCGCTCCGCCATGAACGTCTGGTAGTCCTCACTGCGCGTGCTGACCTGGGCCGCTCGCACGTACAGGTGGCCCAGCGGACCGGCCACATCGGCCGCCGCCTGCATCGCGTACGCCTCCAGGTCGCCGCGCAGCGAGCCCGTGTCGGGCACCGGCGAACCTTTCGCGAGCTGCTCGGTCACCGCGTCGTCGACCAGCGCGGGCAGCGTCCCCCAGCGGCGGTAGATCGTCGCCTGGTGAACCCCTGATCGCTCGGCCACCCGGGCGATGCTCAGCGTGTCCCAGTCCTCCTCACGCAACAGGTCGATGACCGCGTCATGGACGGCCGCGCGGACCTTCGCGGTGCGGCCACCAGGCCGTCGTGCGGGTTGCATGCACCCACCTTAACGCGAGACCTCTTGCATTAGGACTTCCACCGTGTTTACCTTGAAGCGAAATTCTTCGCGTTAAGGGGGCGAGCGGACACATCCGCCGGCGCTCCGACGAAAGGAGCCGCACGTGAACCGTTCTCTGATCAAGGTCGCCCTGTGGGACGTCCTGCCGCCGGTCGCCGCGTACTACGCCTTACGCGCCCTCGGCGTGAACGAGCACCTCGCCCTGCTGGGCGCCTCCCTGACCGGCTTCGTGCGCGCCGCCCACGTCGGAATCCGGGAACGCCGACTGGACGGCTTCGCCGCTTTCATGTGCCTGATCTTCGGCCTCGGGCTCGCACTCGCTTTCCTCACCGGCGACGAACGCTTCATGCTCGCCGTCAAGTCCGTCACCACCGGCGTGATGGCAGTCGTCCTGGTGGCCACCTGCGTGGCGGGCCACCCGGCGGCGTACGGAATGGCCAAGCGCTTCGGCGCCGACGACGCGGCCACCGCGGCCCGCTGGGACGTGCTCTACGAGGCGGACCCGAAGTTCCGGCGCGTGTACATGGTCATGACGCTCACCTGGGCCGCGGCCCTGGTGGCCGAGTCGGTGGTGCGGATCCCGCTGATCTACCTGCTCCCGGTGGACATCACGGCGGGCCTGTCGTCAGCCCTGCTGATCGGCACGCTGACGCTGGTGGCGGCATGGAGCGCCTGGTACGGCCGCCGCGGCGAACAAGCCGCCACAGCCCACCACCAAACCACGTAACCTCACCCTCCACCCCGCCCACACGACGCCTCCGCCCGCCCGCACAGAGCCCTCCCCGCCCCACAGGAGGTCCTCCCGCGCCCGCCCTCTCCTCCGCTCGACCCTCCGCCCCGCCCGCACAGAGCCCTCCCTGCCCAGACGCGCCAGGGATCGGAAGATTTAGCACCCGAATGCACTTCGCCCGCCGCACGGGGCCAGAAGACGTCACATCCGAATACACGGGCAGCAGCACCTTCCCACGGCCACAGAAACGTCGAAGGGCATAGCACACAGAGGGGGCGGAAGGAATCACATGCGGCTACTCAAGCAGCACCTTCCCAGGGCCGTGCAAGGGCGGAGGACATGGCACCCGACCGCGCCTTCCCGAGCGCACGAGGGCCAGAAGGAGTCACGCCCGATTGCGGAAGAAGGGTCCTTCCCATGGTCGAACACAGGCTTCGGAGGGCGTAGCACCTGGCTGCACTTCACTCAGCGCGCAGAGGGCGGAAGACGTCACGTCCGACCGCGCGAGCAGCATTCTTCGCCCGGCCACACAGGCGTCGGAGGAAACGGCATCTGAATGCATTTGCTCAAACCGTACAAGGGCTGGAAAGCGCCGCATCCGGCAGCGCGAGCAACGCCCTTTGCCTGGCCGTGCAGGGGGGAGGGTTGCCGTGTCCGACTGCGCGAGCAGTGGCGCGGACAAGTGTGAGGAGGGGCGCACATTCCCATCAAGCGCCGAGTGCGAAGATCTGGCACCCGGCTGCGGAGATCGGTTCACAGGGGTGGGAATGTGCGGCGGGGTGGGGTCCCGGGGCGCGCCGCGACGCGTCCCCGAGAGCCCGAATCAAACTGTCCGTCAGTAGCGAGCGCCCCAAGGCCAGTAGTAGCCCCAGTCACCGTTCCAAGGCCACCAACCGTGGGCGTTGTCCCACTTGTAGGGCCAGCCCCAGTGGTGGTGGTGCTTGTCGTCGTCGTCGTTGTCGTCGTGCCTCTTGCCGTGCTTCTTCTCGTTCCGGTCGTCGTCGTAGGAGTCGTAAGACTTCTCGTCGTCGTCGGATTCGTACTTCTCGTCGTCGTAAGAGTCGTACTTCTTCTCGTTGTCGTAGGAGTCGTACTTCTCGTCGTCGTAGTCGTTCTTCTTCTTCTCGAACCCGTCGTTGCGCTGCTTCTCGTCACGAGAGGATTCGTAGGACTCGTCGTAGTTCTGCTCGTCGCGGTCGTAGTCGTACGACTGCTCGGACTCGTCGGAGTCGTAGGACTTCTCGTCGTGCTTCTTCTTGTCGAACTTCTCGTCGTCGAACTTCTTCTCGTCCCGGTCGTAGTCCTTCTCGTACCGGTCGCTGTCGTACGACTGCTCGTCCCGGTCGTAGGAGTCGGAGTCCCACTCCTGCCGGTCGTTGTCGAACTTCTTCTCGTCGTCGAACTTCTTCTCGTCCCGGTCGTAGGAGTCGTAATCCTTCTCGTACCGGTCGCTGTCGTACGCCTTCTCGTCCCGGTCGTAGGAGTCGTAGTCCTTCTCGTACCGGTCGCTGTCGTACGCGTTCTCGTCGTAATCGGCGTAGTCGAACTTCTTGTCGCGCTTCTTCTGGTCGTCGACCTTCTTCTCGGACCAGTCGTTGTCGTACGACTGCTCGTCCCGGTCGTAGTCGTACGACTGCTCGGACTCGTCGGAGTCGTAGGACTTCTCGTCGTGCTTCTTCTTGTCGAACTTCTCGTCGTCGAACTTCTTCTCGTCCCGGTCGTAGTCCTTCTCGTACCGGTCGAAGTCGTCCTTCTTCTCGTCGCTCTCGTAGGAGTCATCCTGCTCGTAGGAATCGTCCTGCTCGTACGAGTCGAAGTCCTTCTTCTCCTGGTCGTGCGAGTCGAAGTCCTTCTCGTCCCGGCCGAAGTCGTGCTGCTTCTCGTCGTCCTTTTGCTTACGGAACGAACCGTCGTGCTTGTCACAGGCGTCTGCATTGCGACGACCGGCGTACACGCCGGTCTTGTCGATCTTCAGCGTGCTCCAGGCATCGGATACGCAAAGGTCGCCCTGGGCGGCACTGGCCGGGCCGGCCAGCCCGACAAGCGCGGCAGCGACGATCAACGCACCACCGGCTCCGGCTGCTATGAAGTTACCTTTCATGATCTCCCCCCGTTATCACGTGGTGACTTTGTCACTCTAAGTAGTTATCGCCGTAACGCGGCGTAACGGCACGCCCGGAACCTCTCGTCACTTTGTCGACGCCCTCAACCAAGATCGCTCGGGTATGTCCTCAGCTGACGACACATGCGGCCAGTTGAGCGGTGATGTCGATCTTGGGAAGATCGTTCCCAAAGGCGATAGCTTTTGGTTATGGCCCCAGGTCTTGGACCTGCGGCGCTCGGGCACCACATCATCGCCACCATGACGACGCGACTTCGGCGCGGGCGGTGGACGGTGGCGACGTCACTCGCCGCCTGCGCACTACTGGCAAGCGCCTGCGGGACCACCCCCGCCAACACCCCCGCCGCCGCTCCCGGCACCTGCCTCACGGCCGACCTCGCCACCAGCCCCGCCACCGGCCGATCCACGTCGCAGGGCCCCGCCGCCGAGGAGTCCATATCGCCGGGCTCCGCCACCTGCCCCGCGAGCGGCTCGGAGGCTGACCCCGACAACGGCGGCGCCGGGAGTCCCCCCAGCGGTCGGGGCGCGTTGCCGAGCGCTGCCGCCGGCGGGCATGCGGGGGTGGCGCGGGAGGTGCGGGCCTACGTGGACGCCGTGAACGCTCGTGATCTGGACGCCCTGGTCGCCGCCTTCGCCTCGGACGGCGTGGTCATCGACGTCACCCGTCCCATCCGCGGGCACGACGCCATCCGCGAGTGGGCGCGGGCCGAGGTGATCGGCGGCACCCTGAAGGTGGTGTCCATCGCCGAGCGGCGGTCGAACGGGCAGAAGCTCCTGGTCCACTGGGCCCCCGCGGGATCCGGCGGGTGGCGGGCGCACTACGACTTCACGGTCTCCGACGGACGTATCGTCCGGGCCGATCTGCAGTACGCCTGACCGCAAGGCCCGGGGTTCAAAGCAGAATCCAGGGCTTAGGGGCCAGGAACCAGGGCTTGTGGGTCAGAGGTCGGCGACCGGTAACCCCACGACCCCGATGGCTCCCGTGGTTCGGCATTCCGCATTCTGTATGCATTTGGGTCTTGTAGACGACCAAGTAGAGGATCACTCTGGCGGCAGGAGGCAGTGAGATGTCGCACCCACTCGGAGTAAGCCGACCGGATCTCGAAGTCACCGACCTACCCACGCCGGAAGAGGTCTTCAAGGTCTCCAAGATCGGCACCAAGGAACTGTTCAAGTACGCCATAGGCCCGAGCCTGATCGCGCTCGGCATCTCCATCGGCAGCGGTGAATGGCTGCTCGGCCCCCTGAACGTGGGCCAGTACGGATTCGTCGGCGTCGGCTGGGTCATCGTCGTGTCGGCGCTGCTGCAGACGTTCTACAACGTCGAGTGCTCACGGTACGTCCTCGCCACCGGCGAGACGCCGGTGGTCGGCTGGGGGCGGGTGCCGCCGGGGTGGCCGCTCTGGGTGCCGTTGTCCGTGCTCATCGTGATCTTCGCGTTCATCGCGGGCGGATGGGCCGCGTCGGCGGGTCAGGGTGTGTACGCGCTGGTCCACGGCGTCCCACCCGCGGCCGACGACCTCGAGCCGCGCTGGTGGGCCATCGGCCTGCTGGTGCTGGTGTTCCTGATCACCGCGGGGGCCAAGCGCGTCAGCCGCGCGCTCGAGCTGGCGAACTGGCTGATGGTCGGCACCATCCTCCTCGCCCTCCTGGCCGTCGACCTGCTCGTGGTGCCGTTCAGCCAGTGGTGGGAGGGCATCCGCGGCTTCCTCACCCCGGCCGCCCCGCCCGCCGGGATCACGGCGACGCAGCTCGGCGCCCTGGCCGGGTTCACCGCGCTCGCCTCGGGCCTGAACTGGTATGTCATGGGCCACTACCGCGACAAGGGTTACGGCATGGGCTACCGCGTCGGCTACATCTCCGGCCTGCGCGGCGAGCGGCGCGAGATCCTGGCCAGCGGCGTGACGTTCCCCGACGACGAGCTCAACCGGGGGCTGTGGCGCAGGTGGTACCGGCTGCTGCTGACCGACATGTGGGGCGTGTTCTTCGTCGGAGCCATCCTCGGCATGCTGTTACCCACGATCCTCATGGCGCAGGCCGTCACGATGGCCGGGGAGAAGCCCACCCGGGCGAACGTGCCGACGTTCGTGGCCAGCGCGCTCGGCGACCAGTACGGGCGGGTGAGCTTCTACGCCGCGCTCGTGATCGGCGTGCTGATCCTCTTCTCCACCCAGCTCGGCATCTTCGAGGCGATGGTACGGGTGACGACCGACGCGGCGAACGCCACCAGCCCGCGTCTGCGCGCCCTGATCGCGGGGGACCCGCGCCGGTTCTACTACCCGTTCATGATCCTGCTGCTGGTCCTCATCTCGATCATCATCTTCCAGTCGCTGCCGGTCGGCCTGGTGGAGTGGTCGGCCAACATGTCGAACCTGGGCGCGCTGATCTACCCGTTCCTGCTCATGTACCTGAACAGCAAGCTGCCGCGCCCGGCCCGCCCGCGCCCGTGGCACTACGTCATCCTCGTGCTCAACTTCCTGTTCTTCGGCTTCTTCTTCGTCAACTTCATCGCCGACTTCATCGGGGATCCGCTGGTGACGTTCTGACGAGGAAGACGTCGCCGTTGCCCGGTGCGTCGCCGCCCTTGGGGACGCCGTAGGTCAGGCCCGTGATCGCCGCCTCGCCCGACGGGGTGGCGGTCGCGTACAGGTTGGGCTCGGCGAAGGCGTCCACGCCGTCGTCCCTGGCGGTGCCGAGCTGGGCCGCGCCGCGCTGCCGGCCCCTGCCGTCCAGGCGCAGCGTCAGGACGTCGGCGCCGCCCGCCTGTACGCTCACCCGGCCCCGGGTGTAGCCGGCGACCGCGACCTCGCCGCCCGCGAGCGGGACCACGGCGGCGCCGGCCTCGGCAAGAGGGGTGGCGAGGGTGTGCTGCCAGCGCTGCTTGCCCTGGCTGGTGTAGGCGGCGGTGTATGCGTCCCCGCCGACGCCCCCCGTGGCCACGGCCAGGCCCGTCGTGGTGACGGCCACCGCGTTCAGCCGGTCGCTCGCGGTGCCGCCCGCAGTGGCGGCCCACTTCCTGGTGCCGTCCGTCGCGAACGCGGCCAGCCAGCCGCCGGGCGTGGTCGTGCCCGGTAGAGCGTCACCGGCGCCGCCGGTGACGTAGACGTTCGAGGCGTCCGCGGCGACGCCGTAGGCCTTGTCCTCGCCCGCGCCGCCGTACTGGCGGATCCAGGACACCTCGCCGCCAGGAGCGAGGCGGGCGAGGATGGCGTCCTTGTCGCCGGCGTTGGCGCCGTCCAGCGCGCCCTTGGTGTAGCCCACGACGTACGCGCCGCCGTCGGGCGCGGCGGCCAGGCCGTAGAGGCGGTCGGCCACGCCCGGCGCACCGAACTGCGTGAGCCAGCGGACGGCCCCGGCGGCGTCGAGGCTGGCCACGAAGGCGTCGTCCGTGGTGTTGCCCGCGTGCCGCCCGTCCAGGTCGCCCTTGGTGTAGCCGGCCGCCAGCACGCCGCCGTCCGGCAGGGCCGCCACGCCGTACAACCGCTCGTCGGCCGCGGTGCCGAGCTGCTTGGTCCAGCCGCCGATGCGGGTGAGGACCGCGTTCCCACCGGCCGCGTACCCGATGGTCAGGGAGCCGTCCGCGTGGGCCGCCACTCCCCCGGCCCAGTCGGGGCCGGCCGTTCCGTACAGCGGGGCGGGCAGGCCGGTCGGCGGCGTGACGCTGAGGCCATGGCCGAGCTCGGCCATGGCCTGCTCGAAGGCGGGCTCCCACACCGTCCAGTCGTGGCCGCCGTCCAGGACGCGCAGCTGCGCGGAGAGCGCGGGCGAGCGCCGGGCGGCGTTGTAGAGGGCGGCGGACTCGAAGTCCAGGTCGTGTCGGGCGTCGGCGGGGTCCGGGTTGGCGTACTCGTCGTCGCCGACCGCCACGAACAGCCGCACCGGCAGGTCGGGGTCCAGCTTCGGCAGCAGGGCCGGGTAGTTGAGCTCCCGGTAGACCTCGTCGGAGAACTTCTCGCCGTCCTTGCCGAACGCCCCGTAGTCGCGGGCGGAGGAGTCGGACGGCGGCAGCGGCGTGTAGACGGCCGGGCTGAGCACGGCGGCGGCGCTGAACAGGTCCTGGTGCGCGAGCGCGAACCGCAGCGCTCCCGCGCCGCCCATCGAGTACCCGCCGACCAGGCGGGCCTCCCTGATGGGCGCCGTACGGTACGTCGCGTCCACGTACGCCACCAGGTCCCTGGTCAGGGCCGTCTCGACCGGCTTTCCCGGCAGGTCGGCGCCGGTGTAGCGCGAGTCGGCGTACCAGCTGCCACGCTCGCTCCAGGGGGCGTCCGGCATGACGGCGATGACGGGCGGGATGCGCCTGGTGCGGATCATGTCATCGAGCAGGGTCTTGACCCGGGTCCACGCCTGCATGGTGTCGCCCCGGCCGTGGAGCAGGTAGAGCACGGGGTGGCGGTCTGTGCCGCGGTCGTAGCCGGTGGGCAGGTAGACGTTGAAGGCGATGTTCTCGCCCAGTGCCCGCGACGGGGCGGAGCCGGTGGCCAGCGTGCCGCCCGCCCGTACCTCCGTCTCGCCCGGAGCGGCCAGGAAGGTCAGTGACGCCAGGACGGCGAGCACGGCGAGCCAGCGGGGTTTGCGCATCAACCGCTCCCGTAAACGTTTACAGTACGCACCTTGCGGTGTTTCGGGAGAGTTTCGTGGTGAAGGTGTGGCGGTGTCAACCGCCTACCGGCCGGGGGGGGGGGGGGGGGGGGGGGGGGGGGGGGGGGGGCCCGGGGGGGGGGCCGCCCCCCCCCCCCCCCCCCCCCCCCCCCCCCCGGGGGCCGCCCCCCGCCCCCCCCCCCCCCCGGGGGGGGCCGCCCCCCCCCCCGCCGCC
>NZ_JBIUCF010000035.1:0-149511 GCF_044593615.1 Nonomuraea sp. NPDC051941
GCACGGGCCAGCGCGTCCAGCACCTCCGGTGACGCGTTGAGCGAGAGCCCCTGCTCCAGGCGCGTGTAGTAGGACAGGCCCACCCCGGCGAGCTGTGCCAGCTCGTCACGGCGCAGCCCCGGCACGCGACGGCGCTCTCCGAAGTCCCGGAGTCCCACATCCGCCGGCTGCAACTGCGACCGGCGCATCCTGAGGAACTCCCCCAACCCCGACTTCTTGTTCATACGCCGAGTATCGAGCACCGGGGCGCCAGGCAGCCTGACCCCGCCAGGGACAGGCTGTGAACGGCCGGCGGCAGCAGACTCGACGCCACGAGCAGGACACAGGGCCGGAGCCCGGTACGGCAGCTGCTCGGCCTGACTCACTTGGAAACGGTATCCACGCGCCGTCCGGCACGCCGGGCCGGACCGCGTCTTCGGAAGGAAGAACACCCCATGAAGCTGAAGCAGTCCGCGATCGCCTTGGCCCTCTCCGCCATGACGGTCCCCGGCATCGTGCTGGCCGGCACCACCGGCGCTCTCGCCACCCCCGATCGGCACGCCGTCACCATCTCCGACCAATCCCGTCCGGCGGCGCCCACCGTGGACGCCAAGGGGCCGGGGGTCTTCCCTCACTCCGCGGACTACGACCCGGACTCCCGGAAGTTCGTGACGGGTTCGCTGGCGCACAGCACCATCTCTTCGGTCGACCAGAAGGGCAAGGTGCGCACCCTCGTCGACGACAAGGATCTGGTGTCCGTGCAGGCCGTACGGGTGGACTCCAGGCGGAACCGGATCCTGGCCGGCAACGTGGACTACGGAACGGCCGACCGCTCCGCGCCCGCCACCAAGTTCAAGGTCGCGGGTGTCGCCGGCTACGACGCCGACAGCGGACGCCGACTCTGGTACGCCGACCTGAACAAGGTCGCCAACGACGACAAGCAGCATCTCGTGTCCGACGTGACGATCGCTCCGGACGGCACGGCGTACGCCGTCGACGAGCTCTCCCCGACGATCTTCCGCATCGACCGCGCCGGACGGGCCTCCGTCCTCCTGCGCGACGACCTGCTGGCCGGTGATCTGAAGATCCCGGATTTCCTGGACAACGTGGGCATGAGCGCCGTCGCATGGATGCCAGGCAACCTCCTCATCGTCGCGAAGGCCGACGGCAGCCTGGTGCGGGTACCGGTCGCCCACCCCGAACAGGCCGCCAAGGTCAGGCTCTCCAAGAACCTCAAGGCCCTCACCGCGGGCATCCGGGCCCTGCCGGACGGGTCGATCGCCGCGATCAGCAGTGGACTGCTCAGCGGGAAGGCCGCCGTCGTGCAACGGGTTCGCCCCGGCCGTCACTGGAAGTTCGCCACCGTCTCGGTAACCGACACCGTCGCAGACCCGGTCAGCAGTGCCGTCACGGCCGGCCCCCGAGGCACGACCTACGCGCTCAGCGGCGGTCTGGCAGCCCTGCTGGCCGGCAAGCCGAACGACGGCTTCACGCTGCGCCCGGTCAACGTGCGCTGACCCGCACCACCGTTCGGGCACGCCTCTCTCCCCGGGCCGGTTCCGAAGGAACACCGGCCCGACCTGCCGCACCACACCGTCATCCCTGGCACCCGCGAAAGGAAACAACATGTCTGCGCTGTACACCACCGAGGCCCTGTCGACCGGTGACGGCCGCAACGGCCACGTACGGTCCCTCGACGGAGTCCTGGACGAAGCCCTCGCGATCCCGAAGGACCTGGGCGGCCCCGGCGGCGACAGGACCAACCCGGAGCAGCTCTTCGCCGCCGGATACGCCGCCTGCTTCCACAACGGACTCCGCCTGATCGCGAAGGGGATGGGAGTCGAGCTGCCCGAGTCGAGCGTCCGGTCGAAGGTGAGCCTGCTCCCGACGGGGACCGGCGGTTTCGCCCTCGCCGTGTCGCTGACAGCGCTCCTGCCCGGCCTGGAGCAGCCCACCGCTGACGAGCTGGTGAAGGCCACACACCAGGTGTGCCCGTACTCCAACGCCACCAGGGGGAACATCGAGGTGACCCTCAAGGCCATAGTCCAGTAGGGGACTTCGGACGATTGACTCGCGGCGGTTGCCGTGGCCGCAGTCCGCTGTGCTGCCGGCGGCGCTGGCCGATTCGGACCGGGGCTGGGACGCGACCGTCGACCATGGCGTCGATCTCGCCGGGGGTGAGGACACGCTCCACAGGCGTTGAAATGCGAAGCGGGAGAAGTCATCACTTCTCCCGCTTCGATATGAAGTGTCCGAGGGGCGTGTTGAACCGTTCGCCCATCTTCTTGAGCAGGGAGAACGATGGCTTGAGCTCGACTAAGCGCAGCCGACCCTGCCCGGTGGGACTGGGTGAGGAACGAACCCTGTCCCGTCGATCGCCCCCAGCCAAGTACGGCGCACAGCCACAGACGGGCGATCGTGAGGGCCCAAGTTCCGCGGCATGTACGAGCCGGCGCAACGGTGCCGGGATTCGGGTGCTCACTTCGAGGCTGGCGCAGAGGTGTCCCTACTTGTTGACGCGATGCCGTCCCGATCACCCTCGCAGCTCATCGTCCATCTTGGCGCTGGCAAGATCGAGGCTGCGTTGTATGCGGCACTGCTGATTCGCGCCAGTGCACCGCAGGCGAGCGTTCTCCAGAGATGTGGACGCGTCCGACGCGGGAGGCGAACGAAGGAGGGTGCTGCTCCGTGGTTGGACGTTTCTCCACCGATAGCAGCATGCAGCGACGGGCAGAGCTGGCCTGCCCCAGCTACTGAGAACGTTCGGCTCGTCGAGATCATCCCGGAGTCCGAGTCCCCGCCGGAGGAGTCTTTGCCGAAGACCTGTTCCAAGAGCCATTCGAGTGCCACTACCAAAACGATCTTCCCGCAGGTTATCCACGTGGGGAAGGCTGGTAGCCAAGTATCTACTTCTTATCGATTTGATGAAGTTGCCGACATCAACTCGATAAGTGTGCTGTCGTTTGACCAGGTCTCGGCCGAAGTCTGGGATGCAGTGCAGAGATAGCGCTTGAAGTCGGCGGAGGGATATATGGACATTGCACTCTCGTTCGTGTCAGATCACAGCCGGGCAGACCTCGAGTCTCTCTTCGACTGGTTTCAAGGAGAGAAGGAGCTTCGCGGCCGGGTTCGCTGGGCGGACGTTCCGCCAAAGCCTGGCGAGATGGGTGGCGCGATGGAGGTTATCCTAGTAGCGGTCGGATCGGGCGGCTTTCTATCTGTTCTTGCTACGTCGATTCAAACTTGGCTTGCGCGGCCGCGAATGTCAAGCATCAAGATCAGAGTCCGAAATGGCAATGGCCTAGAGATAGAAATAGACGCGCAAAATATGAATGATGCCAAAATTCAGGAGCTCCTTGGCAAGCTAGATTCGACGCCGGAGTAGTATTGTGCGTCTGCCGGATCCTAGGCGCTCGCGTGTTGTTCTTCTGGGTGCGAGCATCTATACCGATGATAAGCTCAATGACATCCCTGCTGTCGAAAAGTCTATCCGCGACTTGGCCATTGCCCTTACGGACCCTATGTTCGGCATAGTTCCTGCGGAGCATTGCACTGTGCTCATCAACCAAGGCGACCTGCGGGATATCGGGCGAAAACTACGCGAAGCGGCAACAGAGGCTGACGATCTTCTCCTTGTCTATTACGCTGGCCATGGTTTGATCGGCGGTCGTAGACACGACCTATTTCTAGGGTTGCCTGATAGCGATTGGCAAGACCCTGCCTTCAGTTCTCTCGAATTTGATAAGTTGAGAAGTGTAGTACTTAACAGTACAGCTTCGAGCAAAGTTATTATCCTGGACTGCTGTTTTTCCGGTCGTGTTCTATCGGATACGATGGCGGATCCCGTGGCCGAAGTGTCAGGCCAAATGGAAATTGACGGGACATATGTCCTTACGTCCGCACATAGAGACCAAGTTTCTCTCGTGCTTCCAAAAGAGGAACATACCTCATTCACCGGTCGAATGCTTGACGTGCTACGCCACGGGATCCCAAAGGGGCCTCGACTTCTTACTATCGAAAGTATCTATCGGCAGCTGCTGAACAGGATGAAAGCAGAGGGCCTCTCGGAACCTCAGAAAAGAGGTACCCAGACCGTAGAGCTTCTCGGACTGGCACGCAATCGCGCCATAATCAGATCGAGCGTAAAGCAGCTTCGTAACAGATATCTAGCGGCCGTGGAGCGGAGCGAACAGCAGCAGTGGAGAGCGGCGTTCAGGATGCTAGAAGAGGTGGTTGAGGAGCAAGTAGAAATACTTGGTGAGAACCATCCGGACACTCTTCGTTCAAGGCGGTTACTTGCTCATGTACGAGGAGCGCTGGGAGCACCCCTGGAGGCCGCTAAGGAACTGAGAAGGCTTCTCGACACTCAATCTGCTTGGGATTCGGAGTCGAGCGAATATCTTCAGACTGTTCAATTTTTGGCCATCAATATGGGGGAAGCCGGGTTTCGGCGTGATGCCGTCTTGCTGCTGCGACCGCTATTGATAGACCGTATGCGAATTTTAGGCCCCTCTAATCCTGCAACACTCAATACATGTCACGCTCTTGCCCGCAATCTCACTGAAGTGGACATGATTAGTGAGACGGAAGCACTGCTGAGATATGTAGTCTCTCAAAGGAGCGAGGTTCTTGGCGCCGATCATCCTCACACTGTTCGCGCTAGAAAAGATCTCAAGGATATAACGGGATGACGACGCGGAAAAGTGGCAGCCAGAAGGGTGTACGCTTCTGCGACTTCTGTGGAAAGTCTCAGAAGGAAGTGTTTAAAGTCATAGAAGAGGAGAAAAAGGACTCGCACATCTGTAATGAATGCGTTGATTTATGTGCTGAGATAATCGAGGAGGAAACAAGCTTCAGCTTGGGAATAACCGAAGCCCCATCTCATTCCTACTACAATATTCCAGCAGATATGACTGAGGATGACAAATTTTTTTGGACAATGGGCTAACGGCTGAACTAAATTCGGAGTAGCGCCGTCTTTGGAGGCCGCCGTACCCTTCGCGGAGAGGGTTGCGGATGTTGGGGCCATGTCGATAGGCGTGAAACCGGCATGATCAGATCAGAGCACTCACACGTTCTGATTGAAGCTTCCGTGAGTGGTGGCCTCGTCAATGTGCGGCCCGAGCACGGGCGCGCGCGAGAACGGCCCTCAGGCCGCACGCGCAGCGTGCGGCCGAGCGCAGGGCCGCGCCGGCGGCGCGCAGCGCCGCCGCTTGATACCTATGAGATCAATTCGGCAAGTTCTGTGAGTGCGCGCTTCCAGGGGTAGACGTCGATCCGATCGCCCCCCGAACTCGGCGGATGCGGCTCGAACTGGTCTGGGCCGAACAGGACGCGCACGCCATCGGTGCGTAGGTCCTCAATGCTGCGGCGGAATGGTGTGCGGGAGGCCAGGGCGCTGTTGACGAACGGCAGGATGACAACTGGGATGCCCAAACCTGGGGCTTCGGAGAGAACTCCTAGGGCGTAGGTGTCGGCGATGCCTTGGGCGAACTTGTTGATCGTGTTGTACGTGGCGGGGGCGACGATGATCGCGTCGGCGCGATGTGATTTCGGCTCGTCGGGCTTGCGGTATTGGCTGCGGACGGGGTGGCCGGTCTGCTTCTCCAGCGCGGGGATGTCGATGAAGTCGAGGGCCGGCGGGGTGGCGATGATTTGGACGGTCCAGCCCTGGTCTTGGGCGAGGGTGACGAGGCGGCCGACGTCGTGGGCGGGTCCTGCGGCGCAGACGATGATGTAGAGGACCTTGCCGGGTTGGGTCACGCGATGACTCCCAGGGTGGCCGCGTACTCGCGGGCTTCGCGGCGGACGCTGATTGGGGCGGTTGCCAGGATGTCACGTACCAGCCGGAGAGCCGCGGGGCGGCCGGTGATTTCCTCGGGGGCGATCTCACCTGCGGCGCGCAGGATGTGCAGCGCCTTGTCGTGTTGGTTCCACATCAGGAACGCGCGGGAGGTGTCGAGTAGCAGCGTGGCCTTGCGTTCGTTGATCGGGAGCTTGTCCAACTCGACCTGGCGGGCGTAGTCGATGGCGATGCCGGCGTCCCCCAGACGGAGGGCGACGTTGGCCCGGTGGCACAGGACGTTGTTCGGGCCGAATGCGGTCCACATGTGATTGCCGTCGTGCCCAAGTCGTGTGCCTGCTTCGGCTGCTTCGTCGAGGAGCTCGACAGTGTTGTGCCGGTCGCCGGCGTTGGCAGCGGCGACGGCTCCACGGAGCAGGAGGGATCCGTAGATCGACAGGTCGTCGGGGGAAGGGGCGGTGAGGTCGGCGTCCATGCGTTGGGCAGCGCTGCGGGCGGCGTCGGTGGCGGCGCGATGGTGCCCGCCGTCCATCAGGGCGTGGGTGATGATGCGGGAGCTTGAGCCGATCATGATGGGGCTCTGGCTCGCGTGTGCGGCTTGGACGCTGCGGTCTGCGGCAAGCCAGGCAAGTCCCTTGTCCTCCTGTTTGAGCAGGATGGAGGCGGTCACGTGGTACGCCTCGGCGCACAACATGTGAGCTCGTAGCCGGTCGTCGCCGTTCAGCGTGGTGCTGGCTGCGCGGAGCTTGCTGAGCAGGGTCGGCAGTTTGGCGGTCACCTGGGCGTATCGGCATGCCTGGTAGTTGCGCTTGGCGGTGCTTACGGCGGTGGCGAGTGCGTCGAGGTCGATCGGGCCGTCCGCGGGAGTGGAGTAATCGACGAGTGCGGCGGCGAGATTTTCGATATTGAGGCCGGTGTCCTGGGTGGGGCTGGGCTGTCCGATTACTGAGCTGAACAGGGCGGCCCCCGTGAGGCCGACGAATTCGCGGCGTCGCACGTTCTCGTCCTCTCCTCTTTCGACGAGATTCACAGCGCGTGGTGCATTTGCAAGGGTATCAACCGCTTTGGGAGTATCCACGTGCGTGCGGGTGCGCTTGGTGGGCGCGAAGCCCAGGTCTTCCGGGTCCTGGTGTGTGAGCTCGGTCAAGGCCAGTCGGTACGGCTCGCGCGGCCATGTGACCTCGCCCGCCTCCCAACGGCGTATGCGCTCCTCGTCGCAGGCGAGGTTCCACTTGATCCCACTCTTGGTGAGGTTGACCATTTTGGCCATTTCGGCGCGGGTCAAATCGGCCTGCTGCCGCCAGTTCCGAAGTAGCACATTGGGTGTTGCCTCGGGCATACCTGGCCTGCTTTCCGATGGTGGATCGAAAAGGGGTTAAGAGGGGGGCCTCTTAGCGGGTCCCCTCTTTCTGCTTTGCCGGTGGACTTGCCATCAATCAACCACGGTACGTCAAGCGGACTTCCGCCACAGGGAGTACCGAACGACTCGCAAGGAGATGGCGACGGTGACCCGGCCAGACGAGAACAGCGAGGCAAGGCTCTGCCCTGCGTGTCGAGGGCTCGGTTACAAGCTGCGGAGCTCGCGCCGCGCCCTCCTGATCGGCAACGACGGGGAGGAGCCCGAACGGATTGGGGAGCAGGAGTGTCTCGACTGCCTCGGAAGAGGCCGGGCCGAAGGGAGCGGGAGATGAATCCGATCGCGGCCGAACTGGCGGCAGACGTCATACGGTGGGCTGCGGAGCGCATGATCGTGCGACTGCGTGATGAACTCACTGTCCTCGGCGTGAATGCGGAACTGCGCGACAACAACAGCGCACTGATGGTTGCCCGACGCCATCCGGGGTTGCCGGTGTGGGTGGTCGTCGGGCCTGGCGGCGCCTATTACTCCTGGCAGGACGCGAGCAAGCAACACCCGACCAACGATCCGCAGGGTGCGGCCTCGATCCTGGCCGAGTACGTCAAGGGTCGCTGAGAAAGGCGCGGCGAGGCCGTGACGGTGCTCCGGCCAGAGGGCCGGTGGTGCTTGCTGCCTCGACGCGTCTCCCTGTCCAGTTGCCGGGCCTGGGTTGCTTGGGCTAAGCGTGGACAGCAGGGGCAGGCCAGGGATACGCTCAAACTTGGTAAAACAACCTGTCGGGTGTTGGACGGTCAGAATGTCGCTAGAGTCCGTGCCGCCGAAGTATGCGCAGCTTGTGCAGGCCCTTCAACGGCGTATCGAGTCCGGGGCCTACCCGCCCGGCTCCCTCCTTCCCAGTGAACACCAGCTCATCCAAGAGTTCGGCGTCTCGCGCCCCACCGTTGTCGCCGCACTGCGGGTGATGCGTGAGCAGGGCTGGATCGAGTCCCAGCAGGGCAAGGGGCGTTTCGTGCGTGGCCGTCCCGCGATGGCGGCCGTGGAGCCCAACCGTCCCGGGCAGGCGTACCTGACCAACCCGGAGACCGACGCCCTCGGTGAGCTGGTCGAGGCCGGTGCTGTCGCGCTGCCCAATCGGGTGGCGGCGTTGCTGGAGGCACAGCCCAAGAGCAAGGCGTTCCTGCGCCGACGCCTCGTGATCCGTGATGGCGAGCCTAGCGAACTGGTCTCACTGTGGCTGCCTCTGGAGCTGTCGGAGGGTACCGACCTGACGAGCGGCGAACCGTTGCCGCAGGGCATCCGGCAGCATCTCCAGTCCCGTAAGGGCGTCCGCTTCGATCACATCGTGGAGCAGATCACCGCGCGCATGCCCACCGCTCAGGAGGCCAAGCAGCTCGGCATGCCCAACAACGTCCCGCTCCTGGCGGTCTTCGGGGCTGTCCGCGATGCCTCGGGCCGTCCCCTGGTCGTGGTGGAGGTGCTGCTTCCGGCCGATCGTCACGAGCTGGAAGACGCCTATCCGGTTCGGTAGGGCACAACGATGACTTGGTGCGCGTCCTCGTAGATCACGTTGCCGGGGTCGGTCATCTCGACGCGCACGCATGCCACCTCGTGTGTGGCAAGGATCTCCAAGTAGCCGGAGATCCGGTCGAGGAGATGGCCGGCCGACAGCTTGAACCAGGCGCTGGCTCCCGGGTTGCGTTCCCGGTCGTAGATGTCGGGGTCCACGTCGCTGGGGTCGATCAGGTTCGCGTGGTACCAGGCGTGGCTCTCGGTCTTGTAGCGCTCTTCCTCGGGCGAGAGTCGTCCTTGTTTGGCAAGGGCATTGATGAGGCCGAACACGCCGGGATGGACCCCTCGCGCATTGGGGCTGGGGCTTTGAAACCTCACGTACACCTGTGGCTCCTCCTTGATCGTGAGGGCCTGTGTCTACCGGATCGGTAAGAGATGTGTCACTCCAGCTAGGTCACTTGACGTAGCAAGTTTGCGAGTCGTATCTTCAGAGCATCACTTGATAGGTCAAGTGTCTGACATCCAAGAAAGGGGCCGTCATGGCTCTGCAAGGTCCCATCCCCGTCACCTTCGCCATGGTCTTCCCGCACGGCTGCTACGTCGTCGGCGAGGTCGAGCCCGTCAAGGACTTCGACGCCTCCTCCAACGGCCGGTTCGTGCAGGCCCGCGACAAGCAGACCGCAGAGCTGGTCTGGCAGGTCGCGGTCATGGACGGTGACCCGACCCTCAAGCCCGCCCAGAAGACCGTGGCGGTCAAGATCCTCGCCCCGGTCCAGCCGGTGCCCCCGCAGCCGATGCCCGGCCTGCCGTTCACGCCGGTCGAGTTCGACGGCATATCCGTCACGCCGTACGTCAACGCCGCCGGACGGCTCGCCTACTCGATCAAGGTCCACCAGATGCACGCTCCCCGCCAGAGCACCCCGAACAAGGCCGGAAAGGACGCCGCCTGATGACCCGTCGCCGTACCCCTCGAACCAGCGTGATCCGGCTGACCACCGGCCGGACCGCCCGAACCCTGCTCCACCCCTACGGCCACCGTGAGCCCGTGCTGGCGCTCGACTTCGGAGCCGCCTGCGTCCTGGTCACCACCGCCGGTCCGGTGACTGCGGACGACCTGGCGTTCGCGCGCCAGCTCGCCCGTGAGACCGCCCGCTACGTCCGCTGGGTAGAGCGCTCCTTCCGTGCCCTGGGCGACTGTGAGGCGGCTCCCAAGAGGAGGGCGGCGTGAGCAACGTCGGCCCTTACACCTACGTCACGCTGACGATGCGGCCGGACGACGCCCCACATCTGGCCGTTTCGTTCTACACACCCAAGCTGCGAGTCAGCTCCGGAATGCTGCTCAGCAACCCGCGCCCATTCCTGGAATTCGCTTCGCACGAGGCTCACGTGCACATCTCCACCACCGGCGCGGGGCCGGTCACCGATGTCGACCTGGCCATCGCCCGCGAGATCTTCACCGCCGCCGCTCGATACCTGGCTGACTGCGAGCGCCTGCACACCGATCAGTCAGCCACTGACAAGACCGCCAACGACCCGGCGGCCTGACCAAGCAAGGCGGGGCCGCCAGAAGCGGCAACTTCCGGCGGCCCCTTGGTTCTCCCACGATCCACATCACGAGAGGCACTCAGCTTATGTTCCGCAGGCTTCCCGGCGACGAGGCGCGCAACCTCGTCTCCACCACCCCCGACACGGCCGTCGTCTTCCGCCCGGCCGTCGTCACCACTCCGGCCATCATCACCATCGTCATCCTCGCCTGGCGGCTGCTCGCCGGGCTGGTGCGGCTGAACTGGCGGCACCCCATCGGCGTGGCCGTCGCGGCCATCCCCGTCGTGTTGTGCTGGCTGTACGGCTGGCAGACCGCTCTGCTCCTTCTCACACCGGTGCCAGCAGGGCTCATCGCCTGGGCTCTCGCCGACCGTTCCTCGTTCGTCAGGTGGGTCGGCTGGCGGCTGCTGGCCTGGTGGCGGCTCGTGTGGGTCTACCGGCGACACTGGCAACCTGTCATGATCGTCTCCGGTCTCGGCAGGCACTTGTGGGGACGCGATTACCTCCCCCGGCTCGGCAAGGTCACCTGCACCCCGTGGGCCGACCTCGTCACCGTTCGCATGCTCAAGGGGCAATCAGTCAAGGACTGGGCCGACCGCCTCGACCACCTCGCCCAAGGCTTCGGCTCCGCCTCATGCCGAGTAGCGCTGACACGGGGCGGTCGCCTCACGCTCACCTTTCCCAGGCATGACCCGCTGGCCGAACGCATCCCGGCGCTTCCCACGCCCAGCTCGCCGACCGTGGGGCCGGTCGAGATCGGAAAGCAGGAGGACGGGCAACCCTGGCTGCTCAAGGTTCACGGCACACACGTCCTGGTCGCGGGCGCCACCGGAGCGGGCAAGGGCTCGATCATCTGGTCAACGATCCGCGGGCTCCTTCCCGCCGTCCGCGCGGGCCTGGTCGAGATCTGGGCCCTGGACCCCAAGCTGATGGAACTGTCCTACGGACGCGACCTGTTCGGCAACCGATACGCCGCCACCCCGGAGGAATGCGCCGACCTGCTTGACCAGGCCGTGTCCGTCATGCAGAAGCGCGCGGCCCGTTTCGCCGGCATCCAGCGCTCCCACACCCCGACCGTGGACGACCCCTTCGTCATGGTGGTGGTCGACGAGGTGGCGTTCCTGACCGCGTACCAGTCCGACAGGGAGCTGAAACGGCGGATCTCGGCCGCGCTGGCCACCCTCACGACCCAGGGCCGTGCTGTGGGTGTGGGGGTTCTGGCGGCGCTCCAGGACCCACGCAAGGAGGTCATGAGCATCCGCAACCTGTTCCCCGACAAGATCGCGCTTCGACTGGACGAGTCCGAACAGGTGGACATGGTCCTCGGCGATGGCGCGAGGGATCGGGGAGCACTGGCCGACCACATCTCACCCGTCCCAGGACTGGGCGCCGGCGTCGGCTACGTCCGGTTGGAGACCTCGCCCGACCCGATCCGCGTTCGCGCCGCTTACGTCTCCGACACCGACATCCGGGCCATGGCCGACGCCTTCGCCGCCGGAAAGGACGCCTGATGAAGGTCTGCTTCCACGGCACCGCCGAAGAAATCGAGCTGGTGGCAGGACGTTCAGTCCTCCTCATGCTCACCGTCCGCGATCTGCCCCGTGTACGCGCGTTCGAGATCTTCCACATCCACATCAGCCGCCACCCCTACCAGGGCTTCTACCGGCTGTGCGCCGAGCTGGCCGAGACGGAGGGCAGCGACCGTGCGTGACCGCTCCTACCTCCTTGACGGGCTGCGCTGCTCGGAGTGCCTGAACGACAACACGCTCTGGCTGGACCTGGCGGCGGGCCTGGTCGAGTGCCGCGGGTGTGGCCAAGGCGCCCTCATTGACCCCGACCACGAGGGGGACGCCTGGTGACCGGCCGCGCGCTGCCCCGCGCCGAACGGCTGGCCATGCCCCTTGCCCGCGACGTGGCCGAAGAGGTCGCCAAGCAGTACGGGGTGTGCATCCGGCCCATCCCTCTCAAGCGGCTCGACACCCACACCGGAGTCTGGGAGATCGTCGATGTCCCGTGCGGAGCCACCCTGGAGGCCAAGTGTCCGCCGTGTGCCAAGCGCAACCGGCACCTGCGCATGGCCCAGTGCCGGGAAGGCTGGCACCTCGACCAGGAACCCACGATCACGCCGGACGAGCCGAACGAGGAACAACGCTGGCTGATCGAGTTCCGCGCCGACGTCCAGGCCCAACGCGATGCGGCCGACCAGGCAGGCCAGGACACCACTGATCTTGACGAGCTGATCGTCGGGCTGGATGAGGAGATCAACGCGGCGGGCATGCGCGGCAATGTCCTCGGCCGGACGGTCCCCAAGCGCAACCGCTCGACCAAGCGACGGCAGGATGCCCCCGAGCTGCCCAAGCGCAGAATGATCAACTCCACGCTCGGGCGGACCTTCACCAGCTCGGACGGCAAGGTCTACCGGCCGTCACTGTTCGTCACTCTCACCCTCCCGTCCTACGGCAAGGTCAAGGACGGCGTTCCCGTCGATCCGGACACCTACGACTACGCCCGCGCTGCTCGTGATGCGCTGCACTTCTCCAAGCTCGTCGATCGGTTTGTGCAGAACCTGCGTCGCGTCGCCGGTTACGACGTGCAGTACTTCGCCGCTGTGGAGCCACAGAAGCGGCTCGCGCCGCACCTGCACATGGCCATCCGCGGAACCCTGCCCCGCGCGGAGATCAAGCAGATAGCCGCTGCCACTTACCACCAGGTCTGGTGGCCGGCGGCCGACCAGGTCGTCTTTGAGGGCGATCACCTGCCCATCTGGGAGGACGGCACGGGCTACCTCGACCCCAGCACGGGTGAGGTGTTGCCCACCTGGGACCAGGCGCTCGACCAGCTCGACACGGATGAGGCGGCCGAACCCCTGCATGTGATCCGCTTCGGCGTCCAGGTGGACGTGCAAGGCGTGCTCGCTGGCACCTCGGACGCCGACCAGTGCATCCGCTACCTGTCCAAATACCTCACCAAGTCACTCGGTGACAGCCTCGACCCAGACAACCAGGCCCAGCGCGATCACGCCGCACGGATGGTTGAGGCGCTGCGCTATGAGCCCTGCTCCCCGACCTGCCCGAATTGGCTCCGCTACGGCGTCCAGCCCAAGGGCGCCAAGCCGGGTATGGCTCCCGGCCAGTGTCGGAGCAAGGCCCACAAGCCCGATCACCTCGGCTATGCGGGACGCCGCGTCCTGGTCTCCCGCAAGTGGTCCAACAAGACCCTCGCCGAGCACAAGCAAGACCGTCGTACGTGGGTCCTTGAAGCTCTCGGCCAGACCGCCGAGCAGACCGACCCGCACCGCTACGTCTGGAAGCCCGTCCCGGCCGGAGACGCCAACGTTGCACCACTGGCCGTACGGCTTCTGCGGTCGGTGGCCGAACGGCAACGCTGGCGCGCACACATGGCCCGACTCCAAGCCGAAGCGGACGACCAAGATTTTTCGGCAAGTGAGGGGAGGGCGGCATGAAGGCGGCAAGCGAGCTGTCGGTCGTCCTCCCACCTGTTCCCACACTGAACGCGAGCGCTGCGGCGGAGTTGCTCGCGATCCTCTTGGAGGCTCGGGAGTCCCAGAGCGTCCACACCGAAGCCGCCTGAGGAGTGACATGGACACCATTCGTTTCGGCTTCTACGGCCGAGTTTCCACAGAGGACAACCAAGATCCCGCATCGTCCCGAGCCTGGCAGCTCACCCGTTCCCGTGCGCTCATCGAGCCACGTGGGGGAGTGATCGTCGCTGAGTTCTTCGACGTGGACAAGTCACGCTCGATCCCCTGGCAGCGTCGTCCTCAGTCGGCGGCGCTCTTGGCCGTACTACGGAACCATGATCGTGGCTTCGAGGCCGTGGTGATCGGTGAGCCCCACCGGGCTTTCTACGGCAACCAGTACGGCCTGACGTTCCCGATCTTCGAGCACTTCGGCGTGCCGCTGTGGGTGCCGGAGGTGGGCGGTCCCATCGATCCGGCGAACGAGGCGCACGATCTTGTGATGAGCGTCTTCGGCGGCATGAGCAAGGGGGAGCGCAACCGCGTCAAGGTCCGAGTACGTAGCGCCATGGGAGCCCAAGCGCAGATGGAAGGCCGGTTCCTCGGCGGGCGTCCGCCGTACGGCTACATCCTGGTTGACGCCGGTCCGCACCCCAACCCGGCCAAAGCGGCGGATGGCCGGCGGCTGCATCGGCTCGAACTCGATCCCGTCGCCTCGGTCGTCGTCGCTCGGATCTTCGCCGATTTCCTCGCGGGCTACGGCATCTTCGCCATCGCTGAGAGGCTGACGCGAGAGGGCATCCTGTGTCCGTCCGCTCACGATCCTGGACGCAACCGTCACCGGTCCGGGATCGCCTGGTCCAAGGGCGCCGTGCGTGCCATCCTGCTCAACCCTCGTTACACCGGCTACCAGGTATGGAACAGGCAACGGAAGGACGAGGTCCTGATCGACGTGGATGACGTGGGCCTCGGGCACATGCCCAAGCTCCGCTGGAACCCCAAGGACAAGTGGATCTGGTCGGATGCCCCGGCGCATCCTCCGATCGTGAGCCGGGAGGACTTCGAGGCGGCGCAACAGACGCTCCACAGTCGTGGTGATCGCTACACCGACAAGACCGTCAGGCGGGCTCAGCGTTTGTACCAGCTCCGTGGACGACTCATCTGCGGACTCTGTGACCGCAAGATGCAGGGGCATTGGGCCAACGAAATGCCCTACTACCGGTGCAGGTTCCCGGAGGAGTACGCGCTCGCCAACCGCGTGACGCACCCTCGCAACGTCTACCTGCGCGAGATCGACCTAGCCCCCAAGCTCGATCGCTGGTTGGGACGCCTGTTCACTCCGTCGAACATCGACCGCACCTTGGATCTCCTGGTGACAGCGCACGAAGCGCCGTCCCCGGCCTCGCACGAGACTGAGGCCATCAAGCGGCAGATGGCTGAATGTGATCGGAAGCTGGCTCGCCACCGTGCAGCCCTGGAAGCCGGCGCTGACCCGGTGCTCATCGCGAGTTGGATGAGCGAGGAACAAGGCCGGAAGACTGAGCTGCAACACAGGCTCACGCGGCTCCCGGTTGCCCGGCCCCGTCTCTTCGACCGTGACAGCCTGGCAGCGTCCCTGCGCGATCTGGGGAGTCTCGTCGATGTTCTGGGAAGAGCCGACCCGATCCGCAAAGCGAAGATCTACGCGAGCCTCGGCCTGGAGCTGGTCTACCACCCCTCACAACACAAAGTCCTGGTTGCTGTCTCCAGCAACCAGGACCATATGGGGTACGGGTCTGTGTCCGAGGGGGGACTTGAACCCCCATGCCCATCACTGGGCACTAGCACCTCAAGCTAGCGCGTCTGCCTATTCCGCCACCCGGACTTGGTGCCTGCACGTGAGACCGTCATCTCGCGTCGGCTCAGTAAGGTTAGCAAACTCTGAGGGGTGCGTCATACCAAGAATCAGCTCGCCCCTTCGAGGTGTCTCCGCCGGCCGGAATATGGGGCGGGCGGGAGCTCCTGATGGGGCCTTGCTGACGTACGCCAGAGGGTGTTGAGGCAGTTGGTGGCGGTTTGGCCCATGGGGAGTTGGCGAATTTCTGGGTCTCCGTTGAAAAGCTCTTGCGGCCACCTTGAGTGCTGCTACGGTTACGGACCGTTGAGGGGTGAGTCCATGGACCGGCCTCACGACAAATGAGGCCGGTTCTGGAGTGCGGGAGGTCACGTGGCGCGCATGGTGGTGCGGCGGAGGGCTGTGGCCCTCGGTGTGCATCGCCTGCCCGTGACCGTCCCGGCGCATGACGTGACCACCGTTCGGGTTGACCGGATGGCGCGGTTCGCGGCCGGTGCCCGGCGGCTCGTCGTGCGGGCAGTCACTGTCGGCGCCCTGGTAGCCGCCGGATGGCTGTTCGCCGTCATCTTCGGCATGCTCACCGCCGCCCCGGCGGCGGCCGAAGTGGCGACTCCTACGGCGGACGCGCAAGCGAAGACCACGGCCGCGCAGACCGTGGACGGAGCCGCGTCCGCTCAGGTGCCTCACTCCCTCACCAGCCCCGATGACAACGCCGAGGCCATGGCCGGGCGTACGGTCGACGGGCTCAACAGCCAGCAGGATCCTGGCCTGCCATCGCCATCCACCGCCGGAAAGATCCTGGACACCAATGGCTTGGTGCCCAACGGCGGTGGCAGCGGCTCGTTCGGGGCCGCTGCGGGGGACGTCGCGAGGTCTGTGTTCGACCCGCGGC
Source organism: Nonomuraea sp. NPDC051941 (assembly GCF_044593615.1). Classification (NCBI taxonomy): domain Bacteria; kingdom Bacillati; phylum Actinomycetota; class Actinomycetes; order Streptosporangiales; family Streptosporangiaceae; genus Nonomuraea; species Nonomuraea sp. NPDC051941. The sequence goes on from NZ_JBIUCF010000035.1 coordinate 16,398, forward strand.
TGCAGGTGCTGCGCGCCCTCCTGGCGCGGGTGCCTGCCCCCGTCGTCCGCACAGCGGCGGACGACCCCTCCTTCTCGCCTGACTGACCCGCCTTGCAGCTGCCGGTCCTTTCGTTGACCGGCCCCTTTCCGAAGTAACGCGGTTGAGCGCGGTCTGAGACGCCTCTCCGCCGGCGGGTGCACAAACACGTCAGTTCAGCTGTTCGCGAACCCGAGGTCTCCGCTGTGCGCGAAACCTCGCACGGCCTCGGGCTGCCCGCGAACCGTTCCGTTATCCCCCAAGAAGTTATCCCCCAAGTAGTTATCCCCCCAAGAAGAACCACTAGGAGCATTCATCATGCGTACGTGGGCAAAGGCATCTACTCCCGCGGCTCTGCTCGCCGTTGCCGTCATGTCGTTCGGCGGCGGCACCGCCCTGGCCGACACCTCGGGCGACGCGTCCGTCGGCGGCGGCAACCAGGTCGACCTGCCGATCTCCCTGCCCATCGACATCAGCGGCAACTCCGTCGGCGCGGTCGGCAGCTCCTCTGCCTCCTCGCAGGGCGGCGCCGAGGTCGTCAACAAGGGCGGCATCCCGGGCAACCGCACCTCGGGCAACGCGAGCGTGCTCGGCGGCAACCAGGTGAACGCGCCCATCAGCGCCCCGGTCAACGCCTGTGGCAACGCCGTCTCGCTGGTCGGCAGGTCCGACGCGGGCTGCAAGGGGGGCGCCACCGTTCGCAACCAGGGCAAGGGCGGCGCGGGCGGTAACCGTACCTCCGGCGACGCCAGCGTGCTCGGCGGAAACCAGATCACCGCGCCGATCTCCGCGCCGATCAACGTCTGCGGCAACGCGGTCGCGATCTTCGGCAGCGCGACGGCGGGCTGCAAGGGCGGCTCCAGCGTCCACAACACCGGAGTGGGCGCGGGCGGCAACCGCACCTCGGGCAACGCCAGCGTGCTGGGCGGCAACCAGGTCGTCGCGCCGATCTCCGCGCCGGTGAACATCTGCGGCAACGCCGTCGCCGTCGTCGGCCGGGCGTTCGCGGGCTGCAAGGGCGGCTCGACCGTCACCAACGGCGGCGGCCACCGGCACGGCTACCACGGCCCCCGCGGCCCCGTGGGCTCCTCGGGCAACGACACCGACGGGCGCTTCGGGGTCGGCAGCGGCAACCAGGTGATCGCCCCGATCAGCGTGCCCGTCAATGTCTGCGGCAACGCCGTGGGCAACGCCGCCGCCAGGTGCGAGGGCGGCTCCAAGGTCGAGAACACCCGCCGCGGGTCCGGGGCGGGCGGCAACGTCACCTCCGGCCAGGCGGGCGTCCTCAGCGGCAACCAGGTGGTGGCGCCGATCAGCGCGCCCGTCAACGTCTGCGGGAACGCGGTGGCCCTGGTCGGGCACGCGTTCGCCAGCTGCAAGGGCGGCGCCCGCGTGAAGAACGGCGGCACCGGCGCCGGTGGCAACCACACCTCCGGCCGGGCCGGCGTGCTGAGCGGCAACCAGGTCATCGCGCCGATCACCGCCCCGATCAACATCTGCGGCAACGCGGCCGCCGTGCTCGGCGCCTCCAGGGCCCACTGCAAGGGCGGGGCCAAGGTCGACCGCACCGGTGGCGGCGGCAACCACACCTCCGGCCGCGCCGGGGTGCTCGCGGGCAACCAGATCATCGCGCCGATCGCCGCTCCCATCAACGTCTGCGGCAACGCTGCGGCCGTGCTCGGCGACGCCGCGGCCGGGTGCCTCGGTGGCGCGAACGTCGGCAGGCCCGAGTACGGGCACGGATACGTCCGCGGCGGCGTCGAGCGGACGGCCGGCAAGGGCTCCAAGGGCGGGCTGCTGCCCATGCTGCCCGCCGTCCCGGTCCTGGGCGGCGTGCAGGACCTCGCCGGCGTCACCCAGAAGGGCAACGACCTGGCCGGGGTTCCCCAGCAACTGGGCGTGACCGGCAAGCTGCAGGAGGTCACGGGTACGGGCCTGACCTCGGTGCCGCTGGTCGAGGACGCCGCCCAGACGTTCGGCCTGCCGAGCCTGCCCGAGCTGCCCGGCCTGCCCGGCCAGGCGCAGACCCCGGCCCAGCCGAAGAAGAAGCACGCGGCCGGCCAGGTCGACGGCGCCGGGCGCCCCGCCGCCTCGAGCGGCGCCGTGTCCGTGCTCGACCCGGCGACCGGCCTCGTGGCCGGCACCCCGGTCGGCGGCGCCGTCACCTCGGCCACCCGCGGCCTGCCGGTCAGCGGCCTGATGAGCGCCGAGCAGCCCGCCGGCCTCGGGGGGATGAACTCCAGCTCCCTGCTCGCCCTCATGATCGGCGCGATGTTCGCCGCCTCGGCGACGCTGTTCGGGACCGCTCGCCGGTTCCGGATCGGCCGGAAGTAAGGGAATCAGGCAGCACGTAACAAGGACGGCTACCGCTCACAGCCTGTGAGCGGTCAGCGTTAGACGCTTTGCCCGTTCCGGGGGCGCGGCCCGGGGCGGGCAAAGCCATGTCCGGGGTTCACAGCGTGCTGCGTACCCGCAAGACCTTGCGACGCAGCCGTACGTGGCGGCTACCGTCGGGGTAGACGCGTACGCGGGCCAGCTCCCACTGCCCGTACTCTGCGTGTTCGGTCAGCAGCTGACGTGCTGCTTCACGAGTGAGATCGCGTGGAATGAAGATATCCATGTAGGAGTAGTCGAGCACAACGATTAGTCTCCAGGGTGAGTCAGGGCGCCATGCCGCTCGATGGGCCTTATTCTGCGTGCTTGTGGGTGGACCCGGAAGCTAGTGGGTAGCCCGGGGGAAGGAAATTTCCGCGAGTCGGGTTACCTTTCAGTCTGTACCGACTCCCGGCAGGGGGATTTGCAAAGCGAACAGCGAGGTAGGAAGCAGCGTGCCAGCCAAGAACGGCAGCGCCGGCGGAACACGCCTGGTGATCGTCGAGTCGCCCGCGAAGGCGAAGACGATCGCCGGGTACCTCGGGCGCGGCTACATCGTCGAATCGAGCATCGGCCACATCCGGGACCTTCCGGAGAGGGCCGACGACATCCCCGAGAAGTACAAGGGAGCCCCATGGGCCCGCCTCGGGGTCAATGTCGAGCACGAGTTCGAGCCGCTGTACGTCGTCAACCCGGACAAGCGGTCGCAGGTCAACAAGCTGCGGCAGCTGCTGAAGGACGCCGACGAGCTCTATCTGGCCACTGACGAGGACCGCGAGGGCGAGGCCATTGCCTGGCACCTGCGCGAGGTCCTCAAGCCCAAGGTCCCGGTCCACCGCATGGTGTTCCACGAGATCACCCCGCAGGCCATCCAGGACGCCGTGGCCAACCCGCGCGACCTCAACCTGCGCCTGGTCGACGCCCAGGAGACCCGGCGCATCCTCGACCGCCTCTACGGCTACGAGGTCAGCCCGGTCCTGTGGAAGAAGGTCAAGCCCCGCCTGTCGGCCGGCCGCGTGCAGTCGGTGGCGACGAGGCTCGTGGTGGAGCGCGAGCGCGAGCGCATGGCGTTCACGCCCGCCCACTACTGGGACCTGCAGGCACTCTTCGACACGAACAAGCCCGAGGAGCGGCCGCGTGACTTCACCGCGACCCTCACGGGGGTCGACGGCAAGCGGGTGGCGCAGGGCCGCGACTTCGCCAGCACCGGGCGGCTCAAGAACGTCGACGTGCTCCACCTGTCCGAGGAGGCCGCGGGCGAGCTGGCCGGGCGGCTGACGGGCGCGTCGTTCGCGGTCAAGTCCGTGGAGCGCAAGCCGTACACGCGCAAGCCGTACGCGCCGTTCCGGACGACCACGCTGCAGCAGGAGGCCAGCCGGAAGCTGGGGTTCTCCGCGAAGTACACCATGCAGGTGGCGCAGCGGCTCTACGAGAACGGCTTCATCACCTACATGCGTACCGACAGCATCACGCTGTCGGAGACCGCCGTGGCGGCCGCCAGGTCCCAGGCGATCAAGCTGTACGGGGCCGCGTACGTGCCCGACAAGCCGCGCGTCTACAGCAGCAAGGTGAAGAGCGCGCAGGAGGCGCACGAGGCGATCCGGCCCTCGGGCGAGGAGTTCCGCACGCCGGGCGAGACCGGGCTGTCGGGCGACATGTTCCGGCTGTACGAGCTGATCTGGCAGCGCACGGTGTCCTCGCAGATGAAGGACGCGGTGGGCGAGTCGGTCACGGTCAAGGTGGGCGGCAGGTCGTCGTCGGGCGAGGACGTCGAGTTCAGCGCGTCCGGGCGGACGATCACGTTCTACGGGTTCCTCAAGGCGTACGTGGAGGGGGCAGACGACCCCTCGACCGACCGCGACGACTCCGAGAAGCGGCTGCCGAACCTGGCGGAGGGCGACGCGCTCAGCGTCACCAGGCTCGACGTGGCGGGCCACTCGACCAAGCCGCCCGCGCGTTACACCGAGGCGTCGCTGGTCAAGGAGCTGGAGGACCGCGAGATCGGGCGGCCTTCGACGTACGCCTCGATCATCGGGACCATCCTCGACCGCGGCTACGTGTTCAAGAAGGGCACGGCGCTGGTGCCGTCGTTCCTGGCGTTCGCCGTGGTCAACCTGCTGGAGCAGCATTTCGGCAACCTGGTCGACTACGACTTCACGGCCGAGATGGAGAAGGTCCTCGACGACATCGCCAACGACCGGGCCGAGCGGGTGCCGGAGCTGCAGCGCTTCTACTACGGCTCCGACGGCGACGAGGGTCTGAAGGAGATGGTCACCGACCTCGGTGACATCGACGCCAAGGAGATCAGCTCGTTCCCGGTCAAGGGGACGGACATCGTGCTGCGGGTCGGGCGTTACGGGCCCTACCTCGACAGGGACGGCGCGCGGGTCAACGTGCCCGAGGACATGACGCCCGACGAGCTGACGGCGGAGAAGGCCGAGGAGCTGTTCTCCAGGCCGACGGGCGACCGGGAGCTCGGGCGCGACCCGGTGTCCGGGAACATGATCGTGGCCAAGGACGGCCGCTACGGCCCGTACGTGACGGAGGTCCTGCCCGAGCCGCCCGAGGACGAGGCACCCAAGAGGCGGACGAAGAAGGCCGACGCGCCCAAGCCGCGCACGTCGTCGCTGTTCAAGACGATGTCACTGGACACGATCACGTTCGAGGACGCGCTCAAGCTGCTGTCGATCCCCAGGCTCGTGGGCGAGCTGGAGGGCGAGGAGGTCGTGGCCTCCAACGGCAAGTTCGGCCCGTACCTGAAGAAGGGCACCGACTCGCGCTCGCTGGCCTCGGAAGAAGACCTGCTGACGGTCACGATCGAGCAGGCCAAGGAGCTGTTCGCGCAGCCGAAGCAGCGCGGCCGGCGGGCCGCGGCGGCGGCGCCGCTGCGCGAGCTGGGCGCCGACCCCCACTCCAAGAAGCCCATTGTGGTGAAGGAGGGGCGGTTCGGGCCTTACGTGACCGACGGCGAGACGAACGCGTCGCTGCGCAAGGACGACACGGTCGAGGACATCACGACCGAGCGGGCGGCCGAGCTGCTGGCCGAGCGGCGCGAGCGGGCGCCGGCGGCCAAGAAGACCACCACGAGGAAGGCGCCGGCGAAGAAGGCTCCCGCGAAGAAGCCGGCGGCCAAGTCGTAAGGCGAGCCGCGAGGTTGGCGGGGCCGCAGGACGCGGCCCCGCAAGTAGCATCGACGCTGTGATCGTCTTGTTCTTCGCGGGCCTGATCCTGCTGGCACACCTTTATCTGTGGCAGCGGATGGTCCGTTCCACCACGGCCCCCGGGCGGCTGCGCAAGGCGTTGACGTGGGGTGTGGTGGGGCTGACGGTGCTCGTCGTGGCCACGTTCGCGGCCACGCGGATGGACTTCGGGCACTGGCTGGCCTGGCCGGGCTACGTCTGGCTGGCGCTGATGTTCTACCTGATCGTCTTCATGGTGGTGCTGGAGGTGCCGCGGGCGGTGGCCGCGCTCGTCCTGCGCAGGGCCTCGCGGAAGGCCGTGACGCGCGAGGCGGCGCCGGTGCCCGTGCCCGCCATGGCGGGCGCCCCGGCGCCCCCCGAGCCCGCTCCCGTGGCGGCCCCGATCAGCAGGAGGCTCTTCCTGGGGCGGACCACCGCCGCCATCGCGGGCGTGGGAGCGCTTGGCACGGTCGGGTACGGCATGACGAGCGCCCTGGGCGACCCCGTGATCGAACGCGTGAAGGTGGCCCTGCCGAAGCTGGACTCACGGCTCAGCGGCCTGCGGTTCGCCGTGGTGAGCGACATCCACCTGGGGCCGCTCACGGGCAGGGGGCACACCGAGCGGATCGTCCGCATGATCAACGGCCTGGAGGCCGACGTGGTGGCGATCGTGGGCGACCTGGTGGACGGGTCGGTGGCCCAGCTGGGGCCGCTGGCTCAGCCGCTGAAGAGCCTGGAGTCCCGTTACGGGGCATATTTCGTGACCGGCAACCACGAATACTTCGCTCCCAGCGGGCCCATGGAGTGGATCGAGGAGCTCGATCAGCTCGGCGTACGCTCGCTGCGGAACGAGCGCGTGGAGATCAGGCACCAGGGCGCCGTGCTGGACCTCGCCGGGGTCAACGACCTCAACGGCGCCTCGGCGGGCGACGGCCCCGACTTCGACAAGGCGCTGGGCGGCCGGGACGCCGGCCGGTCCACGGTGCTGCTGGCGCACCAGCCGGTCCAGGTCGGCCAGGCCGCTCGCCACGGCGTCGACCTGCAGCTGTCCGGCCACACGCACGGCGGGCAGATCGCGCCGTTCAACCTGGTGGTGGGCCTGCAGCAGCCCGTGGTCTCCGGCCTGGCCACGGTCGACGGGGTGCAGGTGTACGTCACCAGGGGCGCCGGGTTCTGGGGCCCGCCGGTGCGCGTCGGGGCGCCGCCCGAGATCACGCTGCTGGAGTTGCGCTGACCTTCCGCGATCTACTGGTCACCTGCGGTCATGATGGCGTAGAGTATCCAACCGGATACTGATCGGAGGTGGGGGATGGTCTCCTCGCCTATGGAGGCGGCGCACGCCGCCTTCTGGGCCAAGCGCGGCGGGCAGCTGTTCAAGCAGGCCCGCCATGCGGCGAGCATGAACCAGCGCGTCCTGGCCAGCGTGAGCGGCACGTCGAGGACCACGCTGTCGGCCTACGAGCACGGCAGGAAGTCACCGACATTGGAGACCGCGGGGCGCATTCTCGACGCGGCCGGCTTCCGGCTGGCGCTCGAGGCCAAGGTCGAGTTCGCGGCCCGCGCGGGCGACGGTCGGACGTTCCACGTGCCGAGCCGGTTGCGGCGGCTGCCGGTCGGGGCGGCGCTGGGCGTCGTGCGGCTGCGGGAGCGGGTCTACGACCTGGCCGACCGGGAGGCGCGCCGGGCCGCGTACACCGTGCTGCTGTGCGAGGGCGAGCCTCAGGAGCTGCTCGATCACGTGGACGGGGTGCTGCTCGTGGAGCTGTGGGGCGAGCTGGAGCTGCCCGAGGAGATCCGCGCGGAGTGGGGGCCACTGGTGGAAGAGGCCCGACTTGAGGCCGGAGTTATGAATTGATGATGCTTTTGGGGGCCTATTCGAGGTCTGCACCCTGCACGCTGGCCCGCGAACGTAATACCCTCAGCCCCGAGTCGGCCGGGAATATCCGGCTGGTCTGTTGTCCACCCACTTCCTGGATACGCTGAAATCATGACTGCCCCTGGTCGAAGCCGCCCGGCCCACGTGCTGGCCAATGCGCCGTTTCGACGGCTTTGGATGGCCATGTCGGTGTGCAGCCTGGGCGACTGGCTCAACATCCTGGCGCTGACCGCCCTGGCCGGTAATCTCACGCAGAACGACTACCGTCTGCAGTCGCTGGCGGTCGGCGGGGTGTTCATCGCCAAGATGCTGCCCGCCGTGCTGCTCGGGCCGCTCGCGGGGGTGTTCGCCGACCGGTTCGACCGGCGGCTGATGATGGTCGTGGCCGACCTGCTCAGGTTCGCCGTGGTGCTGTCGATCCCGTTCGTCCGCAGCTACCAGTGGGTGATCGTCGCGACCGTCCTGGTCGAGTGCGTCAACCTGTTCTGGGTTCCCGCCAAGGACGCCACGGTGCCCAACCTGGTGCGCAAGGATCAGCTCGAGTCGGCCAACCGGCTCAACCTGCTGGTCACGTACGGCACCGCGCCGGTCGCGGCCATGCTGTTCGCGGCGCTGTCCGTGGTGGGCGGCGTGATCACGAGCATGGTGCCGTCCATGGCCGGCCAGGACGCCACGTCGCTCGCGCTGGTCGTCAACGCCTGCGCCTACCTCGTCTCGGCCGTCCTGATCTTCACGCTGCGCGACATCCCCAAGCGCGACGGCGCCATCTCCACGCCCTCCGTGCTCAAGCAGATCGTCGAGGGCTGGCGGTTCGTGGGCGGCAACCGGCTGGTGCGCGGGCTGATCATCGGCATGCTGGGGGCCTTCGCCGCGGGCGGGGCCGTGGTCGGCGTCGCCAAGATCTACGTCCAGGCGCTCGGCGGCGGCGACGCGGCCTACGGCGTCGTGTTCGGCGCGGTCTTCGTCGGCATGGCGCTGGGCATGTTCTTCGGCCTCAGGCTGCTGCGCGAGCTGTCGCGGCGGCGGCTGTTCGGCCTGGCCATCACCGTGGCGGGGCTCGTGCTGGTGGCCACCGCGCTCGTGCACAACCTGGTGATCGTGGTCATGCTGACCGTGCTGCTGGGGGCGTGCGCGGGCATCGCGTGGATCATCGGCTACACGCTGATCGGGCTCGAGGTCGAGGACGGGCTGCGGGGCCGTACGTTCTCGTTCCTGCAGTCCACGGCGCGGGTGACCCTGCTGCTGGTGGTCGCCGTGGCCAACCCGCTGGCGGCGATCTTCGACGTCCACTGGCTGCGGTTCGGCACGATCGCCTACCGGTTCGACGGCTCCAACCTGGTGCTGGTCATCGGCGGAGTGCTCGCCATGGTCGTGGGCGTCCTCGCGCTGCGGCACATGGACGACAGGAAGGGCGTCTCGCTGGCCGGCGACCTCATCGCGGCGGTGCGCGGCGAGCGGTTCCCGGCCGAGGCGGCCGAGGCGGTGCCCGGGCTGTTCGTGGCGTTCGAGGGCGGCGAGGGGTCGGGCAAGACGACCCAGTCGCGGCTGATCGCCATCTGGCTGCGTGACCAGGGCTACGACGTGGTGCAGACGCGCGAGCCGGGCTCGACCAAGGTCGGCATGCGGCTGCGGGCGATCCTGCTCGACGCGGCCGAGCGCGGGCTGTCGGCGCGCTCCGAGGCCCTGCTCTACGCCGCCGACCGGGCCGAGCACGTGGAGAAGGTGATCCGTCCCGCGCTCTACCGGGGCTCGCTCGTGATCACCGACCGCTACGTGGACTCCTCGCTGGCTTACCAGGGGGCCGGGCGGGCGCTCGACCCGAAGGACGTGTCCAAGATCAACGCTTGGGCGACCGGTGGGCTGGTGCCGCACCTGACGGTGCTCATCGACACCCCGCCGCAGGTGGGGCTGACCCGGCTGGGCGGGGCCGCCGACCGGATCGAGTCGGAGCCGCTGGACTTCCACGAGCGGGTACGCAAGGAGTTCCGGGCGTTGGCCGCGGCGGCGCCCGAGCGTTACCTGGTGGTGGACGGCACGCTGGAGCCCGAGGTGATCACCCGCCAGATCCAGGACCGGATCCGCGACATCCTGCCGGACCCGGTGCCGCAGGAGTCCGAGGACGCCACGGGCACGATGCCCGCCATCCGCGGCGACTGGACGATGCCCACCATCCGCGACTAGACCTCTTCGCGTGGGCGGAGCCCCGGGAGATGGCGGATGTCGCCCGGGTTCTTCCGGGGTCTTCTTTCGGGCGGGCGCGTCGGCGAGAGTCGCGTACGGGCGTGGGGACTGCCGTCGGCGGTTAGCCTTACGTCGTGGCAGTTTTCGATGACCTCGTCGGGCAGGACCAGGCGGTGGCCGTGCTGTCGCGGGCCGCGGCGGCGGCCGGGGAGGTCGTCAGGGGCGGGCGCGGCGCGGGCATGACGCACGCGTGGCTGTTCACCGGGCCGCCGGGCTCGGGCCGGGAGGACGCCGCCCGCGCTTTCGCCGCCGCGCTGCTCTGCCCCGACGGCGGGTGCGGCCACTGCGACCAGTGCCACCAGGTGTTCATCGGCTCCCACCCCGACCTGGAGTCCGTACGCCCCCAGGGCCTGTCCTACAGCGTCAAGCAGACCCGCGAGCTCATCCTGCGGGCGGCCGGGGCGCCGACGCAGGGGCGGTGGCGGGTCATCCTGTTCGAGGACGCCGACCGGGCCACGGAGTCCGCCGCCAACGCCCTGCTCAAGGCTATCGAGGAGCCCCCGCCACGTACGGTCTGGCTGCTGTGCGCGCCCGCTCCCGACGACCTCATGATCACCATCAGGTCGCGCTGCCGGGTGGTCAACCTGACCACCCCGGCCACGGAGGCCGTCGCCCATGTGCTGGCCACGCGCGACAGCGTGCCGCCGGACGTGGCCAGGTTCGCCGCCAAGGCCGCCCAGGGGCACATCGGCAGGGCGCGGGCGCTGGCGCTCGACGAGGGCGTCAGGCGGCGTCGTGAGGCCGTCCTGGGCATCCCGCGCTCGCTGACCGGGGTGGGGGAGTGCGTCTCGGCCGCCGAGCGGCTGGTCAAGACGGCGGAGGAGGAGGCCGCCGCGGCCACGGCCGCGCTCAACGAGAACGAGACCGCCGAGCTGCGCAAGCTCTACGGTGAGGGATCCACGGGCAAGGGGCTCAACCGAGGGCTCGTACGCGGCGGGGCCGGGGCCCTGAAGGAGCTGGAGGACCGGCAGAAGTCGCGGGCCACGCGGATCAAGCGCGACTCGCTGGACGCGGCGCTGCTGGAGCTGGTGTCGTTCTACCGGGACGTGCTGGCCATGCAGTTCGGGGCCGGGGTCGAGCTGGCCAACGACGATCTCCGCTTCGACCTCGATCAGCTGGCCAAGGTGGCCACGCCGGAGGAGACGCTGCGCCGGATCGATGCGATCATGCAGTGCAGGGAGCGGCTGGCGGCGAACGTCAACCCGCAGATGGCCGTAGAGGCGATGATGCTGTCGCTGCGTTCCTGACTCGTGATCATGGGGCGTTGGGCGGGGATGAGGAGTGGCAGTGGCTGACGAGGCACCCTCGGGCTTACGGTCGTTGATCGCCACGCTGCTGGCCGGGATGTCGGTTCTCATGGGTACGCCGGCTGCGGCGGACGCGGTGACCGCTCCGGAGGTCAGTGCGAGCGACGAGTGGGAGATCGCCGTCTTCCTGTGCATTCCGACCACGTACGGGTGCCACAGGCGCGGCGCCACGGCGAAGCAGAAGCAGGCGCTCAGGACGTTCCTGGAATCCAGGACGGAGCTCAGCGACGTCCGGTTCGTCGATCGGGCGAGCGCGTACGAGAGCTTCCGGCGGGACTTCGCCGGCAACAAGACGCTGCTGAAGGCCGTACGGGCGAAGGATCTGCCGGAGTCGTTCCGCCTGCGGGTGAAGAAGGGGGCCGACCGGGATCGCATGTGGCTCGCGGCGAAGCGGCGACCCGGGGTGGGCACGGTCGTCGACCAGGCCGAGATCTATGGTGATCCGCTGGCTTTGGCGTGGGAATCGGACATCGCCGTCTTCCTTTGTGTGAAGGACTCGCTCATGCCGGCCTGCCTGTCCGGTCGTGGCAGGGCGAAGGGCAAGGCCGCGACTCTCAAGGAGAAGAAGGCCGTGGTCAAGGCGATCGAGGGCACGCCCGGGGTCGCGGGGTACTTCTTCGAGGACCAGGCGACGGCCTACCGGAACTTCGTCGAGTCCTATGCCGACAACGAGGCGCTCGTGAACGCCACCCAACTGTCGGACATACCCGAGTCGTACCGGCTGACCATGCGGGCCGAGGTCGACTGGAACGCCGTGAGCCGCAGCCTGGCGCGGCTGCCAGGGGTGAGTCAGGTGTACAACCTGAGGTGTACGGACGCCAAGCTCAAGCTGGAAGTGGAGTACGGGCGCAGTAACCTGCCCGACAGCAAGGTCTGCGCGCCGCGTCAGTGAACCCGTCGGGTGACGTGAGCAGCAGATGGGGCTGACGGGCGTCTCTGATACGTGGAAGTCGAACTACTCACCCAACAAGAGGCCCGGGCGCGGCAGCGAATAGACGTGGCGTCGATCTTCGCCGAGCACCACGTGGGCCTCGTGCGGCTTGCCCTGATCATGGTCGGCGATCAGGCGACCGCGGAAGACGTCGTACAGGAGGCGTTCGCGCGCACCCATGCCGGGCGCGGCCGGTTGCGCGACGCCGACAAGGCGCTGGCCTATGTCCGCTCCGCGGTGCTCAACGGGTGCCGGTCGGTGCTGCGCAGGCGGGCGACCGTGTTCCGGCGGGCGGTGCCGTACGAACCGCCCGTCTGGTCGGCGGAGAGCGCCGCGCTGATGGGCGAGGAGCGGCGCGGGGTGCTGCTCGCCCTGCGTGAGCTGCCGCGCAGGCAGCGGGAGGCGCTCACTCTTCGCTACTACCTCGACCTGTCCGACCAGGAGATCGCCGACACCATGAGGATCGGCGCCAGCACGGTCAGGTCCACGATCGCGCGGGGGCTGGCCGCCCTCGGCCGGGCACTTGGGGAGGATTCATGAACAGCGCGATGGAAGACAGGCTGCGGGAGGCCCTCGCCGAGGCGGGGGCGACGGTGGACGCCGGCATGCTCAGGCCGTTGCGGGCGTCGGAGCGGCGGCGGTTCAGGGTGGATTTCCGGCTGGTGGCGGTGGCGGCGACCGTGGTGCTCGCGGGGGCGGCGACCACGGTCGGGCTGCTGAGCGGTCCGGGTGACGAGGACCGGGCGGTGGCGGCGGATCCGCCGCCTACCGAGCGGAAGGTGATGGTTTTCCTGTGCGCGAAGTCGGACCGGGAGCAGACGTCGTGCCAGGGCGCCGTCAGTGAGGAGGAGACGCAGGAGATCGTGGCGAAGCTGAAGCAGGTGCCGGGGGTCAGAGAGATCATCTACGCGGACAAGAGCACTGTGTACGCCGACTTCCGGCGCGATTTCGCGCACAACAAGGCGCTGCTGGCCGCTGTAGACGCCGACGACATCCCCGATTCGTTGCGGTTGACCCTCACGAAGGGTGTCGATCCACTCCGCGTGAAGGAGGCGCTGCGCGGGGTGCAAGGGGTCTTGAACGTTCAGGAATCGGCATCCGATGACGCCACTCCGGTGAGCAAATTCGATGTGAGCGTCTTCCTCTGTTCTCCCTCGTCGGGCATGAGGTCGTGCGGCGCTGAGCGTAAGTCTGACGGCAAAGGCAGCTTCACTGTCACGAAGGAGGGGAGGGGCGTCACGCCCGAGCAGATGAAGGCCATCCAGAAGCTGATCCTCTCGATGCCTGGCGTCAAGGACGTGTTCTTCGAGGGCCAGGAGGAGGCCTACGAGAACTTCCGCCGCTTGTACAAGGACAACAAGGCGCTGCTCGACGCCACAAAAGTCAGCGACATGCCCCAATCGTTCAGAGTGGCGCTGCTGCCTGAGGCCGACTGGAGCAAGGTCGTCAGCAGGTTGAGGCAGGAACCAGGGGTGAGCCAGGTCATCTACCAAGGATGCGCGGACGACAGGAGCCGCCTGATCGACCGCTACGGGTTGATCCTGCCCGAGAGCAAGGTGTGCCCGATGGACAAGCGATCCCGCGAACATCCGGACCCCGGCCCCTCTCCCACAGCGGGCTGACACACGTAATGTGGCAGGGAAGGTCGTACGACCCCAAGGCGTCAGGAGGCGAGCTCGAGCCCATGGGAATGATCATGGCCGTGAGCTTCACCCGTTACGGGAGGCTCTACTACCTCGATCCCGGCGAGCACAGCCCGAAGGTGGGCGACAAGGTGCTCGTGCCGACCGACTCGGGCCCCGAGGTGGCGGAGTGCGTCTGGGCGCCCCAGTACACGAGCGAGGACGTCGACGGCCTGCCCCTGTGCGCGGGCCTGGCTGGCGAGGAGCACCTGGCTCGCGACGAGACCAACAAGCGCCGCAGGGCCGAGGCCCGCAGCGTGTCGAAGCGGCTGATCAAGCGGCACACGCTGCCGATGAAGGTGGTCGGGATCGACTATCTCGACGAGGACAACGTCTACACGGTCTACTTCTCGGCGCCGCACCGGGTCGACTTCCGCGCCCTGGTCCGCGACCTGGCCCGCAACCTGCGGGCCAGGGTCGAGCTGCGGCAGATCGGGCCGAGGGACGAGGCGCGGCTGCAGGGCGGCATCGGGCCCTGCGGCCGTGACCTGTGTTGTGCCACATTCCTGAAGGACTTCGAGCCGGTCTCGGTACGCATGGCCAAGGACCAGGACCTTCCGGTCAATCCACTGCGGATCGCTGGGGCGTGCGGCCGGCTCATGTGCTGCCTGAAGTACGAGCACCCGCTCTACCAGGAGTTCCGCGCCTCTGCCCCGCGGGCGGGGGCGAACGTGGAGACCCCGCAGGGGCCTGGTGTCGTGGTCGGCCACAACGTCCCGTCGGACTCCGTGGTGGTGCGCCTCAACGACGGGGGGCGGCGCTGCGCCTGCTCGAAGGCCAGTGTGTGCGCGCCGCGCAAGGCGTACGACTCGACGTACGGGGATCCGGCCGAGGCGTGATCGAGGGGAGCGAGGACCCCTCCGGCTCCTGTAGACTCTTGCAAGTCGCAGAGCACGCCGCCTTAGCTCAGTCGGCCAGAGCACTTCACTCGTAATGAAGGGGTCTGGGGTTCGAATCCCCAAGGCGGCTCCAGTTCAAAGGCCCTCCGCGAAGATCGCGGAGGGCCTTTGCTAACACGCTTGCTAACAGGCCTAGGAGACACGTAGGGCGAGGTCGGTAGCGGTGGGGCCGTACGACAGTAGGCCTATCGTTCCGGGCCGGGGTCACCTTACTGTTGGCCGCGACGCGGATGGCACCTCGGGCAAGGTTTCCCTGTCCCGCCACGGCGTGTCCGCTGTCCGGGCGTCGCCAGCCAGGAACGAGAACATCCCGGCTTCGCACACCGCCACCTGCACTTCATGTTAGAACCGGCACGCAGATCGGCAGCCGTCAACCTCGGCTGTCCGATGACCTCGACCAGCTCGGCTGCTATCTGCGGGAACAGGTCTTGCAGCGACTGGCCGGGCTTGGGCCGAACTCGAGCCGCAGCGGTTCGCTTGCGCGCGCACTCCGAGCAGCCGCTGCCTTGGTTTGTGCGGCGGCCGGGGGGAGCTGTCCATTCGTATCGGCAGTCGGGATCTGGACATCTCCATATGCACGGCTTGTTCGAATTGGGCAGGAGATCGGGCGCAGTCCATCCTGGGTGATCAACGACCTCGACGAGTTGAGCCGCCAGCTCCGGATTCACCTCGGCAAGCGATTCGCCTGGACCGGGCCGGCTGTTGGCTGCCCCTGTCTTGCGCCAGCCGCATTCCTGGCACCCCCGTCCCATGAGCGTCCTCACCGACAGGGCGACTTCCCATTCATGGCCGCAATTCGGCGTCGAGCAGCGCCAGGCGCACACGTCGTTGCATCCCGGCGGCATCCGTTCAAGGCCTCTGCCGGGACTGGTGCGGTTGGCGACGAACTCGTCGGCCAGATGAGGCGCCACGTCCAGCGCCGAGATCTTGGGCCCTGCCACGACTTCGTGCCACAGCGCAGACGCTCTCGTCAGAGCAGCCGTGACCTGAGCAGCGTCGAGATCCTTCCATGGCTCGCCGCGTCGGCGCAGCACATAACCGATTGCGGCCGCCCATTCCTCGGGGTCAACTCCTGGCCCGGCCTCATAGTGGCTCAAGCCGGAGATTGGCAGCGGGGGCAGCCCACGCTCGCGGATCCTCACGAGTTCGAGCCCGGCGAGCATCGCCGCTTCCGTCTTGGCGGTGTCGCGCGCGAGACTGTCGGCTCCGCGATGAGTCCAGGCGGGGTCCAAGTCAATCAGCAGGTCCAGCTTGGGCAAGAAGAGATCGAAGCGGTCTTTTCTTCGCCCCGGCAGGTGCAACCGGTGATCCAGTTCGACGGTCAGCCCGGAGGCGGCTTCGACGAGTGCCGCGACCTTGCATTCGAAGAAGGTCCGCCCCTGTCCACTGCAGTCTGGGCACCCGCGTCCGTTGGTGCGGTTGGCAACCGTCGCCGGGTTCAGGTGCCCTCGCTCACACTCCCACTCGCACTTATCATGCGCTTGCGGCAGCAAGGTATCCGGCCCCCGCTCCGGACGGGTGAGATTCCTGCGGAACTGCTTGGCCAGCTCGGGATTGACGACAGCGAGCGACTCACCTGGGCCGGGAACTCGGTTCCGCTTCCTCCAACATTCCGGGCACCCTGTCGGGTTCGTGCGCCGGGCCCGGAACTGCAAGATTGTCTGCCACTCATGCCCGCACCCAGCCTTCGAACATCGCCATAAGCAGCGATCCTTGGACGACGGCCGCATCTCCTCCAGGTGGAGTCCGGGATTCGAGAGGTTCGAGACGAACTCGCGCTGGAGCCGAGCCCAGAGCTCGGATCGGTCAGCGTCCTCATCTTGATCTCTCACGAGCGGGAGCATGGCATACGCCACTGACAACAAGAATTCAGCGAAACCCAGACCCAAGCAGCTTCTGCTTATCAGCCGTCGCGCACTGACTTAGCGAAGATGTCAGCGGCGGCGGTTTCCGCTGAGCGGATCACGTGGGCGTAGACGCGCAGTGTAATTGCGGGATCGGCGTGGCCGAGGCGGGCAGCGACGATGTGGACGGGGACGCCGGCCAGGAGCAGCAGGGTCGCGTGTACGTGGCGTAGATCGTGCAGGCGGATCATCGGTAGTGGGTCGGTGGCGGTCTTGTTGTGGGCCTCTATGAGCTTGCGCGGCAGGCCCGTGACAGTCGTGGGGTAGATGGAGCCGCCCCAGGCCGTCGTGAACACGGTGTCGTCGGTGCTCTTCCAGGAGTCGCCGACGCGGGCCTTCTCGGCTTCTTGGGCCTTCTGGTGCTCGCGGAGTACGGTTGCCGTGGTGTCGTCGATGCTGACCACGCGAGTCCTCCCGCTCTTCGTGGTGCCTTCGACACGCTGGCCTTCCACGATGCCCACGGAGCCCTTGATGGTGATGTGCTTGCCGTCGAGGTCGATGTCCCGCCAGCGGAGGTTGAGCAGTTCGCCGCGACGGGCGCCGGTGTAGGCGGCCAAGTGGAAGAAGGCGTAGAGACGATGTGAGCGGGCTAGATCGAGGAAGATGCGGAGCTGAGCGGCCGTCCAGATTGTTCCAGGTGCGTCGATGTTCGCCCGCGGGCGCTTGGCCTTCTCGACGGGTGAGCTGCTGATGTACTCGTGAACGAGTACGGCGTCGCGGAAGGCGCGGCGGAGGACGGCATGGGTGTGGGTGACCGTTGAGACCTTGAGCGGTTTGCCGTTCTTGCCGCCCGTGGTCAGAAGGTCGCGGTAGAGCTTGGTGATCGTGGATGGGCGGACCGCTTGGAGGCGCATCTTGCCGATGTGCGGCTTGATGTAGAGCCGGATGCCGATCCGGTAGTCCTCCAGGGTGCCGGGCTTGATCTCCATAGCGTGATCTTCGATCCACATGTCCAGGTAGTCGGTGACCGTGATTTCGTTCCGATCGACATATTCACCGCGTCGGGCGTTGACGCGGGCTTCATCGCGGGCCGCCTTGGCGTCGTCCTCGGTGGCGAAGCCGCCTACCCACCGAGGCTTGCTCTCTCCCGTTTCGGGGTCTCGGACCCTGATCACGTAGGCCCAGGTGGTTCCACGCTTTATGACGCCGTCGCGCAGTTTGGGCGCCTTCTTCTTGCGCGGTTGCTCGTCCGATGCGCCGACGAGAGTCTTGGTCATGCGGCGATCTCCTTCCTGGTCAGGTGGGCGATGTAGTCAGTGAGGGCCGAGACAGGGATGCGGCGGGAGCCGTCGATGCGGATGGAATCGACCGCGCCGGAGGCGATCAGCTGGTAGAGCTTGCTGCGGGAGATGGACAGGGCTTCCGCGGCTTCTGCGACGGTGAGTAGGAGCCGGGTCATTGGCGGCTCCCTACGGTGTCCTGGGCCGTCGGCAGCGGTGTTCCTGCGAGGGCCGCGGCGAGGATTTGATCGCCAGCGGAGTAGCCCTTGCCTGCGTACTCCCATTCGCTGATCACGAGGACGGTGTCGTCGTCGAAGAATGGGAGGCGGCCGGTGGTGATCTCATTGTCGCGGGCGTGTTGTTCACGATCAGCGCGGATGTCGCCGAGGGTGGTGGAGTAGTGGCGGGAGCGGGTGGAGAAGTGGCCGCGGAAGCCGAGCATGTGGGCCCAGTCAGTGAGGCGGAGTTCGGCCAAGTCCGGTAGGGCACCGAGACGAATGCAGGTGACGATGAGGCGTTGGGCATGGTCCCTCAGGTCGTAGGCGTCCAGGCTCTCCAGTGACTGGATGCGGCGGTCCAAGGTGCCGACGCATTCGGCGGCTTTGGTGGCGTACTTGGCGATGTAGCCGGCGACGGCTTGTTCGGTAAGGTCGCCGCTCAGGGTGATGGGGCGAATGTCGAGCTGGTCGCCCCAGCGCAGGACCCGCTCGGGCTGGTCATCGTAGGCCGGGGCAGCGGCAGAGACGGCATTGGCCGCGTGCCGGATTGCTCGCGTCAGGGTGTCGGGGGTGGCCCAGGCCGGTGGCGGTGCGTCGGGACCGCCGGGGCCGTCGAGGCGGATGACGGCGTGGAAGTGGACGACGCCGCGCCGCTGGTATTCGGCGACCTTGGCGAAGGAGAGCGTTAGGTGACAGCGCAGCTCTTTGAGGAACAGACCGCCGAGCTTGGCGAGGTGGCGGCGTACAGAGTCGGCGAAGCGCTTCCACAGCAGCGGGGCCAGGGCGTTGTACAGGACGGAGCCGGTGTAGTCGTAGCAGTCTGGGCAGAGCGGTTCGCCGAGGCGTACGTCGTCTCTGCCGTGGCGGGCGGTGCAGGACATGACGCGGCCGTGCGGGCAGGTGGTGGCGTTGCGGCGGGCGTGGCAGGGCTGGACCTTCCCGTTGTGTTCGCGGCGGGTGTGGACCGCGCCGAAGGACGGGGCGGTCAGGGTGACGAACAGTGTCGGGTGGGTGGTGACGGTTTCGGGGACGCCTTTGCCGCCGATCAGGCCCGTGCGGATGATGTGGTAGGTGTCGGCGCGGTAGGTCTCGGCGCAGGCCGGGCAGCGGGAGGCGCGGCGGGTCTTGCATGGGACGCGCAGGATGCCGTCGGGCTCGGCACGGGTGGTGTAGCGGTGTAGGAGTTGGCCGGTGGCGGGGTCGTAGTGGTCGACCTTGCCGCGCAGGTGGATGGGCTGGCGGCAGCCGCCGGTGCGCTTGATCTGGTTTGCCCAGCGGTCGTAGTCGGGGTGGTTGAGTCGGGCGATCATGCCCGCTTTTGCGTGCGTGGTGGCGTGGGTTGTGGGCAAGATGGAGACCTCCTTTCGCTCGTTTGGGTGAAGGGATGGCCCCCGACCTGGCAGGCGTCTTGGCGGATGTACGGCCAGGCCGGGGGCGCTGCGCGTTATGCGCCGTGGTTGTCGATGCCGGTGCCGTCGCAGTCGAGGCAGCGGGCGTCTTCGGAGTCGAGGCCGGTGCCGTTGCAGGTGCAGCAGCGGTAGTGGATCACCGGCAGGGTTTCGGGCAAGGGTCAGCTCTTTTCTCGTGAGCGGGTGGTGAGGTAGACGCGCCACTGGCGCGGGTGGGCACGGTCGGGGTAGACGCGGGAGACGCCGCAGACGGTGAAGTGCAGGCGCAGGCGGAACAGGGCGTCGACGATTTCGGCCCGGGTGCCGTCGAGGCGGATGCGCATGATCGGTCCTCCAGGTCAGGTGGCGGGTGCCGGGTCGGGTTGGATGCAGCCGCGGTAGCTGGACTCGGCGTCGTGGCGGGCGCGGGCAGCGGCCAGGACAGCCACGGCTCGGTACTCCACCGGGCCGAACAGGCGCGAGGTGGCGTAGTGGCCGTACGGGGAGTCCTCGTAGTCGATCTCCGAGCCGACGAGCGCGGCGATCTGGTCGATCTCGGCGCGTTGGTCGGCGTCGCTGCCCTGGTCGGGGAAGTGGTGGACGGTGACGCTGGAGGAGATGGGCACGTCCGGGTGGGCTTCGAGGAAGGCGGCCAGGTCGAGCAGGCCGTTGATGAGGGCGGTGCGGTGGTTGTGGGTCATTGGTCAGTTCTCCCTTCAGGCGGTGCGCAGGGTGCGCAGCAGGTCGGAGGCGAGTTGGTTGGACACGCCCAGGTGGGCGCGTAGGGCGTCGCGGGTGATGGGCTTGCCGTGTTTGGCGTGGTGTTCGTCGGCGACGCGGCGGGCGTAGTCGACGAGGGCGGGCGCGAGGTCGCTGTCCCGCTCGTCCTGGCCGTCGTCCTCGTTCTGAGCGGTGTGCGGGACGAGTTCTGGAGCCGGGGACGGAGCCAGGACGGGCGAGGGCTCTGGGGCGGATGGTTCGGGACGGGTGGAGCGGCGTTCCAGCATCGAGATGGCGATGAGGAAGGCGGCGGCCGGGGTGGCGGCGGTGATCCAGCCCCAGACGGTTGGGTCGGCTTGGGCGAGGTTGGCGGCCAGGGACAGGACGATGCCGCCGGTCAGGACGAGGACGGGCCAGGTGAGGCGACCCGTCCGGGCTTTGCCGGTCTTCTTGTCGCGTTGGCGTTCGCGGGCGGCCATGACGCAGGTGAGGTCGATGCAGACGGCGATGGCCCAGGACATCCAGCCGGTCTGGCCGTGCTGGCTGGCGGTGTCGCGGATGTGGGTGAACGATCCGGCACCTGCGATGGCGGCCAGGACGAGGACCGGGCCGGTGTCGAGCAGCCAGCGGGCGAGGCGTCGCATCGTTCCTCCCTTCGGTCAGGTGGTGATGGGCTCGGGTAGGTGGGCGGTGATCTCGTCCCAGGACGGGGTGAGGTGGGCGTGAGCGCGTGCGGAGTGTTCGGCGGTTTGCTCGGTGACGTAGAAGGAGCGGGCGCGGTACCACTCGCCGTCCTGGCCGGCGACGATGGCGACACCGGGTGTCTCGGCGGCGATGGCGCGGGCGGAGACCAGCGCGGCCGGGTCGAGGTCGCCGAGGGTCATGGTTGCGGTCTCGGGGTCGTTGACCCGGTGGCAGATCCGACCGGAGCACTGAGCGCGCAGCGCGGTGACGCCGGGCCCGAGGTCAGAGCCGATGCGCTGACCGCAGCAGAACAGGTAGATGCCGAACGCCCGACCCAACTGCGCGACTCGGAGCAGTGCGGTGGAGGTCTTGGCGACTTCGTCCTTCTCGCTCTTGTCGGCCATCAGGTAGAGCTCGGCCAACTCGTCGACCAGGACCACGACCGGGACCGGACGGACGCCGGGTGGGAGTTGCCAGATGTTGCGGGCAGCGGCCTGGCGACACAGCCCCATCCGGTCGATCATCAACCCGACCAGGTCACACAGCAGGCTGACCGACTCGGCGCGCGAGGTGGCCAGCGCCGACAACCGGGGCGCGTAGGGGGTGAACTCCACTCCGCCCTTGAGATCGAAGCCGACCAGCGCCACCGGTTGCGGGGCCAGGCCGACGATGAGCGCGTTGGCGAGGTTGGACTTGCCGGACTGAGTTGCGCCCGCATTGATCCAGTGCGGCACCGTGCGGAAGTCGATGGTCCACGGCTTGCCGGTCTCCAGCCGTCCCACGGTGACCTTGAGAAGTTCGGGCGAGGGTGGGAGCTGGTCGACCTTGACGAGCGGATCGCGCATGGTGGCCATGAGCACCACGCGGCCGGGCCGAGGCGAGGAGACGCGTACGGCGTGCACGCCCCAGGAGTGGGCGAGGCGTTCGGCGGCGTCGGCGTAGTCGCCGGGCGTTTGACCTTCCAGAGTGTGCAAGGTGACGCGCCAGCCGTGCCGGGTCGGCAGCGGCAGCCACATGAACGGTTTGGTGTCGACGGCGACCCGCTGGAATCGGCGGCAGACCTTCACCAGGCCGGTGGAGGCAATCGCGCCGGGCACGGTGGTGAACCACCAGCGTTGCCGCTTCTTGGTCAGCCCGCACCCCAGAGCCACGCGCCGCCAGGACGCTCGTACGGATAGGGCGGTGAGCGGGAAGCCGAGTACGAGCCAGAAGGAGGGGTGGTGGTAGCGGCGCCAGGCCCACAGCCCGACCGCGACAGCGGTCAAGGCTGCGAGCATTTCCAGCGCGTCACGCATCGGCGGCCTCCCGTACGGGGAGCAGGGCCGAGGCGCGGTAGGCGATGCCCCACCGGCCGGCGATCTCCCAGACGTAGCCGAGCAGGCCGATGGCGTTGACCTGGTCGCCGACGCTGATGGGCGGTTCGCCGGTGATGCCGATCTTGACGAGTTCGATCCGGCCGAACTCGTCCTCGACCGAGACGGTGACCTCGTAGACGGTGTTGCCGTTCTTGTCGGTCTTGATCTCGCCGGTGTCGCGGTTGAGCACCCGCGGGTGCGGGGCTTTGACGCAGGTGATGGCGAGCTTGCTGACATCCACAGGGATCGGGACGGAACGCATGGGCTGTGACCTCCTTATTCGTCTTAGCCAACATAGTTAACCTAGTTGGCTCGGTTGTCAACGTCCTCTCGGTTGGCTTGGTTGCTGTTTCGTGGTGTGATGGACTGCGATGGTCAAGAACACCGGGCGCCCCGGCTACCTGCAGATCGCCGACGATCTCCGAACACAGATCCGCGGCGGCTCCCTCGCGCCCGGGACCCCGCTGCCGTCCACCGCCCAGCTCGCCGAGCAGTACGACGCCTCGCTGTCGGTGGTGAAGATGGCCGTCGGCATCCTGCGCAACGAGGGCCTGGTGATCGGCCAGCAGGGCAAGGGCGTATTCGTCCGCGACGCCGACGATTCCCCGGCCGCCGGCGAGGTGGCCGAGCTGCGCGCCGCCGTACAGGACTTGTCGGTACGTCTGGCCAAGGTCGAGGAGCAGTTGGCTACGTCCACGACACGCCGTTCCGGACGCGACAGCCGGTGACCTTCCGCGCCAGCGACGCCGACGCCCCGTCCGGCGCGTGACGCAGGCTCAGCCGCTTGTCCTCCCGGCGGATGCCGACCAGCACCATCACGTACCCCACCAGTAGCGCGACGCCGAGCGCCCCGGCGATGATCAGCGGAATCGTGGTCATGACCAGATCACCCCCGCCTGAGCCAGGCCGCGAGGGGCACGCGGGGGACGCCGGTTCTCGGAACGCCGCCGGTTGCGCCGGTTCCTGGCCCGCTCCTTGCGTGTCCAGCGATCCCGCGCCAGGCACTTGGAGCATCGGGTCTGGCCCTCGGCCAGAGCGTTGCCGCACTCGCATGAGGGCGTCTCGCCCAGGATGGTGATCTCGTTGTTCATGAGTGCATCTCCTCCTTCGGTTGCTGCCGTTGTGGCGTTGTGCAACCGAGGATGCGACGCAGGGTCAGGACGAGATCACTACACGACGGGACATGTTCAAGACGTCCGGCCTACGATGGCCAGGTCCCCGGACGTCCTTGGGAGCAGGTGAGATGGCGAACGAACGGTTGCGCGCGGCCCTGTTGCAGAAGGGCGTGAGCGTCGCGGATCTGGCCGAGGCGATCGAGGTCGATCCCAAGACGGTGGAGCGGTGGATCACCAAGGGCCGCGAGCCGTACCGAAAGCACCGTTTCGCCACAGCTTCCTACCTGGGCGTGGACGAGACGTACCTGTGGCCGCAGGCGCTCTCGCGTGAGCAGGTGGTCGCCGCTTCCGAGAGCGAGGTCCTGGCGATCTATCCGCACCGCTGGGCGGTTCCCCGGGACGCGTGGGGACGTCTGTTCACGGCCGCGTCCGAGGAGATCGGCGTCCTGGTCTACAGCGGGCTGTTCCTCGCCGACGATGCTGCCATGGTGCGCCTGCTGGGCGAGAAGGCGCGTGCGGGCGTGCGGGTGCGCATTCTGCTCGGCGATCCCGAGTGCGCCGAGGTCGCTCAACGGGGACAGGACGAGGGCGTTGGGGACAGCATGGCCGCACAGATCCGTAGCGTGCTGGTCTTCTACCGGCCGCTCCTCAGCCTGGACAACTTCGAGCTCCGGCTCCACCAGACGATCCTGTACAACTCGATCTACCAGGCCGATGACGACTACCTGGTCAACATGCACGTGTACGGCACCCGCGCCGGGAACGCGCCCGTACTGCATCTGCGGAGGGTGGCCGGCGGGGAGATGGTGACCACCTACGCCGACAGTTTCGAGAAGGTATGGGCGCACGCCGCCCCGGTGGAGTCCTGATCGTGGGCAAGCGGATCGACTTCTACAACGACCCGACCGCACCCCAGCCGAACAGCCTGGTCCCGTCGGTCAACGTCATCGTCACCAACGCGGCCGGGGACGTCTTGATGATCCGCCGCAGCGACAACGACAACTGGGCCGTCCCCGGCGGTGCCATCGACCTCGGCGAGTCCATCCCGGCAGCGGCCATACGGGAGACGATCGAGGAGACCGGGATTACGTGCGAGATCACCGGCCTCGTGGGGACCTACAGCGACCCGAGGCACGTGATCCTCTACACCAGCAACGGCGAGGCCCGCCAGGAGTTCTCCATCGTTCTCACCGCCCGAGCCGTCAGTGGCGAGCCGACCCCGAGTGAGGAGTCCCGCGAAGTTCGATGGGTCCCCCGCGAGCAGCTCGCACCGCTACTCATGGACCGGTCGATGCGGATGCGGATCGACCACTACCTAACCGGCACCGCCCTGCCGTACATCGGATAGCGCGGCCTCCACCGCACGCACCGACGACACGATGCAGGGAGTGGCCGCGCTGATCGAACGGCTGACCACATGGTCACGGCCATAGCGCGAGTGGATCTCTGCCAGCCGGTCTTCCACGTCCAAGTGCCGGCCATCCGGGTCGGTGGTCATGTCGCAGTAGGTCAGCGCTTGCGCCAGGTCGGGCTGCTCTTGGCGGAACTCGGCCGTTAGGACTGCGAGCAAATCCCGCTGTCGAGCCTCGTTGTCCGCGCATGAGTGGTAGGCCACCAACCTGCACAAACGATCGTCAGCGCCGACCACATCACGCAGGTAGCGGGCGCCGTCGAGTTGATGCATGCCCGTGTCGACCAGGTCTGGGGCGTATCCGATGTCGTGCAGCAGCGCGGCGGCAATCAAGGTGTCGGCCTCTCCGCCGAGGATCGGCGTCAAGGATGCAGCTTGCTCGGCCACCCCCTGAGTATGTGCCCAGCGGCGGGGCAAGGTCGTCTCCAGCAGTTCTTTGGCCAGGTCATGAGCCCAGTCAGCATGTCCCACGCTGTTCACCATAAACAGGCCGTACCCGGACCAATCTAGAGGGCGGGTGTGGACGTCCCAGGACGTCTCTAATGACGGACGAACCGGCCCCGCCCGTGCTCGACCACCACCACGCCTTCACTCTCCAGCACGCCCAGCGCCCGCCGCACCGTAGCCCGCGAGGCCTCATACCGCTGCCGCAGCTCCTTCTCGCTTGGCAAAACAGCCCCTGCGGCGAGTTCGCCCTGCTCGATCTGGGCACGCAGCTCAGAGGCGATCACTTGATAACGGTACGCGGTGTCCGCGGATGGATCCTTCACCACGCGGCCCTTGGAGGGAACCGTGACGATCAACCCTTCCTGCTCCAGGATGGCCAGGCCACGTCTGACCGTGTTCCTGGCCACCCGAAACTCCGCGCACAGCCTGGCCTCGGACGGCAGCGAACTACCCGGCGGATACCGTCCTGCAGCGACTTGCGCCCGCAGCCGATCCGCGATCTGGGTGTAGACGCGGCCACCCGTCAGCCACGGGCGTTCATCCGAGACCATGGGGTCAGGCACGCCGATACGCATCAGCGATCATGCCCAGGTCGATACGCAGCTCGGCCTGCTCGCCGGCACGCCAGCCGGCACGGGCGGCCTGCTCAATCCTCTCGACGGCGGTCTCCAGGTTGAGGCAGCTGGTGCGCTCGTCGGGCTGATCACCCCAGTAGAACCAGTAAAACGGGACGTTGACGTAGATCTTGCGGATACGAGACCGACGATCTTTGACGCTCAACCCGGGGCTCCCGTCTTCAGCGGCCATCAAGACCGCCGCGATGCCTCGTGGTCGTAGCCCATTACCCAGATCCGTTAGCAGACGTTGCTGGTAGGCAAGGCTCTGTGCTCGGGCGTTGTGCATGTGTCCCGTCCCTTCGGCGGTTGTTCCGGCCCGATGAGCATCGGTCACACTGCGGGAACCTCTACACCCCAACTAAGGGACGTCTAGGGACGTCTCATGTTAACGTCGCAGGCAACGACGGCCCCGAGAGAGGAGCGGCGGTCTCCATGAACGACAACTTGCGCAATGCGATGGTCGCAGCCCGCATCACCACCACCGACGTCGCAGCCGCCCTTGCCGTTGATCCCAAGACCGTCAGCCGCTGGCTCAAGGGCCGCATCCCCTATCCGCGCCACCGCTGGGCCGTCGCCGATCTCCTCCACGTCCACGAAACCGACCTTTGGCCGCAGCTCGCCCAGCAACACCGCCCACTCGCAGACGGCGTACAAGCGATCTACCCCCACCGCTGGGCCGTTCCCCATACCGTGTGGCAAACCCTCTTCCAAGGCGCAGCGGAGGAGATCGACATCCTCACTTACAGCGGCCTGTTCCTCCTCGAAGACCGCAGAATCCTCGATGCGCTCATCGACCGAGCGCGCGCAGGCGTCAAGGTCCGCGTGCTCCTCGGAGACCCCAACAGCCCTCAGGTAGCCGTGCGAGGAACCGACGAGGGAATCGGCTCCGACGTCATGGCAGCCCGCATCAAGAACGCACTCGCCCTCTACCGCCCGCTACTGGGCATCCCTAACGTCGAGCTCCGGCTACACCGCACGGTCCTCTACAACTCCATCTACCGAGCAGACACCGAACTCCTGGTCAACATCCACGCCTACGCCACCCCAGCAGCCGACGCCCCCGTCATGCATCTCCACCACGCCGACGAGCAAGGGGCATCAACGGTCTACCTCGCCAGCTTCGAACGAATCTGGACTACCGCCACGCCACACAAGGACCAGCCGCGATCAGACTCCGGACAGCCCTGAAAGCAACTTCTCTACACGTCATCAAGGGCAGCCCGCCTGCGGCGGCCTGCCGCGGGTCGGGCGGTCGCTGGCCGCGCTGCGGCTCTCCGGCCGGTCGCGGCCAGCACCACCCACACGCTATGAACGCCACATCGGTTACATGGAACCCAAAGAGATGTGTAACGCCACGAGGGCGATAGAGCCATGCCACATGAACCCAGCGTTCCGGCTAAATGTTCGGCCCGCCACACAAATGCGGTCCTTACGATCGCCACGGCATGGCGGGTCACCCTACGTGGCTGGGGGCGATCGAAGGGCCAGGGCTTCGTTCCTCAGCACTGGCCCACCGAGGATCACGGCTGATCACCGTGAAGTGCAAGCTGCTCCGGGATGGCTCCTTGGTTTCTCAGGTAGAGGCGTGCGCACGACGCCGAGGGGACAATATCGACACATGCGATTTACTGGTTATCTCGGCTCATGGGACGTCGATTCGAGATGGTGGCATCTATGTCAAAGTAATCGTGCAACAGGCTGACCAGTTCGGGTCCGTCGATCAACGTGAGTGGTTTCCCTCGACGAATTTCCTCGAGGCGTTTCCAAATCAGCTAGGTGTTACCACCATGCCGGACTGTGCCTTTACGTGCGTCATGACCCTCATACAACGCTTGGGCGGCGTCGAGAGGGACGACCTTAGCTGTAGCGTTTCACTTGGGCAACAATCCTACAGAAGGTCACGGACGTCCCGTGAGAGAGATCTCTTTCAGGACCGGGCAGGGGTGAGTAGCGTCGCTGCAAACATGAGAGCGAATCCCTTGGGTCAGAGGCGATTAACAACCTCAGCAAGCGCGTGGAGAAAACCGTCTGCGCTATCGACCACGAGACGATCAACGAGCTGTTGCCCGGTCTTTGCCCAGCGTGGTGCACGTTGGCGGGCAAAGAACTCGTCGAGTGGTTGACCGGGAAGGGGATCGACCCACCATTCGTCTAGTGCGTCGGCGCTTAATCCGCCGAGCCAGGCGTTGACGTCCCGGTCACGCATGCTGCAGCCAACCCACACCCATCGGAGAGAAGGCCCGGCGCCTTCGAGAATCACATTGAGAGCGGCACGGACGCTGTCGTGAAGTCCTGCAGAGGTTGTGTCGATCGTGGCGATCAGGGAGTTCGGAGCGCTGATGGAGCCGTGAATCTTCAGCACGGGTACAGGTTGGGAGACATCCCCTTTAGCGTATTCTTTCAGGTAGTCAAGTGAAGCCTCGAACTGCTCGGGTGTATACAGGACAGTGGATTCGACGCCGAGGTCGGTCTCCACGAGCTCATCGAAGTTAACCGTAATGATGATCAGTCGGCCGCAGAGTTTCCGGGCGAGGTCTCTGATGGCGGCGCGGCCAAGGCGGACGAATCCAAGGGCGTTCGCGCAGTCATTGCTCAGCTCCTGGATCACCGGGCTGTCGGTTCTGGGACGAAAGCCCAGGTCAATAAATGTCTCACGGAGGACCCGTTCAAGGGTCAGGTCGGCCGCGAAAGCAGTGCGTGATTCCGTTTCTCCTGGCAGGAAATGCTGACGCTCGTGCAGGAAGTCGAAGAAGGCCTCACCGGCGGCCTGGCTGTCGCTATGGCGACCGACGAATGGTTCAAGAGCAAGGTCACGATAGGCGTTGCCGAGCCGGATACCAGCCGATGCTGAGGCGCCGGCTCCGAGGAACAACACCAGTGGCCTGTCACCGAGATCGGCGATCGTCTCAATCGAGCGGAGTCGGCCGTGGGCTGAGCGTCTGATCACACGATCCCAACGCACGACGTAGCGAACGTCGGGGCGTCGCCGGTAGTCGACCTGTGGGTCGACCCGCGTGCCGATGATGGGAACCAGCGTCGTTTGGCTTCCGCTGATGTTGAGGTCGGCCGGATCAACAGTGAGCATCCTCCACAGCAGCTCGCGTCGCTCGGCGTCGATTGACGCAACCGTCACTGCGATTGCAACCATGTCGAATTGCTCGTAGGCGCTGCTGGCAATTACTGCTGCTGCCCGAAGGATGAGAACCAGAGATGGCTCGGGGGTCAGCGACTCGTCCGCTAGTGAGACAGTCACGCCTTCCGTCGTGGCTTCGATCTTGACCGAGGAAGGCAGAATGTTGTCAGGGGTGGTGCTGAAGATGCCCTGTAGGAGGCTCCAGCGGTCTCGCACGATCGGGCCAGGAGGGTCTTCCCATTCGTCATCTGCGTTGAGGTGAAACAGGGCACCGCCGCATCGTCGAGCACCGGCAGCGAGGAGTTCGATGTCCTTGTCGAGTTCCTCGTGTAAACAGGGAACTAGGACGGGTGTACCTCCGCGATCTCGGCGGTGCTCTTCGACCAGCATGCCCAGCAGCTTCAGGCCGGGTGGACTGATCATCAGCTGCCCCCAGCCTGTGGTTCCGTCATGGGATCGGCCACGCGCTGGATGATCCGACGAGTCGCAGTGGGGTCCTCATACATCTGTCCGAGAGCCGCGAGTTCGCCGCGGATCTCCCGATAGCCGTCGACCAGGCCAGAAACCGCCTCGTAACGCCGATGGACGTCGGCGAGTTTCGCTAGCCGCGAAGCAACTTCGTCGAGAAGTGCGGCCTGACGGCCAGGCCGGATGTACATGATCGTGCCACGTACGGCGGGCTCTCGTGCGACGTCGCGCCCCAGGATCCGGGAGACCTGGGTGAAGACCCAGTGCTTGCGCACTCCGCCGCTCGTCTCCGGGACGCGACCGCCGAGCCTTTCGCTGAACCTAGCAATGAGCGGCAGGATAATCTGGCCAACCTGACGGTCTTCGCTGTCCGCGCTCGGCAGAGTGAAGGCGGCCTCAGGCCCGTTCGAGCCGTTCACGAGGAGGAAGAGCGCTGCGCCGAGCGGTGACGCACTCAGCGTGCCCTCGAACTGATTCTTCAGCCACGTACGTTGCCACTCGGTTCGCAGTGTGATTGCTGTCTGGAGGGCTCTGACCTGCTGAGAGACATCGATCGTCGTATGGCCGCTGCGCTGGAGGTCCAATAGCACATCGAGAAGAATCCTGCCTTCGGGCGTGATCAACAAAGCACCGTCGATCGGCACCAGTACGTCGGAGGGAAGAAGATGGTCCTCGGCGTTCGCGGCGGGCAACGAGTAAACCCTCTCCTTGACCGCCTTGGGCTTCGCGCCCGAAGTGAATACGGGCGCCAGCGCGATAAGGTCCGCCTCCAAATCGCCGGGAGGATCATCCATGAGCGCTATCCAACTCCTGGAGAGGATTCGGACCCATTGCTCGAGGGTCGCGGCATCCATGGCAAGCGGCGCACCAAATAGCGTGTCACTCACCGCTCGAAGACCTCGGTGAAGTAGCCCGCGGCGTCAACGTCGCGGGCTCTGCGCTCATAGATATCATGAAGCTCGCCAGTCGTCTGGTCGAGTTCGGCCTCGTAGTCGGCCTGCAAGGGAAGCACGACGATGACCTGTTTGGCAAGGCCGAGCAGCTCATCGCTGGTGAGTAGCTCCGCGAGCGGTCGACGACGATCCGCAGCGATGAATGCACCGAACTCGTCCAAAAAGATCAGCCGGTTCTCCGCGGGCGCAGCCGCGACTTGCTGCAGTTGTGCACGCATGAATCCGAGTGCCTGCTCGCCTGAGGAGAACGCTGCCAGAGGCCGGGTGCGGGTCTCCCCCTTTGATGTCGTCCAAGTGACGGTTTCGTCATCCAGGTTGACTCGCTCGACAGTGCCGTCGTCGAACAGCGCCTTGGCAATCGGGCGGGCAGACAGTTGCTCCTGGGCGTCCTGCTCGATGACAGCCCTCAGCCCGGGACCGTAGGGACCTGAGGTGCCTTTGGACCGCGCGACCGCCTCGAGGCCCCCTACGTCACGTACCAAATGCGTCAGCGCGCTGCGGACGGAGGTGACATGATCCGAGAGCGCCTGCCAGACAGAATCGGTCCAGTCTCCTGTGCCCGAGCCGGGATCCTCGTGTGTCATGCCAACGTCGGGCCTCAATGCGAGTACCGCAGCGAGTTCTGTCAACCACGCGCGATGAGGGTCGCTGTGAGCGCGACTCCGAAAGGTCTCGCGCAGTACTCGCCGACGGGCCGCCTTGTTCGACAGTTCGGCCTGGTCGCGCTTGAGCTCATGGTCGCGTCGCCGTAGCTCGCTCAAGTCAGCCTGAGCCCCGGCGAGGGACTGGGCCAACGCCTCCGTAGAGACCCCGTGTTTAGCGAGAAGCTCCGACACCCGCGCCGCGGCATCGTCCACATCCGCTCCGCCAAGGCCTGATCGGGTCATGGCGCCGATCTGCATGTTAAGCGAGCGCACTCTCGCGCTTGCTGTCTCCAAGTCGGCGCGGGCGCCTTTGGCCCTTTCGCGTAGATCGTCGTGCCCGGCGATCGTCGGCCCGAGCCTTTCCAGGCTGGTGCGGGCAGTGTCCTCCTCGCCCCTGAGTGCCTCACGGCGCTGGAAGGTCTGCTTCAGCTCTGTCAGCTCCGAGACCGCGGCGTTGGCCTCAGTGAGTTCATCGAGGTCAACCGCACCGGGATCACTTACCGCTTGACCAAGCGCACCGATGAGGTCGGCGACAGTAACGTCCTCACCATTGAGGGCCGCTACACACAAACCGCCCAGCCCCTTCTCGACCGCGCTCTTGAGCACCACACGCAGCTCATCGATAAGGTCGTTCTCCGCCTGTGTGCGGTTGATTCTTGCCGCCTGCAACTGAGCCTCACGTTGCAGTGCCAGTGCTGCCTCAAGCGCCGCGTTTAGTCTGTCTGCGCCCTGCTCGTCCAGCTGCTCTACGTCGGAGGCAACGCCCACGGCCTCCAGACGTGAGCCCATTGCGGCCTGCCTGGCCGCCAATCGATCAAGCTCCTTGTCGAGCGTGCGGAGCTTGCGCTCGATTTTGGCGGCGTCTCGTTGCGCTTTAGTTCCTTTGTTCAGAGATGCGACGGCTGCTTCATGCTGGGTCTCACTGGTGCGATGGACTGCGCGCGCGGCCTCCAACTCCTTACGGAGGTCTTTGAGCCGCTGCTCCTGGGCGGCGGCATCGCCGGTGTCGATCAGTGCCCGCAGGGCAGTCGCCTTAAGAAGGTCGTCGACCTTCGGGGCTAAGGCTCCGATCTGTTGAGACAGCTGGTGACTCTCCGACTGGGATCGCAGCAGCGCGGTACGCTCCTCCTCAGCCGTACGTGGCGACGCCTCCGCGAGTTCCTCCGCGATCACGCCGAGCTCGGCACGCTGGTTCTCCAAAGTCCGCAGGCTTGCCTGCGTCTCGCGCAGCGAGGTGCCCAGGCGTGCGTACTGCTGGCTGAGGGTGTCGCTCAGGCGCTCGGTGCCCACGAGGTGAACGACGTCAAAGTGGGCGAAGAGCTTGCTCGCCGCTTTGGTAACACCGTCCAGTTCAAGTACACCGAGCCAGTCCTCGACCACATCCGGGGGCTCTACAGGCCACAGCTCGGGCGTCAGCTTCAGGCGTGCAGTCGAGAACGTCCCTTGCATGCCGCTGATAGTTACGATGGTTGGTCCCACGAGTTTGGTGAGCGACCGCCAGGCCCCCGGTTCGTGCTTATAGGGTTGGATACCGCTCATCAGCATGAGAAGCCGGACCAGCGCCGACTTACCGATTCCGTTCTTGCCTTCCAAACGGCAGGGACGATCGGCCGGAATATGGTTGATCAGTCGGAGTCCGCCACGTGAATGCGACTCGACGTTGACCTCAATCGTCACGGGCAACCCTTACGATGGCGCTCGGCAAGTCGAAGCCGGTCTCAATGAGGGCATCGAGCATCTGTCGGCTCGTCACCGATGTCCCCGACTCAGGCGTGGTAGAGGGCTTTGTGCTCTCGTCGACGTCCCGTGCAACTGCGCTCAGCAGTCGTAGCGTCAGCCCGGCATCGCTCATGCCAAGAACCTACCGCGCTGCTGGCGCAGTGTCGCAGTTCTCCACAAGTTCATCCGGCGGCTGCGATCGTTGTCGCTGGCCAGCGAGCCCGTCGGCTCGAGATTCCCCAGGTCTCGCGGCCGTGTCGCGTCGGCGGTCACCCTACGTGGATCAAGCAGGCCGCCTCAGGATGAGCAGTCGCTCCGAGAGCACCACCTTGTGTCGGTCAGTATTGGAGCCCCACCGATTACCCCGGACCCGAAGCTGGACGTCATCGACAAACTCGAACCCCGCTCCGACACCGAGCTCGCCGATCAGGCGAGGTGTGTCGACATAAACGCCGTATGGGGCGCTGTCGCCGACAAGCCACAACACGGATGCTTCCGGGGCGAGATGGGCATGTAGGTTCTCGAGAATTTGCCGCATGGCGACGAAGTATGCCGGCGCCACGCGGTCATACTCCTTTGCTCTTCGACTGCGCGATTTCTGCACTTCACCGATCGCATCGACGAGCTTAAGGACCTGCCTCGCTGCTTCATCGTCCATGGCCTCGAGCGCCGCGATGGCAGAGGCTTTCTCGCCTACTGACGACTGCTGAGTTGTGGCGGTGAGCATGTCACTGCGGACCTCACGGCACATGTCCGCCCAGGTTCTGACCTCACCCCAGAAGTACAGCTCGAGCCGGGTTGCGTCGGCGTAGTCGAAGTTGTTCAGATACGGCGGCGAGGCGACGCATGCTGACGCAGCATCAGTGACGCCGGCCCAAGTTTGGCTGTCCCTGGAGTCTCCGACGACCATCTCTGCTGCGCCGCGATCCTGATCCAGGGACTCAAGATCCTCCGCGATCATCTCCGCCCGTGCCATGAGCCGAGCCAGCGGATCAGTGTATCGCGGCTTCCTGGAAACACCTGGCCGCTGGTAGGGCCAGCCAACCTTGACATCTGCAACATCACGAAGGGTCCCGAGGAGCGCCCACTTCAAATACGGCGCTGCCGGCTCGGCCATCTTGTCCTGGACCAGCCGACGCAACCCCACCAGTCTGCTCAGGGTCTCCTTGTCGAAACTTCTCCTGACTAGGTCCGTCTCAGCGGTCAATGCTTTCGTATCGACCTTGGCCATGACCTGCGCGCTCGCACGGATCTCGTCACTCAGTGCCCGCACCTGGGCAGGGGTCGCCATTGGGATGAGCTTGAGCCTTGCGACCTCGGCAACTAGCGGGTGCGCCTCGATACCTACGAAGTCGAGGCCGCGCTTTCGTGCAGCAGTCCCCGTCACACCTGATCCGGCAAAACAGTCGACCAATGTGCCCTTAGCCAGGCCAAGGCTGTCCAGCAGCATGGCCACGTAGTCGCTGGCAAAGCCAGCTGGGTAGCGGAACCATCGGTCGAACGGCTCGGTGCTGCTCGTACCGTGGCTGCGCCCCCTACCCGAGCCAGGTTCTTGCGGCCATTTGTGAGCTGAGGACTGCGGAAGCGCGGACATTAGGCTATTGGACCACGAAGCACGGGGTGTGCGCCACGGCGTGTGACCCCTCACCTGGCGGTAGCAGTACTTGCGATCCGACCGCCCCTACGGTTGCTCCACTTTGCGGGAACACACTCAGTGTGGTGGTCGCGCGGCCTGGGGAGGCCACATAGGTGGCGAGGCTAACGTAGCCGAGGTTACTGTGGAGCCCACGCAGGTTGTCCAAACTCGGTCTGCGCTCTGAGGTCATCTTCCCCGATGCTTATTACCTGATTGCGCAAGCCAGCTTCTCTACCGCTCTAGCATGGACCACCCTATAAAGGCTGGAAATGGATGAGCTGCGGCCGCACTTGAACAGGTGCGGGCCGTCCGACTATATTGCAAGAATGCTTCGAAATTAGCATCGATATTGAACAGATTAGACGCAGTGTAATCGTATTGGCTAATGGATTGCTTAAGTAGACGACAGATGCTCGAATATTAGGAGTGGAGTTGCGCGATCTTTTGCGGCGCCTAGTTGACGACTTCAAATCGAGAAGAAACATCGATGCCTATGTGATCACCTTTCTCTCTCTAGTCTTTGCAGTTGCAACCGTTGTCGGTGATGTTATACCTATCAATTTGCGATGGGCGGCCATACTCTCTGGGATGGGTCTCCTCATATATCGGCTCACCGTACCGGAAATGACGCCATCTGTAGATCGAGTCTTTGTTGACCGCTCAAGCTTTGATGATATTCCATTCCATCGGAAGATTGCGGATGCGCGGGAAGTGTGGATCGCCGCACCCTCGGCTGTCAATCTGCTGTCTCCGCAGAACTGTGAAGCTTTGCGCTCCACTGTTCTCTCCAAGGGGGAGGGCGCTTTGAGAATCGTAGTCTTGGATCCGACTGAAGCGTCAGCCGTCAAGATTGCCTCGCGGCAGCTTGACGGGGATGTCGACTATCCCGTACAAGAGCTTGGCTCGTCGCTGGAGAACGTCGTCCACCTATTGAATAATATAGCGCTTTGGGAGGTCTCTGGCGTTTTTGAATACCGCTTGGCCAAATTCAATCCAGGTTTCAGTCTAGTTGCAATCGATCCGTTGGCGCATAAGGGTAGAATTCTCGTTGAAATTCATGGCTACCACAATCAGTCCACTTCCACTCGAATGCACTTCGAATTGACTCGCCAGATAAGCGATAGATGGTACGCCTATTGGCTGGACCAGTTCGAGTGCATTTGGCGGGACGCGGTCTCTGCGGAAAACGGCAAGACGCAACTACATGGATAAAGTTTCTGTGCGACTTCTAGAATGGGATTAACGCGCGATACGCTTAGATGAGATTGAGGCGCTTCCAAACGTTCCTGCACGCTTCCGGCGAATCCTGCGGTACGGGTCCCTCGGTACCGGACCATGCGGGCTGAGCACCAATCCTGCTAACAGGAGTGCTAACAACGGCTTCGGACAATCATGGACGGCCGTGGAACGGCTCCCTCTCTTCACAACGCCAGAGCTGGTGTCCTGGACCCGGGTGGATGTCCGTGGACGGTCGTGTTCTCACTCGTAATGAAGGGGTCTGGGGTTCGAATCCCCAAGGCGGCTCCTGGTCAGAAGCCCCCCGCGTGATCGCGGGGGGCTTCTGGGTGTCTAAGCCTCCCGAGCTCATGTCTTGAAGATCCGATCCATGGCCACCGCGCCTCTCTGAACGAACTAGTGACAGCGCCGATCGCCTTCGAGCCCAATGCAGGCCGACTGCGCCTGGCCTACCAGCCGTCTCACCCTGGCGACTGGATCAAGCCTCCCGCCGCCAAGTCCTGGGAGCCGGGCGTCCTGCGCGCCAGGGTGCGCGACCTGCTGGACAAGCCCCGCCTGCGCGGTTCCGAGCGCATGAGGAAGCTCAACACGCGGCGACAGTGGCGGTGCATGAACAAGCTGCTCTGCCAGGTATGCGGCGGACCCGGAGTCGATCCCGTGGCTACTGACCAAGACGGTGTTCGAGCGCACCGGCCTGGACAGCGGCCGGACCAACGCCCCGCCGACGTGCTGGAGCTTCATGGCATGAAGCCCATGGGCCCCTAGATGGGGCACACGCGACTTCGGCCGTCAGTGTCCCTGCCGTCCCTGAACGTGCCGCGACCAGCACTAACGCAGTCCAAGACAGGGACAGGCCTTTTGGATGGCTGTTCCTGTTGTCTCTATGAGACGGTGACGACCTCAACAGCCGCTCTCAAGCTGCGATACCAGGCAAGCGAACTATGCTCCGACCAGTCGATGGTGCTTCGCACGCCTTTCTGAGCGCGCTGCGCGGAAGGCAGGCTGTAACACCCTAGGGCCCCCGGTGTTGCAGCAGGTTTTGGCGCTGGCGGGCCGCTCGGAAGGGACGGCCCGCCAGGCGAGCGATCACGAGTCTGAACCGGATGTTACGCGGGTGGGCGACCTACTTCCGCTACAGGGTCGCCAAGGCGGTCGTCCAGCACCGCTCCGTCCGGGGGCCTCGACACTACGGCCGCCGCCGGTGAAGATCAGAAGGGTTCGGTTTGCCTTTCTACGGGAGGAAGAAGTGAGCGAGTACCCCCAGGATCGCCTGTACG
The DNA here is from genome assembly GCF_044593615.1 of Nonomuraea sp. NPDC051941. NCBI lineage: Bacteria > Bacillati > Actinomycetota > Actinomycetes > Streptosporangiales > Streptosporangiaceae > Nonomuraea > Nonomuraea sp. NPDC051941. Next base: position 53,049 of record NZ_JBIUCF010000035.1, read on the forward strand.
CCGGTGAGCTGCACATGTGGGGCAACGGGAAGTGGTTCGAGCGCAACAGGAAGCTGGACACGCCTGGCGACCGGGTGAGGGTCGGCTTCACCACCTTCTTCATAGGTCAGATCCCCGACAGAGGGCTGCAGGTGCAGTTGCCTGAGGTAGGTAGCTACGTCGAGTTGGGTGACTACTTCGGTCGGGTCAGTTGGAGTAAAGAGGGGGATGCTGATCCTGACGAGGAGTGGGAGGACGGGGATGCTGCTCCTGACGAGGATTGGAGCGATTTCTGCGCACCAGTCGAGGCGAAAGTCGTCGCCGTCAACACCGAGCTCGCCAACACTCCGGAGCTACTCATCAGGGACCCCTACGGCGAGGGCTGGCTGTTTGAGATGGAGATCCATGACCACAAGCCCAAGTCCGATTTCAATTGGGACGCGGACGGTTACGCCGAATTCATCGCCCAGGACAACGACTAGACCGGCAATCGCCGGGGTGCCCACCTACGTGAGCTTCTAGGGGTCCCGGTAGTAATGGCGCAGGATCCAACGGATACGCCCCTCACCTGTGCTTATCCAGCGTTCTCAGGCTGGTGAGCCAGACCCGAGCCCTGCCTATCAATGCCACCCTCAGGGCTGTGCAGTTTGGCGTTGGTGGCCGGGCCGCCGTCGCTAATCGTATGTGTAACTGGTTGACCTGAAGGGCGAGCAGTTCGGCGAGTGCCGCGGTGAACGGGCTGGCGGCCTGGCCGGCGGGAAGAGCGTGCCCCAGTCCTCGGGAAAGACCAGAGGTCTGCCCATGAGCGGCTTCTCGGGGATCCACAGCCACATGGCCTGAGCATCGAGGGCGGCCCGTACTTCGTAAGAGGGGCGGGGTTTCCGGCTTTGCGCCATGCATCCTGACGGCAACCGGGACACTCGCGCAGGCGTACGGTTTGGCAGGCATTCGCGGCGCGCCAGTGGCGCATGGACCGAATGCTTGTCAAGACGCTGAAGGTATTGCTGAATCGCCCTGCTATGGCCGCCTCGCGTTCTATTGTCGCGCTCCAATGCGCACGTTTGGATCTAAAGGGCGATCTTCTGGGGCGTATCTCCAAGCGGGGGGTTTCGAATGTGTCCCAGCGTCGCCGCCTGTCCTGCCCCCGGTGCTCTCGGGGCGGGCGGCGCATCGGCCTGTGCCGTCCTCCAAAAAAGGAGTCGTGATCATGACCGCATTGACCTACACCGTCTTCACCGACCCGGCGTCCGTGGAGGCGTCAGCGGCCGGACGGAGGTCCACATCCACAGGGACGGTGTACCTGGTCATCACCAACACCGCAAGGAGGACGGATTGGTCCAGGATCGAGGTGAGGGTGCCCGTCGGCGACGGCGTTGGCGACCTCACCCCGAACCTCCCGGAGATGAAGGGCAAGTACACCGACAACCGGTGGGGGACCCAGGCGATAACCCAGGAGGTGAAGGTCGACCCGCAGCGGGACACCAACGTCTTTGAAGTCACCCCCAAGAGCGGGGGTGTGGCTTCTTTCAAACCCGGCGACTACCTGGTGCTGACGATGGAGAACGTCACCATTGCCGCCACCGCCGGGCCGGCCGTGCTGACGGTGAGAGAGAAGACCGAAGACGATGACGGGGAGCACACCCGCTACACGTCGGTGGCGCTGGTCAAGACCGCTCCGAAGGAGATTCCGGCGCCGCGTGACTTCCACCCGGACAAGGGCATGGTGGGCGTCGGCGAAAACCTCACGCTGAGCTGGGAGGGGTCCCCCGAATTCGACTACAAGATCCTGTTCCCCGGCGGGCAGAAGGACATTTCCTCGGACGGGCGTACCTGGACCCCGCCCGACGCGCCGAAGCGGGCCACCACCTACACGCTCGTTGCCACCGACCCCGTCACCCAGAAGCAGCACTTCCTCACCACCACCGTCCAAGTGCGCTTCCCCGTCCTGGAAACGCTCACCGCCACCACCGGGATTGACACGCCCTGGGTCCAGGGGGTGGTGGACGGAAAGAAGGGGCGCGTCACCTTCATCGGTACAGGGGTAGAGATCTCGGACAACTCTGGCGGGCAGGGGACCGTGACTGCCGACAGGGCCGATCTCAACGGTGTGAACACCGGGTGGGTGCAGGGGAGGAGCGCCGACGACGGAAAGATCACCTTCCCCAAGGACGGGCTCGACGTCCGCAACGGAAGCGGGGCATGGGGAACCGTGCACGCCGACAGGGCCGACCTCAACGGCATCAACACCGAATGGGTGCAGGGGAGAAGCGCCGACGACGGATGGATCGGCTTCTCCAAGGACGGGCTGGACGTGCGTAAGGGAGCCGGGCACGCCTGGGGAACCGTGCACGCCGACAAGGCCGATCTCAACGGCATCAACACCGAATGGGTGCAAGGAAGAAGCGCCGACGACGGATGGATCACCTTCCCCGTGGAGGGGCTCAAAGTCCACCGGAAGGACGACAGTCACCTGACTCATCTGGACGTCGGTTATGCGACTCACGACATCGTGAAAACCAGAATCGTGCGGGGACTGACTGACGGTGAAGGATGGATCAGCTTCCGCAAGGAGGGCCTGAACATTCGCCGGGGGCAGGGCACGGAACGGGGAACTCTGTTCGCCGCCAAGACCGAACTGAAGGAATGAGGCCAAACGGCGTCCAGTGCCCTGCCGAATGGATCTCATAGGATCAAGGGGCGGTGGCGCAGGGCGCCGTCACCCAGCCGTGCGCCTGTCGCCCACCAGGCATGCGGCCTGGGAGCGATCGGGTCGGCAAAGCCGCGCTAAGCCGCGGCTTTGTCCCTGGCACCCGAAGGCCTTGCCAACCCGACTGGGTGACGAAGTGGGCGACAACGAGGAAGTTCGATCATGGACGTCCACGGACTCTGACGGACGACGAAAGGCAGGTCACCTCCTCGGCGGGGGAGGATGAGCAGGTCCTTGATTTTGCTCGTAATGAAGGGTCTGGGGTTCGAAGCCCCAAGGCGGCTCCAGGCCAAAAGCCCCCCGCGTGATCGCGGGGGGCTTTTGGGCGTCTAAGGATTCCCTGGCAAGGCGGTGTCGGGACGTGGGTGGTCGCTTATGGCCACTTGTGGGACAGCGAGCCCGTGGAGCCAGTTGATCAGAAGAGGTCGTGGTTTGACGCTCTGACCGTGCCGCAGCGCGTGATCGTGGTCGCAATATCAGCGGTGGGTCTCGTGGGCGGGATGGCGCTGTTGCTGATGAACCCTCCCCACGACCTTGCCGCGTTCTTTCTGATCTTTGCTTTGTCATCTCGGCGGTGGCTGTTCTGCGGAGCATTCCCTGGGTTCGAGCACGCCTCGGGGGCGGGTCTCAGCTCTGGCTGGGGTTTGTCTTGACCTTCAAGTCCCTGTCCGGTGAGCTCACGACGCCTGCGTTTCAGGTCGCTGGACTGATCCTGGGTATTGGCCTGTTGACCCATCTCCTTGTGCTTGCGGTGATCAGAGATCGGAGACCCCCGACGTCGGGGAAGCCTCGAACTGCGGCCGGACCCGGTAGCGAGGTCAGGTGACGATGGGGCTGCGACGTTCAATCAGTAGGACGTCCCGCCAGATCCCGTGGTGGCGGCCGATGCGTTCGCGGACGCCGATCACCCGGAACCCGGCGCGAGCGTGCAGGGTCAGGCTGGCGGCGTTTTCGGGGAAGATGCCGGACTGGATCGTCCAGATGCCCGCGGCCTCCGTGGAGGCGATCAGTGCCCGCAGCAGCGCCAGGCCGACGCCACGGCGGCGGGCACCGGGGTGCACGTAGACCGAATGCTCGACCACACCGGCGTACGCGCTGCGGGCCGAAACGGCCGATGCGGCGATCCAGCCGAGTAGCCGATCAGGCGTGCCGTCGAGGGTGCCGAGGGCGACGCGGCGATGGTCGGGCAGCTTGGACGTGTCGAACTGGGCCCAGGTCGGGGCGGTGGTCTCGAAGGTGGCCTGGCCTTCGTCGATGCCGAGCTGGTAGACGGCCAGAACCTGATCGGCATGAGCAGCACGCATGGACTCGATGAGCGGCCCATGGGCCGCCCCGTCCACGCTCACCTGATCGCCGTGTCCGCGGTAGCGGAGGTGAGGTCAGAGATCAGCGCACGTACGCGGGCCTCGATCGCGTCCCGGATCGGGCGCACGGCTTCGACGCCCTGGCCGGCCGGGTCGTCCAGCGCCCAGTCCTCGTAGCGCTTGCCGGGAAAGATCGGGCAGGCGTCGCCGCAACCCATGGTGATCACGACGTCGCTGGCCTGGACGGCATCGACGGTGAGCACCTTGGGAATCTCGGCGGAGATGTCGATGCCACGCTCTGCCATCGCCTCCACCACGGCCGGGTTCACCTGATCGGCGGGCGCGGAACCGGCCGAACGCACGCGTACTCGATCGCCGGCCAGGTGGGTCAGGAAGGCGGCGGCCATCTGGGAGCGGCCCGCGTTGTGCACGCACACGAACAACACCTGCGGCGGCGCGTCGATCTGGTCCGGCACGGGTTCCTCCTATCGAGGCTGGTAGGCGGAGCCGGGGACGGGCTCCGCAGCGGGCTGCGGGCTGTTCGGGTAGAGCGCGACCAGCAGTAGGCCACCGAGCGCGGCTCCGGCCAACTGGGCGACGATGAAAGCGGGCACCGAAGCAGGGGCGATCCCGGCGAAGGTGTCGGTGAAGGCCCGGCCCAGGGTGACAGCAGGGTTGGCGAAGCTCGTACTGCTGGTGAACCAGTAGGCGGCGCCGATGTAGCCGCCGACCGTGACCGGGGCGAGCGCGGCGCGGCCTTGGCGGGCCAACGCGAAGACGACCACGATGAGCCCCGCGGTGGCCACCACCTCACCCAGCAGCAGGTGAGGGGCCGACCGGTCATGAGCCGAGATCTGAACGGCCGGGAGCGCGAACATGGCGTTCGCCAGGACTGCCCCCGCGACGGCTCCGGTGACCTGGGCGGGCAGGTAGGCCGCCACTTCCCGTCCGCGCATCGCCGGGGCGGCGTCGCGTCGGGTGAGTACCCAGGCAGCCACGGAGACGACCGGATTGAAGTGCGCGCCGGACACGGGTCCGAGGATCAAGATGAGCACCGCCAGACCTGCCGCCGTGGCCAGGCTGTTGGCCAGCAGTTGTACGCCGACGTCACGCGAAAGATCGGTTGCCATGATGCCGGAGCCGACCACCACGGCCACCAGGGCGGCGGTGCCGGCGAACTCGGCAAGCGCCCGGCGCGCCAGGTTCACCGCGCGTCCGCGACAAGCGTCTCGGGCAGGGCCAGTACGCCGGTCAGGCGCTTCAGCGTGGCCGGGATGATCCAGTAGTAGACCCAGGTGCCGCGCCGCTGACTGTCGATCAGACCGGCCTCACGCAGCACTTTGAGATGATGCGAGATCGTCGGCGCGGTGACCTCGAAGGCAACGGTCAACTCGCACACGCACACCCCGTCGCCGATCTGGCGGCCGCTCTCCTGCGCGCCGATCAGGGACAGCAGCCGCAACCGGATCGGGTCGCCGAGCGCCTTGAACACGCGAGCCATCTCCGCGGCCTCGTCTTCAGTGATCGGCTCCGCGATCAGCGGTGCGCAGCACTCGGAGGCGAGCACCGGCAGCTCCTGTTTCGACATATCTCTAATTTGACAGATTCCTAAGCAGCGGCGCAAACTCGACACTACTTAGACATCTGTCGAAACAACGATGGGAGATCGTCATGTCTCGCGTCCAGCTCGCCCTCCGTGTTGCCGATCTGGAGAGCTCGATCACGTTCTATTCCAAGCTGTTCGGCACCGAACCGGCCAAGCGCCGCCCCGGCTACGCCAACTTCGCCATCGCCGAACCCCCGCTGAAGCTGGTGCTCATCGAGGGGGAGGAGGGCGAGCCGACCCGCATGGACCACCTCGGCGTCGAGGTCGAGGACACCGCCCAGGTCAACGCCGCCACCCAGCGGCTCAAGGACGCCGGGCTCGCCACCTTCGAGGAGAACGACACCTCCTGCTGCTACGCCCTCCAGGACAAGGTCTGGGTACATGGTCCTGGCGCCGAGCCATGGGAGGTGTACGTGGTCAAGGGCGACGCCGACACGCTGACCAGGGAAACCGATTCGGCCTGCTGTACCCCGGCCGGCGAGCAGGCCACCGAGCCGGTCAGCGCCTCGGCCAACTGCTGCTGACCACGGGCTTCTCTTCTCTCGCCGTGGCCGGCGCGTGCAGGCTTGCAGGCCATCCCTGTAGGCGCGCTCTTCTGAGAAGCTGGGCATTCTGAGCTGCATCTTTGTGCCTGGCGCTCGAAGGTCTTGCCGGCCCGACCGGGTGACAACGAAGGCGTTCGATCATGGACGTCCACGGACTCGGCTCCAGGCATTGGGGTTCCCCAGCAGCAAGGTCACTTTCGTCTGCTGGACGCGCTGACCCAGAAGGTGCGCAAGGGCGGCCGCATCATCAACGCCGACGGCCGCCGGGAGATCGTCGGTTCATGTACCGCGTCCGTGGACATGACCCGGAGACGTCGTACTGGCGCGATGCCCTATGACGCCGCGGCCGGCTCGGGTGCGCCGCCGGGTGCCGGAGGCGGCTCGCTTGGCGCGGGGTTGGCTGGAGGCGTTGAGCGGAGCGTCTCCTGGGCCGAGGTGATCTTGCGGATGACGCCGATCGCCAGAACGGCCGCGATCAGCATCAGCCCGAGGCCGACCACCTCCAAGCGCAGGGCGAAGGCGATTCCCTCCAGGTTGATGGAGAAGTGGAGCAGGCCCCAGGTCGCCTTCGTCATCGCCCAGGCGGCAAGCCAGGCCGCCCACCAGGCGTTGATCAGCCCCTTGGCAGAGCCTGGGGGCGTGGAGGCGCGCCAGATGTCGTCCACGATCTGCTTGGGAATCCAGAACCAGCTGATCGGCATCACCCACCCGGCGATCACCCAGGCCCTGCTGTGCCGGTGACCGTTCGGCGAGAGGCTCACGGCGTTGGTTCTGACGCGGAACAACCAGGCCAGGAACCCGGCCACGGCCACGAGGAAGATGAAGAATCGCGCGACCCCGCACCCTCGGAGGAGCAGCTCCCCCGTTCGCATCGCCGCCTCGGAGACGGATTCGAAATCACTGCTCATACGATCCACGAGCGACGCATACCAGAGGTTGATCCCCGCTGTGGCGACCCCGACGAGGGAATCGGACACCACGGCCGCGATGGCGAAGAGCGCGACGCCACCGACCGGGCGCAATCGCCCATGAGAGAGCTGCATCACCTGGAGGCCTTCGGAAGGGGGGATCGAGGTGTGCACCAGTATGTATCCCCAAGATCTGGAAGAGGATCGGATCTCCCATCCGGGATCCTCTCGTGACCAACCTGCGGCGCTCCCACGCTGACACAACCGCGCACACGTACCCGGCCACGGTCTGGGTTGGTCAAGCAGGGCGATTGATCCGACTAAGGAGGGCCAGTAGGACGGTCATGACGAGTCCGAGCGCGGCCAGCGACAGGCGGTCGGTGGTGTTCTCGCCGTTGGCGATCACCCCGAACACGGTGTGCGCCACGAGCGCCCCGCCGGCCAGCGCCAGGCTGTGCCGGTCGTGCCATCCGCCGTGTGCCGTCCATCGGCGCAGCAGTACCGCTGCCACCACCGCCAGGAGCGCCGCAGCCAGCATCGGGACCGCCACCCAGCCGCCTTGGGTGAAGGCCGGGTGCTGGGCACCGCCGAAGGGGAACAGGAGCGCGAGATATCCGAACGCCACCACCCCGGCGAGGCACGCGACGACCGGCGGCGCGGGAAGCGTCCGGGGCGCGGCGGCCGGCACGTCCGTCGGGCGGGGGACGAACCGCAGCGCGAGCACCGCGAGCACCGCGATCGCCAGCACGAACGCCGCCAGCACCGCCGGCGGCGCCTGGTAGCCGGGGTCGATGAAGGCCGTCGTCCACCGCAGCAGCAGGGCGCCCAGCACGAACACCACCCCCGCCACGACCAGCCCGGTCCGCCCCAGATAGGGACGATGGCGGAGATCCGGGACGATGAGATCCACCAACAGGATCGGCAGTGCCACGCTGAAGACCGCGTGGTAGGGGATGTTCAGCTCGGTGTAGGCGCTGTTGAGACCGAGAATCCTGGGCGCCCAGTCGGCCACGCCGTAGATGGTCGGGCTGGTGAGCGCCTGCAGCGCCAGCCCTTCCTCCACGATCCCGTATGCCGCCCCGAGCAGCAGGATGGCGAGCCAGCCCCGGCCGGTACGGCGTACCAGCTCGCGGATCAGTACGGTGCCGGCGCCGTAGATCGGCACCCACAGCAGCAGCAGCCACGCCTGGCGGAGGGGCGGATTGCCGAGCGTGAGCTCGGCGACGACCGGGGTGAGCCCGGCCAGCAGGAGCGCGGCCCACCGGCCGCGTGCTCGTGAGGTGACCATGCGCCTACGGTCTCCCGCGGCGGGCGCGGGGCGCTGCTGCCGCCAGGCCGGTCCGTGGCCTCTTCGGTCGCCTCCGGGTGGTGACTTTGGTTGCCATGGCGGGGCGGCGATGGTGACCTTGGTTGCTTACCAGGCGTAAGGCCGGCGGATACGATCTGCGGTTGTGTTCGCAGCACAGGGCCAGGACGGGGGCCGCCGCGACGGCGAACCCTGGAGGCATGGAGAAGCCGCAGACGATGACGGCTCGGGACGGGACCGCGCAGCCGGGAGCGGTGGCCAGGGCGGGAGTGGCTGGGGATCGGGGGCGGGTGGGCGGCCGAGGGCGGGGCGGTCGCGGCGTGACTGGGCGGTCGGGGCCGGTGGCATCGTGCTCGCCGTGGCCGGGGCCGGGGCGGTGGTCTGGGGGGATCTGGTCCCGGGGATGCCCGGCTGGTATCTGTGGGCCGACGTGGCCGGCGGGGCTCTGGCGTGCGTGGGGCTGTGGCTGTGCCGGCGGTGGCCGGTGGCCGCCTCGCTGGTTGTCATCGCGCTGTCCGTCCCGGCCGCGGCCGCGTCGGTGGCCGCGGGGATCGCCACGCTCGTCGCGGCGCTGTACCGGCGACCGCCCGCGGCCGTTGCGGTGGGGGTGGCGTGGGTGGCGGCGACGCTGGTCAGGTTCGCCTGGCGGCCGCCGGGCCTGGCGCCGTATCCGGTGTGGGCGCTGGTCGGCGTGCTGTTCGGCGGGGCGATCACCGGCTGGGGCATCCTGGCCAGGACCCGGCGGGAGCTGCTGGCGTCACTGGCGGAACGGGCCCGCCGCGCCGAGGCCGACCAGCGGCTGCGCGCGGAGGAGGCCCGCCGCGCCGAACGCCTCGGCATCGCCCGCGAGATGCACGACGTGCTCGCCCACCGGCTGTCGCTGCTGGCGGTGCACGCCGGGGCGCTGGAGTTCAATGCCGGCGCCAGGCCGGACGAGGTCGCCGAGGCGGCCGGGGTGATCCGGACCAGCGCCCACCAGGCCTTGCAGGAGCTGCGCGCGGTCATCTCCGTGTTGCGCGAGAGCCCGTCGGCCGAGCTCCCGCTGACCGGACTCGCGCCGCTGGTGGAGGAGTCGCGGCGGGCCGGGATGCGCATCGAGCTGTACGAGCACGACGTACGCTTCGCCGACCTGCCGGAGACGACGCGGCGCACGGCGTACCGCGTCGTGCAGGAGGGGCTGACCAACGCGCGCAAGCACGCGCCCGGTCGGCCCGTCACCGTCGTGGTCTCCGGCGCGGCCGGTGGGGAGCTGACGGTCGAGGTGCGCAACCCGCTGGCCGCCGGGCGGGAGGCGGCGGAGCTGGCCACGACCGGGGGCGGGGCCGGGCTGGCCGGGCTGGAGGAACGGGTTTCGCTGGCGGGCGGACGCCTGGAGCGGGGACGTACCGAAGGCGGCGGGTTCCGGCTGGCGGCGCGGCTACCATGGCCACGTGAGCGGCCCCATGAGTGAGCCGGTGAGCGGGTCCACGGATCCGCCCGTGAGTGGGTCTGCGGGTGCGGCCGGGGGTGGGGCTGCGGGTCCGTCCGGGGGTGAGTCTGCGAGCGCGGCCGGGGGTGAGGTTGCGAGTGCGTCCGGTGGCGGGGGTGGGGGTGCGTCCGCCGCGATCCGGGTGCTCATCGTCGACGACGACGCGCTCGTCCGTACCGGGCTGACGTTGATGCTCAAGGGCGCGCCCGCCCTTCAGGTGGTGGGCGCGGTGGCCGACGGTGCGCAGGTCCAGGCCGCGGTCGGCGAGTACTCTCCCGACGTGGTGCTGATGGACATCCGGATGGCCGGCGTCGACGGCATCGACGCGACCCGCAGGCTGCGCGCCCGCCAGGACGCGCCGGAGGTCATCATCCTGACCACGTTCGACGCCGACGAGCACGTGTTCCGGGCGCTGCGCGCGGGAGTCAGCGGGTTCCTGCTGAAGGACACGCCGCCCGAGGGGATCGTCGAGGCGATCCGGCGCGTCGCCGCCGGTGAGCCCAGCCTGTCGCCGAGCGTCACCCGGCGGTTGATCGCCCACCTGGTGCCCGAGGAGGACAACCGGCGGCGGGCCGACGCCCGGCGGGTGCTGTCGGCACTCAGCGAGCGCGAACGGGAGGTGGCGCTCGCGGTCGGGCAGGGCAAGACCAACGCCGTCATCGCCGGCGAGCTGCACATGAGCGTGGGCACGGTCAAGGGCTACATCTCCCGCATCCTCACCAAGGCGGGCCTGGACAATCGCGTTCAGCTGGCCCTGGTCGTCCACGACGCCTCATAGGACAGCGCCGGCCGGCTCCGGCCTCGTGCCGCCGTCCGGCGAAGCCGCGCTGAGCCGCATCCCTGGCGGTCGCAGGTCTTGCCGTCCCCAAGGCGGCTCCAGGCCGACGGGTGCCTGTTGTCGAAGATCCTTCGTAGGGCATCATGGCGCGATGAGCGTGCGCTACGACGACGTGATCGGCCCCCTCCGAACGGCATATGACGGTGGCGCCGAGCGACGTGAGGTCAGCGGCAAGGCCCCGTGGAAGCTGGCGGAGCGGGAGGCGTTCCTGAGCCGTCTGCAGGGCGACCGTCGCGGGCGACTGCTGGAGGTCGGCGCCGGAACGGGCCAGGACAGCGCGTACTTTCAGGAAAACGGCCTGGAAGTCGTGGCCGTCGATCTGTCGCCTGCCATGGTGGCCCGCTGCCGGGAGAAGGGCATTGAAGCGCATGTCATGGACTTTCTGAGCCTCGATTTCGCACCGTGTTCGTTCGACGCGGTGTACGCGCTGAACTGCTTGCTGCATGTGCCCAACAGCGACCTTCCGGCGGTACTGGATACGATCCACACGCTGATGCGGCCCGGTGGCCTCTTCTTTCTCGGCGTGTACGGCGGAGGCAGCGTGACGGGTGAGGGTCCCTTCGAAGGGGACGATCACCATCCTCCTCGGTTCTTCTCTTTCCGCAGCGATGAGCAGCTCCAGGAGTACGCACGCAAGACTTTCGAGGTGGTGGATTTCCACATCGTGGGATCTGACGAACTCCGGTTCCAGTCGCTGGCGTTGCGGCGATCTGGATGACCAGCTTTAGGACTATGAGGGGAATCCGCAGGGTGTCGGCCAGAGCGATCGTAATGGGCGCGTTGATGATCGTCGGATTGTCTGATCCGGCAGTGGGAAGCGACTTCGCGTCCAGCAAGCAGGTCAGTACGGCTGTCGTGGCCTCGTCGCGGGCCGATATCCCTCCCCTAGGCACGCCCGTCGGCAAGCCCATCAAAGGGCACACAGCCCAGGTGGAGGCGGTGGCGGTGGGCAAGCGCAGCGACGGCACTCCGGTCATCGTCTCCGCCGGCTACGACAAGACCGTGCGGATCTGGGACTTGGACACCGGAAAGGCCCTCGGCAAGCCCCTCAAGGGCCACAAGGGTGAGATCTACGATGTCGCCGTCGGCAAACGCAGCGACGGGACCCCGGTCATCGTCTCCGCTGCCGCCGATGACATACGGATCTGGAACCTGGACACCGGCAAGCCGATCGGCAAGCCCCTCAAGGCCCGGAACGGGCTTGTCTGGGCGGTGACGACCGGCAGGCGCAGCGATGGCACCCCGGTCATCATCTCCAGCGGTGACGCCCTGACCAGGGACGTCGAAATCTGGAACCTGGACACGGGAAAACTCGTCGGCAAGCCGTCCGTCAATCCCTTCGCGTTCACGGTCACCCAACTGGTGACCGGTAATCGCAGCGACGGCACCCCTGTGTTCGTCACGGGCGCGACCAACGGCAGGGCGCGCATCTGGAACACGAACACGGGCAAGCCCCTCAGCAAATCTCTCAGCCGATGTGGCATCTGCCTGGTGGAAGGGCTCGCCGTAGGCAAGCGCGGAGACGGCACTCCGGTGGCCGTCACCAGTGAAATCCCGCCAGGCCCCGCCGAGGAAGGCGGCACCCCCAAGAGCTCGATCCGGATCTGGAACCTGGACACCGGCAAGCCCATCGGCGAATCCATCACCGCCCGGAGCGAAACCACCATGGAGGTCGCGGTCGGGCAGCAAAGCGATGGTTCCCCGGTCATCGTTTCCGGCGATGGCGACGGGAGCCTGTCGGTGTGGGACCTGGACACGGGAGATCGCATCGGCGGACCTTTCACCGGGCACACTCGCGCGATATTCGCGCTGGCGATCGGGAAACGCAGCGACGGCACCCCTGTCGCCATTTCGAGCGGCCTCGACAAGACCATCCGGGTGTGGAGTCTGGGCGCTTGAGGATCCACGGCACAGCGATGAAGGGCATGTGATGGATGGTCAGCGGTTCGCCGAGGTCGCGCGTGCGGCCTTCGGGAAGAGGCGCCGGCCGGCAGGGGTCGAGCGGCTCAGGGGCGGGAGCAAGAAGGGCGTTTATCGGCTCTCGTTCGACGACGACGGGCCCGGCGCGATCGTCTACGTCTGGTCCCAGGAGGAGGACTTCTGGCCCGCCGCGGCGAACGCCGACGCGGAGACCCCGTTCGGCCATGCGTCCGGGCTGCGGTTCTTCGAGGTCGCCCATGGGCGGTTGAGCGGCCTCGGGGTGCGGGTGCCCAAGGTCTACCTGGTGGACCGGCCGGGCGACGTCGTGGTGGTCGAGGACGTACGCGGAGGGACGCTGGAGGCGTTGCTGCGCGACGACCAGGAGCGGGCGGGCCGGGTGATGGATCGGCTGGCGGAGAGCCTTGAGGCCATGGGGCGGGAGCGGGCTCCGTGGGTGGGGAAGATCGAGGGGACCCGGCGGCAGTCAGCGGTCGAGGTCGTGCTCGAGCACGCGCTGCGGGACCTGGACGAGGCGGCCGTCCGGGTCGGGCGGATCGGCGCGGTCCGGGAGGAGTTCGAGAGCGCGCTGCGGGAGATGGCCGCGGGCGTGCGGCCGCGGGCGGATCACGGGCTCATCCACGGGGAGCTCGGGCCCGACCATGTGCTGGTGGACGACCACGACGCGCCGGTGCTGATCGACATCGAAGGCACGATGTTCTTCGACGTCGAATGGGAGCACGTCTTCCTGCGGATCCGGTTCCATGAGCACTACGAACGGCTGCGCGTCGACGGGCTGGACGAGGGCCGGATGAGGCTCTACGAGCTGGCCCAGCATCTGTCGCTCACCGCGGGGCCGCTCCGGCTGCTCGACGGCGATTTCCCGGACCGGGAGTTCATGCTGGGGATCTCGAAGTTCCACAGCGGGGAGGCGCTGGAGTTCCTCACGAGAAGGTGATGAGTTCCGCGGGCCGGAGCAGTCTTAAGGGCATGCGGAAAATCATCTACTCGATGCTGATCTCCCTCGACGGCTACGTGGAGTCCCCGAACGGCGACATCGGCTGGTCCGCGCCCGACGAGGAGGTCCACGCGTTCATCAACGACATGTCCCGCGAAATGGGTGGATCCCTGTACGGCCGGCGCCTCTACGAGAACATGTCCGCCTACTGGCCCACCGCCGACCAGAGCCCCGACGCCCACGCGCTCGAGGTCGACTTCGCCAGGATCTGGCGGGCCATGCCCAAGTACGTCTTCTCCAAGACCCTCGACCAGGTCGGCTGGAACAGCACGCTCGTCACCGGCGACCTCGAGGAGGAGGTGACCAGGCTCAAGCGGCAGGACGGCGGCGACCTCGACCTGGGCGGGGCCACGCTGGCGTGGAGCGTGCTGCGGCTCGGGCTGGTGGACGAGTTCCGCATCTTCGTCCACCCGCTCGTGCTGGGCGCGGGCAAGCCGTTCTTCCCCCAGCTCGACGCCTCCATCAGGACCCGGCTGCTGGAAACCCGGGCGTTCCCCTCGGGGATCGTTTACCTTCGCTACGAAGTCACGTAGCCTGACAGGAAACCCTTAGGAAGGTTTCCTATCGATTATGCGCGCGCTGCCCGCCTTGGCGGCCCTGCTGCTGATCACGGCCTGCGGCCCGGCCCGGACCCAGGAGGCCCCGGTCAACGCCGAGGACGTGATGTTCGTGCAGATGATGGTGCCGCACCACCGGCAGGGCATCGAGATCGCCAAGGTGGGGGCGGAGCGCGCCACCACGCCGGAGCTCAGGACGCTGGTCGCGGCCATCGCCAGCACGCAGCAGAGCGAGGTCGAGCGGATGCTGCGCTGGCTGCACTCCTGGGACCAGCCGCTCACGCCCCCGAGCGGTGCGCACGATCATCACGGAGGCATGCCCGAGACCGACGTCAAGCGGATCCAGGCGCTGCGGAAGTCCAAGAGCTTCGAGCACGACCTGCTCAACCTGCTCGTCGCGCATCAGGACGACGCCGTGCAGCTGGCCGCCGCCGAGGTGGCGGGCGGGGCCAATCCGGCCGTTCAGCAGTGGGCGGGGCAGGTGCGGACCTCGCGCAAGGGGCAGATCGAGATCATGATGAAGCTGCTGAAGCGGTGAGGAAGTCCCGGAGGGCCCGCTCGTAGCGGGCCCGGTCGACGTTCCAGGAGCCCACGTGGCCGCCGCCCTTCGTGCGTACGAGCGTCACCAGGTCCGGCCTGAGCTTCGCGAACCGCAGCGAGGGCTCGACGGGCACGCTGGTGTCGTCGTCGTCCACGAAGAGCAGGATCGGCTGCCTGAACTCCTTCGCGTGCCGCACGTGGTCGAGGTCGTCGAGCGAGATCCCCGTACGCCGCTCCACCACGAACTTGCCCACCGAGGCCAGCCAGCCCGGCACCCCCCGCTGCCGCGCCCCCAGGTCGATGGGCGCGTTCCAGTCCATGACCGGGCTGTCCAGGATCAGGCCCTTGATCGGCTCGCCGGGTAACATCCTGGCCGCCATCGGGGCGATGCCCCCGCCCATCGAGAACCCGTACAGCACCACTCCGGTCGCCCCCTGGCCGCGGGCGTACGAGATGGCCGCGGCGACCTCGCGCCACTCGGTGGCGCCGAGGTGGAACTTGCCGTCCTCGCTCGCCGGCGCGCCCTCGTCGTTGCGGTAGCTGATCGCCAGCACCGGGATCCCCAGGGAGTGGAGGACGGGCAGGAAGCGCAGGGTCTCGGAGGCGTTCGCGTTGCGGCCGTGCACGGCGATCACCCAGGTCTTGGAGGTGCCGGGGGTCCGCCAGGCGGGGAAGTCGCCTAACTCGCCGCGGATCGACACCCTCTCGTACGGCAGGCCGAGCGCCGAGCGCGGGTCCTCGTGACCCCAGATCCAGCGGTCGAAGGCCGGAGCAACGAGCAGGGCCTGAGAGCGGCAGCTCCGCGTAACCAGCGAAGGCCCGTCGGGAGTGCGACCATCAAACACGCGTGGACGCCCGGCGCGAGCGTGCCCCGCCGCACGCGGGTCACCTCCCTGACGACCGTGGAGCCGGCGACGGAGACCACCGGCCCCAGCGTGGCGTTGCCGTCGCGCCAGGTCAGCCCGTACGTGCCGGGCGCCGCGGTGTCGGAGCCGCCCTTCAGCGTGACCTTCGAGCCGTCGAAGGCCACCACCTCCAGCGGGTACGATCCCTCGTGCGAGGGGTCGATCACCAGCCCGGAGTAATACCAGCCCGCGCCACCCAGCCCCACCAGCGCCAGGACCGCCAAGACGGCCGCGATCCACGCCAGCACACGTCTCATGACGAAATCATAGACGCCCACACGAATAAGTGATTAGATCACTTGATATGTCCGAGGTAACGCGGCCGACGCTGTCCGACGCTCTGACCGAGCGCATGCTGGAGCTCATCCGTACGGGAGGGCATCGGCCAGGCGACAGGCTGCCCTCGACCAGGGAGCTCTCCCAGCGTTTCGCCGTCACCACCCCGACACTGCGCGAGGCGCTGCGCAGGCTCGAGGCCACCGGGGCCATCGAGATGCGGCACGGCTCCGGCATCTACGTCGGAACCGACATCGAGCGGGTCGTCCTGCCCAACCCCAACATGCGCGAGATGCACGCCGCCCAGCTCCTGGAGCTGCTCGGCGCGCGGATCGTGATCGAGCCGCCGCTCGCCGCGATGGCCGCGCACAACGCGGACTCCGAGGAGCTGGCCCCGCTCAAGCGGGTGCTCGAAGAGGCGGGCAGGCACCTGCGCGGCCACGACGCCCTCCTGCACGACGCGAACATGTCCTTCCACCGGGCGACGGCCCGGCTGGCCGGCAACAGCGTGCTGCACGAGGTCGTCGACTCGCTGCTCACCGTCCACGGACCCGAGCAGCAGGAGATCCTGCAGATCTTCGACGACCGGCGCCGCGACTACGACGAGCACCTGGCGATCCTGGAGGCCATCGAAGCACGCGACGCGGCGCAGGCCGAGGAGCGCATGCGGGCCCACCTGGTGGACGTCAAGACGGTTATAGAGCACAGGTTGCAATCCCCCTGAAGAAACAAGGAGGCCGGTCCATGTTCCGGTCACGTGTGGTCACGCTCGGCGTGGCGGCGCTCGTCCTGACCGCCTGCGGCGGAAACGGCGCCGAGACGCAGAAGAAGAGCGAGCTGACCCTGTACAACGACAAGGGCGCCTGGACGAAGTACTTCGACCAGATGGGCGCCCTGTCCAAGCAGAGCATCGGCCTGGGCATGAAGCCGACGGGATACACGGACTCGGCCCAATACCAGGCGTTCATCAAGGCGTCGTTCCGCACGAACGTCAAGCCTGACCTGTTCACCTGGCAGACCGGGGGGATGCTCGAAGAGATCGTCAAGCAGAAGCAGGTGGCCGACACCACGGACATCTGGCAGCAGGCGATCCAGGCCGGCGACCTGTCGAAGGACCTCGCGCCGTACTACACGATCGACGGCAAGCAGTACTGCGTGCCGATGAACGTCGCGTACTGGGGCATGTTCTACAACAAAAAGATCTTCGACAAGTACGGGCTCACCGCGCCGAAGACGTGGGACGACCTGGTCAAGGTGGCCGACACGCTGAAGAAGAACGGCGTCAAGGCCTTCTACCACACCAGCGTGCTGTTCTCCTTCGTCTGGTTCGAGCAGCTCATGGCCGGCTCCGACCCCGACCTGTACGACCGCCTGTCCACGGGCAAGGCCAAGTACACCGACCCGGGCGTGGTCCAGGTGATGGAGAAGTGGAAGTCCCTCATCGACGCCGGATATTTCATCAACCCTGGCGATAAAACGGACCCGGGTGACGTGCTGAAGAACGGCAAGGCGGCGATGGTCTCCTTCGGCACCTGGTTCAACACCAGCATGACCCAGCGCAACATGAAGGCCGGCGAGGACTACGACTTTTTCGTCATCCCCAACGTCAACCCCTCGCTGCCCAAGACCTCGATGATCTTCGAGAGCGGCCCGCTCTGCTCACTGACCAAGGGCGCCGACCCCGCCGCCAACCAGAAGTACCTCAAGTGGTGGACCACGTCGGAGGCGCAGGAGAAGTGGGCGAGCAGCAGGGGAGACGTGAGCGCCAACCCCAAGGTGAGCATCTCGGACAAGGCGCTCGGCACCGTCACGAAGGACGCGGGCAGCGGCCAGTACCGCCTGGTCAACCGGTACTTCGAGGCCACGCCGCCGCCGGTCCTGACGGCCGCGCTGGACGGGTTCGGCAAGTTCGTGACGGAGCCCGGCAGCTACAAGGAGGTCCTGGAGACCATCCAGAAGGCCGCTGATGAGTACTGGAGCACCCATCAGTGAGCACAAGGGCTCCCATACTCGGGCGGTTCGGGTACGGCTATGTGGCGCCCGCGGTCCTGCTGGTCGCGGGGCTGCTCTACGCGCCGTTCCTGTGGACGGCCTACCTCAGCTTCACCCGCTATGACGGCCTGGAGCCGGCCCAGTGGATCGGCGCGCACAACTTCGGCAAGCTGCTCGACGACCCGGCCCTGCTCACCTCGATCCGCAACACGCTGCTCTGGGTCATCGGCACCATGGTGCTGCCCGTCGGGCTCGGCCTGCTGGTCGCGGTGCTGTCGTACGACATCAAGGGCGGCGTGTGGTTCCGGGTGCCGTTCCTGCTGCCGTACGCGCTGAGCGGCGCCGGCCTGGCCATGGTGTGGAGCCCGATCCTGTCGCACGACGGCATCGCCAACAAGCTGCTCGGCGTGGACACCGCGTTCCTGCAGGACGCGCCGGTCAACACGCTGGCGATGCTGCTGGTCTGGACGTGGCAGCAACTCGGCGTCAACATGCTGCTGTTCGTGGTGGGGCTGCAGTCGATCCCGAAGGAGCCGATCGAGGCCGCCCGGCTCGACGGGGCCGGCGGGTGGCGGCTGTTCAGGTACGTCATCTGGCCGCTCATGAGGCCGCTGACCGCGGTCGTGGTCGGGCTCGCGCTGGTGGCCAGCCTGAAGACGTTCGACATCGTGTGGGTGCTGACGCAGGGCGGGCCGGGGCGCAACTCGGAGACGCTGGCGGTGACCATGTACAAGGAGACGTTCGTGGCCAGCGACTACGGTTACGGCTCGGCCGTGGCGGTGATGCTGACCGTCGTCACGGGGCTGGCTTCCTACCTCTATCTCAAGCGGCAGGTGTCCCAGTGATCCGGCGTGCCGTCCTGGTCGTGCTCGGGCTGGTCTGGCTCGGGCCGACGTACCTGCTGCTCGTGAACGCCTCGCGTCCGGCCGCCTCGTACGATCCGGGCCGGGCGTGGGCACCCTCGTCCGACTTCGCGCTGTTCGAGAACTTCGCGCGGGCGCTCGACAGCGCCAACCTGACGCAGAGCCTGGCCAGCACCGCGCTCTACGCCGTCGTCTCGCCGCTGCTCGGCGTGCTCATCGGGGCGCTGGCCGGGTACACGATCGTGGTGCTGCGGCTCCGGCACGGGTTCTTCTGGTTCATCCTGATCTTCGGCGGCACGGTCTTCCCCTCGCAGATGCTGCTGGTGCCGCTGTTCGTCGGCTACAGCGACGCCGGCCTGTACGACAGCCGCCTCGGCATGATCCTCATCTACACGGCGATCAGCGTGCCGCTGGCCGCCTTCGTGCTGCGCAACTTCTACACTGGCGTAGCGTTCTCGATCTTCGAAGCGGCCAGGATGGACGGCGCCTCCACCTGGCGCATCTTCTGGGGCATCTACCTGCCGATCTCGCTCAGCGCGCTGACGGCGGTGTTCATCCTGGAGTTCACCTTCGTCTGGAACGACCTCATCTTCGGTCTGACCCTGTCCCAGACCGAGGACGTGCGGCCGGTGATGACCGCCATCGCCGGCCTCATGACCGACGTGTACGCCGGGACGCCCGTGCCCGTCGGCCTGGCCGCGGGCCTTGTGGTCTCGCTGCCGACCGTCGTGCTGTTCCTCGCCACCCAGCGCCTCTTCGCCAGGGGCCTGTCTCTAGGGAGTGTTTGATGACGAGCCGGTTGCTCCAGCGGAGCCTGGGCAGTCCCGACTATGACGGGATCAGGCAGGCGCTGCGCGATGACACCTCGACACCGGTGATCAGCGTGCGCGGGCTGGAGGTTCGGGTCGCGGTGCTGCCGCTGTTCACCCATGACGGCCGGCAGGCGGTCAGGGTGTCGAGCACCGAGCCGCTGACCCACGTGCTGGTGGGCGTGGACAGCGCGTCGGGCAGCGACGTGACGCTGCTGGTGCCCGAGGTGGACGCGCCGCGCGCGTTCACGCTGGAGTGCCGCGACGACGCGGGGGTGGTCGGCACCGCGCAGGTCACGGTGACCCCGCAGCGCAAGTGGAGCGTGTTCGTCGTCCACCACTCGCACCTGGACATCGGCTACACCGACCCGCAGGGGACCGTGCTCCGCCACCACCTCGACTACCTGGACGCGGCGCTGCGGCTGGCCGAGGAGACCGCGTCCTGGCCGGACGACGCGAAGTTCCGCTGGTCGGTCGAGTCGTCGATGCCGGCGCTGAAGTGGCTGGCCGCGCGGCCCGCCGAGATGGTGGAGTCCTTCGCGCAGAAGGCCCGCGAGGGCGTGATCGAGGTGACCGCGCTGCCGTTCCAGCTCCACACGGAGGCGTGCTCGACCGAGGAGCTGCACCGCCAGCTCCGCTTCACCACCCAGCTGGAGCAGAAGTACGGCTTCGCCACCAAGTCCGCCATGCACACCGACGTGCCGGGCGCGGTCGTCGGCCTGGTGGACGCGCTGCACTCGCACGGCGTGCGTTACCTGGCCGCGGCGCACAACTGGGCCGGTCGCTCCGTGCCCTACCTGCACGGCGGCGACAAGCTGACCAGGCCGTTCCGCTGGCGGGCGCCGAGCGGCAACGAGATCATCGTCTGGTTCACGGACACGCCGCACGGCATGGCGTACATGGAGGGCAACACGGTCGGGCTGACCGACTCCTACGAGCTGGCCGACGACCTGCTGCCGCGTTACCTGTCGGCGCTGGCCACGCGCGGCTACCCGTACGGGCCGGGGACGTTCGGCTGGCAGGGGCCGGACGCGCCGAAGGAGCCGTACGAGCTGGACGTGCTGCACCTGCGGGTGCAGGGAGCGCACGCCGACAACGCGGGGCCGTCGATCGTGCCCGCGTCGATCGCGCGCCGGTGGAACGAGGAGTGGGCCTACCCGCGCCTGCGCTCGGCCGTGAACAGCGACTTCTTCGAGCACGTCGAGGAGCGCTACCACGACCGGCTGGCCGTGCACGAGGGCGACTGGACCGACTGGTGGGCCGACGGGCTCGGCTCGGGCGCGCGCCCGCTCGGCTACGTGCGCCGGGCGCAGTCGGCCCTGCGGGTCGCCGAGACGCTGCACACGCTGGCCGGGGTGGACGCGACCGAGCAGGTGGACGCGGCCTACGACAAGGTCGCCCTGTTCAACGAGCACACCTGGGGCGCGGCCAACCCGTGGGAGGACGCCGAGGAGGCGGGCGACTCGGGCGGCCTGCAGTGGACGCGCAAGTCGTCCGGCGCCTACGACGCCCAGGACGACGCGGCCGACCTGCTGCACGCCGCGGTCCGCAGGTTCGGCGCCGCGCTGTCGGAGGCGGGCACCGAGGGCGGCGCGCTGGCCTCGTTCGCCGTCTTCAACCCCGGCACGTGGACGCGGACCGACGTGGTCCGCGCGTTCCTGCCGAGGGACGTGGTGGGCGTGGACGTGCCGATCGCGCTGGTGGACTCGCGGACCGGGGAGACGCTCCCGCACCACGAGGAGCTGGTGCACCCGGACGACTGGCCGACCCGGCCCATCGGGCGGCACGTCCACGCGGTCGTCCCCGGCGTGCCCGGCTACAGCTACGCCCGCCTCGACGTCGTGCCCGGCGTGAACCAGGCCCCCGAGCCGGTCGAGCTGGACCTGAGCGGGGTGATCGAGAACGAGTTCTACCGCGTGGCCTACGACGTCCGCGAGGGCTACGTCGGCTCGATCTTCGACAAGCGGGCCGGCCGCGAGCTGGTCAACGGCGACGCGGCGGCCGGTTTCGGCCAGTACGTCTACGACCAGTACGCCACCGCCCCGCATTTCAACCATTTGTCGGGACACGTCGGAGCGCACGACCGCACGCTCCTCGGCGACCGCGCCATCGGCAAGGGCGCCACGATCACCAAGGTCCAGCGCACGGCCGTCGGCGAGAAGCTGGTCGTCGAGCTGCACGGCAAGGGCGTCGACTGGATCCGCACGACGATCGAGCTGCACGCCGGCGTGCCCAGGGTCGACCTGACCTACCAGCTCGCCAAGCAGGGCACCCCGGCCAAGGAGGCCGTCTTCCTGGCCTTCCCGTTCGCCACCGGGCCGGCCACCGCCTGGGAGCTGACCGGCGGCGTCGGCGGTCCTGGCGTGCCGCGCGTGCCCGGCTCGGCCGAGTACATGCTGCCGATCAGGCACTGGATCGCTTTCGAGGACCCCGAGCTGACCGTCGCCTGGGCCACGCTGGAAGCGCCGCTGGTGCAGCTCGGCACCATCCACATGCCGTACGCGCCGTTCCCGCCGACCCTCGACCAGGAGGACGGCACGGTCTATTCGTGGGCGCTCAACAACATCTGGGACACCAACTTCCCGGCCCAGCAGCAGGGTGAGACCACGTTCCGCTACGCCGTGACCTCGGAGGCCGGAGCCCGGGGCCGGCGGCTCGGCGCGGCAGCGGCCTCCGGGCTGACCGAGCCGTTCGTCGGCGCGCTCGTCACCGACAGCCCCGACGTCACCGAGACCTACGTGTCCGTCGACCACCCCGACGTGCTCGTCACGTCCCTCGGTCGGGCGGGTGAGGAGCGCGTGGTGCGGCTGCAGTCGCTGGCCGCCGAGCCGGTCGAGGTGACGGTGGGCCTGCCGGGCCTGCGCTCGGCCCGCGGGCTCGATGTCGTGGACGAGACGGTCAAGGTACGGCTGCCCGCGTGCGGGGTGGCCGTTGTTTGGGGGACGTGTTCGTGAAGATCGTTGACATCAGGGCCACGACGGTCGCGGTCCCGCTGGAGGCGCCGCTGCGGCACAGCAATGGCGCCCACTGGGGCCGGTTCGTGCGCACGATCGTCGAGGTCGAGGCCGACAACGGGCTGGTCGGGCTGGGCGAGATGGGCGGCGGGGGCGAGAGCGCGGAAGCGGCGTTCCGGGCGCTCGTGCCGTACCTGAAGGACCATGATCCCTTCCAGCTGGAGGCGCTGCGCTTCAAGATCGCCAACCCGACGGCCTCGCTCTACAACAACAGGACGCAGCTCCTCGCGGCCATCGAGTTCGCCTGCATCGACCTCATCGGGCAGCACCTGGGCGTGCCCGCGCACGACCTGCTCGGCGGGCGGATCCGCGACGCCGTGCCGTTCGCCTCGTACCTGTTCTTCCGGTACGCGGCCAAGGGGTACGGCGAGATCCGCACGCCCGACCAGCTCGTCGAGCACACCAAGCAGCTCAAGGCCGACCACGGGTTCACCGTGCACAAGCTCAAGGGCGGCGTGTTCCCGCCGGACCACGAGCTGGAGTGCTACCGGGCGCTGGCCGAGGCGTTCCCCGACGACCGGCTCAGGTACGACCCGAACGCCGTGCTGTCGGTGGCCGAGGGGCTGCGCTTCGGCCGGGCCATCGAGGGGCTGAACAACGACTACCTGGAGGACCCGGTCTGGGGGCTCGAAGGGCTCAGGGCCATCCGCGAGCAGGTCAGGGTGCCGCTGGCGACGAACACCGTCGTCGTCAACTTCGAGCAGCTCGCCTCCAACGTCATGCGCAGGGCCGCCGACGTGGTGCTGCTGGACACGACGTTCTGGGGCGGCATCAGGCCGTGCGTGAAGGCGGCGGGGGTGTGCGAGACGTTCCAGCTCGGGGTGGCCGTGCACTCCTCCGGCGAGCTGGGCATCCAGCTGGCGACCATGCTGCACCTCGGCGCCGTGCTGCCGAACCTCACCTACGCCGCCGACGCGCACTACCACCAGCTCAGGGACGACGTGATCGAGGGTGGGAAGCTGGCGTACTCGGAGGGCGCCATCGCGGTGCCGTCCGGCCCCGGGCTGGGGGTGCGCCTGGATCCCGAGCGGGTCGCCCAGTACGCCGAGTTCTACCGGGAGACGGGCGGCTATCCGTACGACCGGGACCCCGGGCGGCCCGGCTGGTACGCCACGGTGCCGAACGAACGGTTCGCCGACCCCACCGTGTCCCTCGATATAGCTCCATAATTGGGCGATATGTCGGAAGAAACCCAGCCGGCCCCGCCGGCTGACAATCTCGTCACCACCTCGCACACGCTGCCGTCCGGGCAGGCGTACACCGCCACCACCGGCACCATGGTGCTGCGCGAGGAGGTGATCGACGACGGCAAGTTCGGGGGCCTGCGGCCCAAGGCCGAGATGTTCGTCACCTCGTACACGCTCGACGGGGCCGAGCCGCTGAGCCGGCCGGTCACGTTCGCGTTCAACGGCGGCCCGGGATCGTCGAGCGTGTGGCTGCACCTGGGCGTGCTCGGGCCGCGCCGGGTCGTGATGGGGGACGCGGGCGCGCTCCTGCCTCCCCCTTACGGGCTGGCCGACAACGAGGAGAGCCTGCTGAGCGTGAGCGACCTGGTCTTCATCGACCCGGTCTCGACGGGCTTCTCGCGGGCGGCCGAGGGCGAGAAGCCGGAGCCGTACCACGGCTTCACCGGCGACATCGAGTCCGTCGGGGAGATCATCCGGTTGTGGACCACCAGGAACGGGCGGTGGATGTCGCCGAAGTTCCTGGCGGGGGAGTCGTACGGGACGGTCAGGGCGGCCGGGCTGGCGGACCACCTGCAGTCGCGGTACGGCATGTACCTCAACGGCGTGATGCTGATCTCCTCGGTGCTCGACTTCATCACCGGGGATTTCAACCAGGGCAACGACCTGTCCTACGCCCTCTATTTGCCGACTTATGCCGCTATTGCGCACTATCACGGGCTGCACGGCGACCGGCCGCTGCCCGACGTGCTGCGCGAGGCCGAGGCGTACGCCGAGCGCGACTACCCGTGGGCGCTGGCCCGCGGCAACCGCCTCACCGGCGAGGAGCGCTCGGCCGCCGTCTCCACGGTCGCCGCGCTGACCGGGCTGAGTGAGGACTACGTCGACCGCGTGGACCTGCGGATCGAGCACATCAGGTTCTTCACCGAGGTGCTGCGCTCGCGCCGCCAGGTCGTCGGCCGCCTCGACGGCCGGTTCACCGGCTGGGACCCCGACTCGGGGCGCGAGCACTTCTCCGCCGACCCCAGCATGAACGCGATCATGGGACCCTACAGCGCCGCGCTCAACCACTACCTGCGCGCCGAGCTGGGCTACGCCAACGACCTGCCGTACGAGGTGCTCACGTCGCGGGTGCACCCGTGGTCGTTCAAGGAGTTCGAGGGCGCCCACGTCGCGGTGGTCGACAAGCTGGCCGACGCGATGCGGGCCAACCCGCACCTGCGCGTGCACGTGGCCTGCGGCTACCACGACGGCGCGACGCCGTACTACGCCGCCGAGCACGCGTTCGCGCACCTGCCCGTGCCCGCGGAGCTGGCCGCCAACGTCGAGTTCAGGTACTACGAGGCCGGCCACATGATGTACGTCCACGAGCCGAGCAGGCTCCGGCAGTCAGCCGACCTGGCCGCCTTCGTGCTCGGTCAGCAGGGCTGAGGCCCGGGCCAGGCGCTGTTTGAGGTTGTCGCGGAGCGCGGCGAAGCGGTCGGGGTTGTCCCGGACGACCGCCCGCTGGAGCTCCGCGTCGGCCGTGAACCAGGCCGCCACCAGGCCCGACGACCACTTGCAGGTCGTGTCGGCGGTCGCGGTCTGCTTCTCGTCCTCGCTGACCGCAGGCTTGTCCAGGTCCCAGCGGCTGTCGGCGATGGCGGCCTCGGGAGCCGGGTAGGACTCGCCCGCCTGGCCCATGCACGTCTCCCAGCGCTTGGCGGCCGCCGTCACGGACGGCTCCTTGGCGGCCTGCTCCAGCGTGAGCGAGTCCTGGAGGGCCAGCCACGGCCAGTCGGCCTTCGTCGAGCCCTTGTCCAGGGTGAGCGTGGCCCGGTCCAGGCAGCCGCGGTCGGCGGCGGTGCCGTAGAGGCGGTGCCGGGCGGGTTTGGGGAGCTTGCCGGCCCAGGCGCCCGTGGTGTCGGGCGAGGGCGGCCGGGCGAGGTGGTAGCCGTAGGTCTTGGCCGCCTCGATGTCGGCCACGCCGTAACGGCGGGAGTTGCCGGGGTCCACCGCGGCGAGGGCGGCGGCGTCCTCCGCGGGTGGGTCGATCGTGATGCCCTGCTTGCGCATGCACTGCACGACGAGTTGGTTGTGGGCGTTGCCCAGGACGGCCCGCTGCTCGGGAGTGGTCTTGTAGGCGTCGAACGGCAGCACCAGCTCCGACACCGAGGAGACGCCTTTCACCGGCGCTCGCGGCGCGGGCTCGTCGGCGGCGCAGGCCGTGACCGTGGTCAGCAGCAGTGCGCCCGCGAGGAGTCCGCGACAGCCGGTTTCCGGCGGCCAAGCCCGGAAACCGGCACTCCCGTTACTGCTCAGCGGCACCAGATGTCGAGCGCGCTGGCGCGGTTGTTGCCGATGGCGTTGTTCGCCAGGAAGCCGTCGTTCGAGTTGTGCATGAACGTGCTGTGGGCTCCCGTGTACCCCGGGTGCTGCCAGAGGGTGGCGCTGCAGCCGATGCGGTTCCTGACAGAGCTGGTCTCGTTGTCCATGGTCTCCCAGGAGTTGCTGAAGTCCCAGTTCAGCCAGTTGTTGTCGGCGAAGTCCGAGTCGTCCTCGATGAAGTCACGCCAGTGGTCGACCTGACCGCGGTTGTAGTCGAAGCTGGCGTACAGGCAGACTCGACCGCCGTAGCAGGTCGAGCGGGGGCTGGCCACCGCTGCGGTGGCCGGCACGACCGCGGTCAACAGCGCGGCCGCGGCGACGATGCCGGCGGCCTTTCTCGATAGCCTCACAGGTCTCTCCTCGGTGAGTCGTTTCGACCTCGTAACCTAGCGTGCAAGATCGAACACGAGCCGCTATGACTCGCCGCACGATCAAGGGCTGCGCGCCCGTGGATCGGGTCGCGTGCCCGGCACGCCGAGGACCACTGGTATCAGTGGTACGACCTGCAAGTTCCTCGCGTTGACACAACACTTGCCAGCTTTGGTACGCCCCCAGGGGAACCTGTGGGCTATTCGGGAAGGGCGGCCGGATTCTGCGCGAGCAGGCCGCCGTCCACCCGGTGCTCGGCCCCGGTGATGAACGACGAGCGCGGCCCCGCCAGGAACGCCACCAGCTCGGCCACCTCCTCAGGGCGGCCCACCCGCCCCAGTGGGTGGGAGCGGCCCCACTGCGCGACCTGCTCCTCCTGCGACAGGTCGCCCCGCCACAGGTCCGCCGCCCAGCGCAGCATCGGGGTGTCCACCGAGCCCGGGCAGACCACGTTCACCCGGATGCCATCGGCGGCGTGGTCGAGCGCCATGGCCCTGGTCAGGCCGTTGAGCGCGGCCTTGCTCGCGGTGTAGGCGGCCACCTGCGCCTGCGAGGAGAACGCCTGCACCGATGACATGATCACGATCGAGCCGCCGCCGCGGGCCCTCAGCTTGGGGACGGCCGCCTTGCAGGTGAGGTAGACGCCCTTGAGGTTGATGTCGAGCACCTCGTCCCAGACCTCCTCCGGGGTGTCCTCGACCGTGCCGTAGCGCTGCACGCCCGCGCAGGTGACGACGACGTCGAGCCCGCCGTACCTGGTCACGGCCAGGTCCACCAGGTCGCGCATGTCACCGGCCCGGCGCACGTCGGCGACCACGCCGGTGACGCGATCGGTGTCGAGCGCCGCGTCCTTGTCGACCCCGCAGAACACCACGGACGCCCCGCCGTCGGCCAGCCGGTCCACCACGGCCCGCCCGATGCCCATCGAACCACCCGTGACCAGCGCCACTTTCCCGCTGAACTCACTCATGCGCCCTCCTTCGTCGGGCGCATGAGTGATTCACTACTGCGTCTAATTGTTCGTTCGCTACGCTCACTCACGCCAGAACCTCCGCGCGCAACCTCAACACCTTCGTCTCGTGCGGGCCCAGGACGAGGGCCGTGCCGTTGTCCACCGCGGCGGCCAGGCCGTCGGTCGGCATGCTGGAGAACGGTTCGAGCCCCAGCGTGTACGCCCGTCCCCACCAGGGATAGCCGGTGGACGCGCCGAGTTCCTGCCACATCCACAGGTACGGCAGGAGAGTCGCATCCCACTCCACCCGCATACCGATATCCCCCGAAATTTCGTACCAACCCTCGTCGAAGCCCGTCAGGTAGACGATGTCGCTCGGCGACCCCGGCTCCTGCACCACGCTCAGGTCGGTCTCGCCGCCGCCGTCGGCCGGGACGACGGGCCACTCCCACGGCCCGCCCGCCCGGACCCGGCGGCCCGCCGGATTTATCGCGCTTCCGTGGGGGATCACCTTGACGCCTTCCGGCAGCCTGATCCGGGCGCCGGGACGCAGGAACGGTAGGCCGTACACGATGTGCTGCCCCCACATGGCGTGCAGCGGGAGATCGGCCTCGTTGGTGGCCCGGCCCTCGATCTCCAGCGCCGCCGTGCCCGACCTGAGCCTGAAGACCTTCTCCATCCGGTACGGGAGCCGCCGCGTCCGTACGCTGAGCCGTACCGCGACCTCCTCCTCGGAGTCGGCCACGACCTCGCAGCGCCACGGCAGCCCGGAGACCTCCCCGTGCTGCGCCAGCCGCGCGCCCCGATACTCGCTGGGCGCGCCGCCGTTCGGGAAGACCTCCTGCCAGCCGCCCTCGTAGTGGTCGATGAACTGGGCGACGTCGTCGGCCGCGCCTTGGAGGTGGTCGTGCGGGTTGCGCAGGCCCTGCGGGGAGAGCCAGACGAAGTCCGTGTCGGTGGGCTTGTGCAGAAATTCCAGCACATCGCCGCCTTTGTCCGGCAGGACGGTCACGCGCAGCCGCTCGTTCTCCAGCACGACCGCCCGCAGCCCGTCGATCGTGACGGGCCGCAGGCGGGCCGCCCAGTTAC
Source organism: Nonomuraea sp. NPDC051941 (assembly GCF_044593615.1). Classification (NCBI taxonomy): domain Bacteria; kingdom Bacillati; phylum Actinomycetota; class Actinomycetes; order Streptosporangiales; family Streptosporangiaceae; genus Nonomuraea; species Nonomuraea sp. NPDC051941. The sequence continues at coordinate 81,562 of NZ_JBIUCF010000035.1, forward strand.
GCCTCACTGGAAGGTCACATCCAGGAATCTCGGCCGGTAGATGGTCACGTCCCGGTAGTGGTCGGTGTTCACGAAGCTGTTGACGTTATAGGAGATCACGAGACCGTTGCCCGCGACCTCGGGATGAGCGTGGGCGTTGTAGGTGAAGATGTTCCCCTTGGTCTCGGGGGTCGTGTAGACGTGCTGCTTGCCGGTGAACGGACCGAACGGGGAGCACGAGGTGTAGGCCACGATGTTGGGGCTCAGCACTTCGGTCGTGTCATGCGTGATCAGGACATATCCGGATCCGACCTTGGTAATGCTGTACTCGTTCGCGACGCCACTCATGACGCGCGCCGAGTCGGCCTCGTTCGGTGACCAGGTGCCGTCCGCCTTCAGGAACTCCCACGTGCCCAGCAGGCTCTGCCCGCTGACCCTGGCGACGTGCATGTACTTGGGCGAGCCGAGGTCCTCGACGCCGTACACGTAGGTGTATCCGCCGTCCTTCAGGATCGCGGAGGCCCACGCCACGCCGTGCCCGGACGGCAGGTCGGTGACGCTGACGGGCGCGTTCAACCGGCCCGGGGCGAACCTGGCCACCACGTTCCGGTGCCAGCGCCAGTCCCACGCGCCGGTGCCGTAGCGCTCGTACTCCTGGTAGGTGACCTCCACGAGCCCGCCGGCCACCGTGGCGTCGCCGGCCCAGTACCAGTGGTTCTGGTCGCGCGGAGGCATGACGGCGGTCGGCGCGGCGGCGGTGCCGTCGTGGATCGTGGACAGCCTGCCGTCGCGCTCGACGGCGAAGGAGTTGTTCAGGAAGACCGTGTCCCCGCCCTCCCCGACCACGGGCGGGCGCGAGCCGTCGGTGTTCACCCGGCCGAGGAACGTGTCGGAGAAGATCCACAGCTCCTTGCCGTTCGGCAGCTTGACCGAGTAGGTGCCGTCGGCACCCGTCCAGTCGTCCAACCGGCTGTTGTCGTTGCCGTAATTGGTGAAAAGGCTGGTCAGGCGGGCGTCGGTGGTGGTTGCCTTGACAGTCGGGCCGCACGCGGCCTTCGGTGCGGCCGGCGACTGCTGTTGCTGGGCCACCGAGGGGACGGGTTTGGGCGGGGCGGCCCAGGCTTGCTGCGGTACGGCCGTCAGGCCGGCCAACGCGATGGCGAGGGGTGCTAAGGCGGAGCGGAATCGCGTCATCACTCGTCCTTGGGGGAGGGAAGTTCCCTACAGTTCTAGTCATTAGATCACTTACTGTCTAGGGCCCTCTCACACTCGGCCGAATCGGATCGTTGGAGTTCGGAGGTGATCCTCAGCGAGCTGCACTAGGGTGAGTGACTTCCTGAAATATCCGTAAATATCCGTTATGGGGGTCGTATGCCGGTCACTCGCCGAGATCTGCTCAAGGTCGGCGCCGGAGCCGCGGCGGCGGCTCTGGCAGGCACGGAGACGGCGGCGGCCGCCGCCTCCGCAGCGGGCCGGTTCGACCTGGCGGCGCCCGCCGGCCAGCTGATCTGGAAGAAGGCGCTGTACGACGAGACCGTGCTGCAGTCGTTCGCCTTCGACAACACCCACGGGCACATCTACCTGGCCCAGCTGAAGAACGGCTCGGGCTCGGCGGCGGCCGGCGATCTCTGCGTGACCAAGCTGAGCCTGTCCGGATCGGTGCTCGGCCACATGTACCTCAAGGGCTTCGGCCACGGCGTGCAGATCGGCGTGGAGCCGTCGGGCAGCTCCGCCTACCTGTGGACGGAGACCGACGCGGTCGCCGACGGCTCGGGGAACGCGTGGGGGCGGAGGCTGGCGAGGTTCAAGTTCGTCAACGGCCAGACGCTCACGCCGTCGTCCTCGGCGCTCACCAAGTACACCCTGATCTCGGGCGCGACCAGCACCACCTGCGCCATCGACCCGTCCACCAACCGGCTGATCATGCGCTGCCGGGTCGGCGGCCAGGCGCGGTTCGTGGCGTACTCGCTGGCGGCGGTCAAGGCGGGCACGGCCAAGAAGCTGTACGACGTCGCGCAGCCGTCCGGCCTGGGCGTCTTCCAGGGCTACACGGCTTACGGCAACTACCTCTACCTGCTCGACGGCACGGCCTACGGCTCCTCCAACCCCGCGCCGGGCAACACGTACATCACCTGCGTCGACCTGCGCACGGGCGCCAAGGTCCAGCGCTCGCTCAGCCAGGCGGGCAAGTCCCTGGACTACCGCGAGCCGGAGGGCATGGCGATCCAGATCGTCTCGGGACGGCCCCGGCTGTGCCTCGGCCTCGCCTCGGGCGTCGCGGGGGCCCGCAAGGCCAGCATCTTCTACAAGTCCGCCCTCGTCTGAGAGACAGACCGCGTCCGCGGCGACGGAAACCGAACGCGTTTCTCCGCGGGCAGGTCGCGAGCTCGTGGCGGCCGTGCGCCTGATCGACGAATTCGGGGTAAAGGTCCACGCGGTGGACGCCCACGTGCTGGAACGAGCGGCGGAAAATGTGGTGACCGCGCCGGAAGGGGCCCGGTAGCCTGCCGGGATGGGCCACGTCGAAGTAGGACATCTCACGTACGTGCTGCCCGACGGGCGGCCCCTGCTCAACGACGTGTCCTTCCGGATCGGCGAAGGCGTCAAAGCGGCGCTCGTCGGGCCCAACGGCGCGGGCAAGACCACGCTCATGCGGCTGATCGCCGGTGACCTCCAGCCGGTCGACGGCAGCGTGGCGAGCTCCGGCGGGCTGGGCGTGATGCGGCAGTTCATCGGCAGCGTGCGCGACGGGAGCAGCGTGCGCGACCTGCTGCTCGGCGTCGCCCCACCGGCGGTGCGCAAGGCGGCCGAGCGGCTCGACGCGGCCGAGCTGGTCATGATGGAGCGCGACGACGAGAAGACGCAGATGCGTTACGCGCAGGCCATCAGCGACTACACCGACGCGGGCGGCTACGACATCGAGGTGTTGTGGGACACGTGTACGGTGGCCGCGCTCGGCGTCCCGTACGAAAGGGTGAAATATCGGGACGTGTCCACGCTGTCCGGCGGCGAGCAGAAGCGGCTCGTCCTGGAGGCGTTGCTGCGCGGCCCCGACCAGACGCTGCTGCTCGACGAGCCCGACAACTACCTCGACGTCCCCGGCAAGGAGTGGCTGGAGCAGCAGCTCAGGGAGACGCCCAAGACCGTGCTGCTGGTCAGCCACGACCGCCAGCTCCTGGCGAACGCGGCCGACCGCATCGTGACCGTCGAGTCCGGCAACATCTGGATTCACGGCGGCGGGTTCGGCACGTACACCGAGGCCCGCAAGGCCCGCAACGAACGCCTCGACGAGCTGCGCAGGCGCTGGGACGAAGAGCACGCCAAGCTCAAGGCCCTGGTCAACATGCTCAAGAACAAGGCGAGATACAACGACGGCATGGCCGCCCCCTACCACGCCGCCCAGACCCGGTTGCGCAAGTTCGTGGAGGCGGGCCCGCCCGAGACGCCCCCGAACGACCAGAACATCAAGATGCGCCTCAGGGGCGGCCGCACCGGCAAGCGCGCGATCACCTGCGAGGTGCTCGAGCTCACCGGTCTCATGAGCCCGTTCGACCTGGAGGTCTGGTACGGCGAACGCGTCGCGGTCCTCGGCTCCAACGGCTCGGGCAAGTCCCACTTCCTGCGCCTGCTGGCCGGAGAGCCGGTCAACCACGAGGGGGTCGCCAAGCTCGGCGCCCGCGTGGTCCCCGGCCACTTCGCCCAGACGCACGCCAGGCCCGACCTGCTCGGCCGCACCCCGGTCGAGATCGTCATGACCGAGCACGCCAAGCTCAAGAACGAGGCCATGAAGACGCTGGCCCGCTACGAGCTGGCGGGGCTGATCGCCGAGCAGCGGTTCGACACGCTCTCCGGCGGGCAGCAGGCCCGGCTGCAGATCCTGCTGCTCGAACTGTCCGGGGCCACGTTGCTGCTGCTCGACGAGCCGACCGACAACCTCGACCTGGCCAGTGCGGAGGCGCTGCAGGCCGGCCTCGACGCGTTCGACGGCACGGTCGTGGCGGTCACCCACGACCGCTGGTTCGCCGCCGACTTCGACCGCTACCTGGTCTTCGGCTCCGACGGCACGGTCTACGAGTCGTCCGAGCCCGTTTGGGACGAGGCCAGGGTCGTACGTCCCCGTTAAAGAGTTGGTACGCCTGGCGCGTGTCCTCTGCCAGCCGTGCCCATGCACGGGTTATCACGGCAAAGTGATCCCGCGCAGCCGAACCGTCAGCCTGCTCGCACTCTGCGCACTCGGGGCGATCTGCCTCTCCGGGTGCGCGAGCGAGAAGCGACCCGTGCAAGAGCTCAAGCCCCTTGCGCTCAAGGAGCAGGTCTCCAATATCGTCAAGTCCGCCGACGGGTACGCCGTCACCTGGGCGGGCGTGCTCAGCAACGCCAACCCGTGGCACTTCGGCGAGCACGTGGTGGCCACGATCGTCGGACACGACGCCAAGGGCACCGAGGTGGTCAGGATGGACCAGCCGCTCGACGCCGTGCCGCCGGGCGGTTCGCTGGCCTTCACCGGCCAGGCCACCGCATCCGAGAAGCCGGCGAAGGTGACGATCCAGTACCGTCCCGCGCGCTGGCGGGCGGCGGCGCGGATTCCCTCCGCGTTCCAGCGGTTCCCTGTGAGCCGAGTCCAGACATTGCCCCAGAAAGACGGCTCATACCTTATTACTGGATATGTCGGCAATCCCTATCAAATGTCGGCCAGCAGTCTCGTCGTCAATGCGCTGCTGCGCGACAAAGCGGGCAAACTCCTCGGCGGCGGGAGCACATTCGTGGACGATGTCAAAACCGGAAGTCCGCCGCGATTCATCCTCACCGTGTCAGGGCTGCCCCAAGGGACAAAGGTCGCGAGGACCGACATCACGGCCCGGACCTGGGGCTCGACCGGCCGCCCCTACGAGGAGCTGGCGCTCGCCGGAGCCGCGCCGGTCCATACCGTCAAGCCGGTGACCGAGCCGTTCTCGGTAGACCGGAGCACACAGGTCGTGTCGGAGCATAAACAATGAATTGGGTAAAATCCAAAGGCGTTGTTATACCGACACCCCGAAAGCGGTAGAACTACTAGTTACCAATCAATTACCTTCGGTCATATGAATGACCGCGTCCTGGTCGAAGCACTCCGCGCCCGTGACCCGGGCGCGCTCGCCGCGCTCTATGACACGTACGCGGAGAGCGTCTACCGCTACTGCTGGTCCCTCCTGCTGAACGCGGACAGCGCCCAGGTGGCGCTCCGCGACACCCTCATCGCGGCGGAGGCGCACGCGGGCGCGCTGGCCGACCCGGACCGGTTGCGCACCTGGCTGTACGCGCTGGCCCGCGCCGAGTGCCTGCGCCGCCGGGCCGCCGCGCCGCCGGGGTCCGCCGAGGCCCTGGCCAAGGCGCCGCCGCCGCACGACGCGGCCGACGCCGACCTGCGGGTCATGGCCTGGAACGCCATCCAGAGCCTGCCCGTCGCCGACCGCGAGGCCCTGGAGCTCGCGTACCGGCACTCGCTGCCCGCGCCGGAGCTGGCCCAGGTGCTGGGGACGCGGCAGGTCGAGCAGGTCCTGGAGGGGGCGCGCGAGCGGCTGCGCGACGCGATCACCGCCGAGATCCTCGCCTTGAAGGGCCCGTACGACTGCCCGCAGCGGGCCGCGATCCTGGCCGGGTTCTCCGGCGAGCTGACCCAGGAGATGCGCGAGCGCCTGGTCCGGCACCTGCGGCGCTGCGAGACCTGCGCGCCGCACCGCACTCGCGAGGTGTCGCCCGCCAAGGTCCTCGGCCTGCTGCCCCAGCAGACCCTGCCCGACGCGCTCCGCCTGCGGGTGATGAGCTGCTTCGTCGACCCCGAACTCCTGCCGTACCGCCGTTACGTCGCCAGGCGTACGGGCAACCTGGGCGCCGCCGGATTTCCCGTTCCCGCGGACAGGAACGTTCGAGGGTGGCCTAAGGCGCTGGCAGGCGCGCTGGCGGCGGTCGCGGCCGTGGTGGCGATAGCGCTGATCTTCCATCAGTTCGAGACCGAGGAGGGCGGGGTGTCGGGGGTGGCGACGGCCGCGTTCCCGGCCACGGGCGAACCGCCCGCCATCCGCCTGCCCTGGCGCTCCGACTCCCCGGACGTGGTGGTGACGGGCGATCCCGTCCTGGACAGCAGGACCACCCGTCCGATCGGCGTCACCGGCGTCCCGATGCTGGTGCCGTCCGTCGCGCCGGTCCGCGACTCCGTACGCTCCTCGCCGGAGGCCGAGGCGCCCGCCTCCCACGACCCCTCCGACCCTCCTCAGCCCTCGGACTGGCAACCCCCGACGTACGTCCCCCAGCTTCCACCGTCCCCGCCGACGCACCGGCCACCGGCGGGCGGCCCACCGCATGAGGACAACCCGCCACCCTCCGCCCCCGGCACCCGCACCCCCTGCCCCACCCCGACCCCCACCCCGGTCCAAACCCCCACCCAGACCCCCACCCCACCCGCCACGACCACCCCCACCGAAGCCCCCTCACCCACCACCACCGGCTGACCGGTCCACCGGGGTCTTGATTCTGCGAGCCGCGATCACGTTACGTGAGTGAATTGCCGGGAACTGTGTGCATAGAGTAACCATGTGTTTCCGGGGGGACCAATGCGCGCATTCCGGGCCGGGCTCCTCGTGTGCTGCCTGGTCGTCGCTCTGTGCCCGCCCGTCGTGGCCGACCCCGTTCCCTCCTCGCGGGAGGTGCGCAAGGCCCGGCAGGCCGCGCAGGACCGTTCGCGGGAGCTGGGGGCGGCCAGCGCCCACCTGGCCACCGCGCAGGCGCGGTTGGACGGGATGGCGGCCGCGGTGGAGCGGCTGGTGGAGGCGTACAACGGCGAGCTGGTCAGGCTGCAGCAGGCCGACCAGACCTACGCGCAGGCCAGGGCGCGGCTGGCGTCGGCGGACGCGGAGGTCGAGCGGGCCAGGCAGGCCGTCGCGCTGCTTGCGGCGCAGAGCTACGGCGGGCTGGGGCTGATGACCCCGGTCGTCAGCATGATCGTCGATCAGGGCGACCGAGAGGGCGTCCTGCGCAGAGCGGGCCTGCTGGCGCAGATGAGGAGCGAACAGTCGGCGACCCTCGGCAGCATGCGCGACGCGCAGGAGGTGGCCGCCATCCTGCGTACGCAGGCCGCGAACGCCTACGCCGCCCACCGGGTCCTCTCGGAGCGGGTCGCGCTGGCCAAGACCGTGGCCGAGCAGGCGGTGGCCCGGCAGCGGCAGGAGACGACGGAGCTGCAGGCCCGTACGGTGGTCCTCCAGCGCCGGGTGGACGCGGCGCGCACCCGCGCGGAGTTGCTGGCCAGGCAGCGGGCCGCGGCGCTGCAGAGCATGGCCACCGGGGGCTCGGCCATGGGGGACGTGGCGGCCGACTGGGCGCTGACCCAGCTGGGCAAGGCGTACGTGTGGGCGGCCGCGGGCCCGGACACGTACGACTGCTCAGGGCTCGTGATGCGGGCCTGGGAGAAGGTGGGCATACAGCTGGACCACTGGACGGGCACCCAGTGGACGTCGGGCCCGCACGTGCCGCTGGACCAGCTCAGACGGGGCGACCTGCTGTTCTTCGGCTACGTCAGCAGCGACCCGGGCACCATCCACCACGTCGGGATCTACGTCGGCAACGGTCAGATGGTGCACGCGCCGCAGACCGGCGACGTCGTACGGGTCGCCTCGATCTGGCGCGGGGACCTGGTGGGCGCCACCAGGCCCCGCTGAGGGGGTCAGTGGTGACCCTCCTCCTTGGCCCGGCGGAAGGAACGCTCGATCTCGGCCTCGGCCTCGATGCGGCCGACCCAGTTGGCGCCCTCGACGGACTTGCCCGGCTCCAGGTCCTTGTAGACCTCGAAGAAGTGCTGGATCTCCAGGCGGTCGAACTCCGACACGTGATGGATGTCCTGGATGTGGTGCATCCGCGGGTCGGTCGAGGGGACGCAGAGAACCTTGTCGTCTCCGCCCTTCTCGTCCGTCATCCTGAACATGCCGACCGCCCGGCAGGTGATGTAGCACCCGGGGAAGGTCGGCTCCTGCAGCAGCACCAGCGCGTCCAGCGGGTCGCCGTCCTCGCCGAGGGTGTTCTCGATGAAGCCGTAGTCGGCGGGGTACTGCGTGGAGGTGAACAGGAGCCTGTCGAGCCTGATCTTCCCGGTCTCGTGGTCCACTTCATACTTGTTCCGATTCCCCTTCGGAATCTCAACGACGACGTCGAACTCCACCGCGGTCCTTTCTCATGGGCCGATTCCGCTTCACCGGGCAGTGCCTGGTTCGGCTTCGTCTCCCGCACTCAAGCCCCCGGGGACCCCCGGTTGGGCGTTAATGTCTCGTAAGCGAACACAGGAGAGAGGCAGACGACGTGGCGCGGCACGACCGGTGGGTGATGTTGACCACTCTCGCCGTGCTGCAGGCCCTGACGATCGTCATCGGCGTTTACGCGATGACCACCGACTTCAGCCTGGGCGCGTTGACGAGGCAGTCTCCACCGACCAAGCCGACGGCGTCCCCGCCGGAAGGGTCTTCCTCCGTCCCCGTGGTCACCTCAGGGCCTGTGCTGGCCCAGCTTTCGGTGAAGTCAGGGGGCGGACCTCTCCCGACTAAGGGTACTTTGACGCGCCAGCTCACCAGTGCCCTGGGTGACGAAGCGCTCGGCTCTCATGTGGGTGCGGTGGTGCTCGACGCGGCCACCGGCGAACGGATTTTCGCCGCCAACGCCGACGTCCCCATCGTCCCGGCCTCGACCACGAAGATCGTCACGTGTTCCGCGGCCCTCGCCTCCCTCGGCCCGGACACGCGTCTGTCCACCCGGGTCGTCCAGGGTGCGAAGCCGGGCACGGCCATCCTGGTCGGGGGCGGTGACCCGATGCTGGCCGGCCCGTCGGCGAAACCGACGTACCCGAAGCAGGCCAGCCTGGCCACCCTGGCGGCCCGCACGGCCGCCACCCTCAAGTCGCAAAACGTTCGAAAAATCACCCTTTCGTACGACACCTCGTTGTTCGTCGGTTCGCCGATCGCGCCCGGCTGGAAGCCGAACTACGTCCCGGACGGCGAGGTCGCGCCCGTCTACGCCTTGACCATCGACGAAGGCCGCCAGAATCCCCGTCTCCATCAGCCCCGGGTCTCCAACCCGCCCCAGTACGCCGCCGCGGCCTTCGCCAAGCTGCTGGCCAAGCAGGGGATCGCGGTCTCCAGGTCCGTGAAGCCCGACAAGGCCCCGGCGGGCGCCCCCGAGCTGGGCCGGGTGGACTCCGCCCCGATCTACTCCCTCGTCGAGCACACGCTCACCCGAAGTGACAACGACATGGCCGAGGCCCTGGCCAGGCACGTGGCCATCAAGGAAGGCCAGGAGGCGTCGTTCGAAGGGGGCAACAAGGCGGTTGTGGCGGTGCTCCAGCGGCTTGGGGCCGCGCAGGGGATCTCGCTCTCCGACGGCAGCGGCCTGTCCACCCGCAACCGCATCAGCCCCAGCGCCCTGGCCAAGCTGATCGCCATGGCCGGCTCCACGGGCCAGCCCAACCTGCACGCCGTCGCCTCCGGCATGCCGATCGCGGGCTTCTCCGGCACGCTGGGGAACGGCCGGCGGTTCACGGGCAGCGACAGCAGGGGGCAGGTGGGGCTCGTACGCGCCAAGACCGGCACGCTGAACAACGTCAACACGCTGGCGGGCATGGCGACCACGAAGGACGGGCGGCTGGTGACCTTCGCGTTCATGGCGGACCGCGTCCCGGTCACGGCCGAACCCGTACTCGACCGCCTCGCCGCCACCGTGGCAAGGTCCTGATCGGCGCTCCCTGGGATGGTCGCTCCTTCGCGTGCTCATGGCGATCCTTCGGATCGCGGCTCAGTCGCTGGGGGCCGGTGTCTTCCCTCGTCGCTCGGTCGCTTCGCTCCCTCCCTCCTCAGTCCAGACACCGGCGCTCCTTCGCAGGTTGGGCATCGAGCACGTACGGTGGACGGTATGCAGGTGATCGACTGGGATCTGGCTGTCTCGACCGGCACGCGCCTGGTGCGCCCCGGTCCTCAAGTGAGCCGGGAGGAGGCCAGGCAGGCCGTCACCGAGCTCCGTACCCTGTCGCGTGAGGCCGAGGGCCACGTGCGCGAGTTCACCAAGATCCACGCGGAGGCCGCGCCGCAGGCCGCGACCATCGTCGACCGGCCCGGCTGGATCAAGGCGAACGTCGAGGGCTTCCGCGTGGTGCTCGAGCCGTTGACGGAGCGCATGGGCAGCGGCGACAACCAGCCGCCCGCCATCGTCACCGCCGTGGGCTCCCGCATCACGGGCGTCGAGGTCGGGGCCGTCCTGGCCTTCCTCGCCTCGCGGGTCCTCGGGCAGTACGAGCTGTTCCTCCCGCCCGACCCCACGGGCCAGGAGCCCGCGGGCCGGCTGACGCTCGTCGCCCCCAACATCGTCCACGCCGAGCGCGAGATGGGCGTCGACCCGCACGACTTCCGCCTGTGGGTGTGCCTGCACGAGGAGACGCACCGGGTGCAGTTCACGGGTGTGCCGTGGCTGCGCGAATACGTCCGGTCGCAGATGACCGAGTTCCTGCTCGCCTCCGACCTCGACCTGCCCACGCTGCTCGAACGCCTCCGCAGCGCCGCCGACACGGTGGCCGACGTGGTGCGCGGCGGGGAGGGCAACCTCATCGACGCCATCCAGTCGCCGGGGCAGAAGGAGATCCTCGACCGCCTGACGGCCGTGATGACCCTGGTGGAGGGGCACGGCGACTACGTCATGGACGCGGTGGGCCCGTCCGTGGTGCCCTCGGTGGGCGACATCCGCGCCAAGTTCGCCCAGCGCCGGGAGGGCGGCTCCCGCCTCGACCGTACGGTGCGGCGGCTGCTGGGCATCGACCTCAAGATGAAGCAGTACGCGGAGGGGTCGGCGTTCGTGCGGAAGGTGGTGGACCGGGTGGGGATGGATGGCTTCAACAAGATCTGGACCTCTCCCGAGACGCTTCCGACGACGTCGGAGATCTCCGACCCGGACGCCTGGATCAGCCGCGTCATCGGCACCCCGGCCCTCCCGGCCTAACCCTCCCGGCCCGCCCCGGCCCCTTACGCCAGCGACCGCCCAGCGGGCTGCGAAGGCGGCCGGCGGTGGGCGGGTGGCGCAAGTGCCTCGTGATGCAGGTGCATGATGCCAACGTTCCGTCCCCTTGAGGTGCCGCGCCGATAGGGCGTGGTGTGGGGGAGTTCGGCGCCCCGCGCCGGTGAGCGGCATGGCGCAGGTGGCGGGCGTTGGTGGGCGGCGCTTGCGGCGGGCGCGGGTGGCGCAGGCAACGGGCAGCGCGGGTGGTGTTGGGGTGGGTGGCGGGGGGTGAGAATGGCACCCGTGGGTCCACATCCAGCCGTAGCCGACGTGCGCCGGGCAGTGCGTGAGGCGCTGGCCGACGTCGAGAAAGGCGCGCTCGTGCTGGCCGCCTGCAGCGGCGGGGCCGACTCCCTGGCGCTGGCGGCGGCGCTGGCGTTCGTGGCGCCCAGGACGGGCCTCAGGGCAGGGCTGCTCACCGTGGATCACCAGCTCCAGCCCGGCTCGGCCGAGCGGGCCCGGACGGTCGCGGACATCGGGGCCCGCCGGCTCGATCTGAGCCCGGCCGAGGTGCTCACCGTCACGGTCGGCACCGAGGGCGGCCCCGAGGCGGCGGCGCGGGACGCGAGGTACGCCGCGCTGGCCCAGGCGGCGGACCGGCTCCAGGCGGAGGCGGTCCTGCTCGGGCACACCCGCGACGATCAGGCGGAGACGGTGCTCCTGGGCCTGGCCAGGGGGAGCGGCGTCAGGTCCCTGTCCGGGATGGCGGCACGCAGCGGGCGCTACCGCAGGCCGTTCCTGAACATCCCCAGGGCCACCACCGTCAAGGCCTGCGAGGCCATGGGGCTCGACCCCTGGGACGACCCCCACAACGAGGACCCTCGCTACACGAGGGTCCGCGTGCGAAGGAGGGTCCTGCCCGTCCTCGAGGCGGAATTGGGCCCCGGGGTGGCCGAGGCGCTCGCGAGGACCGCGGGGATGGCGCGGGAGGACGCCGACGCCCTCGATCAATGGGCCGAATCGGCGTACCAAAATTGCGCTCTTAGCGATATTCCGGGATCGGTGACACTGGCCTTGCCAGAGCTGGAGAAGCTCCCCGACGCCGTCAGGCGGCGGGTGCTGCGGCGGGCGGCCATCGCGGCGGGAACCCCGTCAGGGGCCCTCTCGGCCACGCACGTGCTGGCCGTGGACCGGCTGGTCACGAGCTGGCGCGGGCAGAAGGCCGTGGACCTGCCCGGGGGTCTGTCCGCTGTCCGGCGGTATGGCACCCTGATACTCGCCATCAGTCCCATCGCATAAGGAACCACAGGTGGACGCTGCCGACATGGGCCATGACCTGGAAAATGTCCTCATTCCCGAGGACAAGCTCCAGGCCAAGATCAAAGAGCTTGCCGGGCGGATCGACGAGGACTACGCGGGTAAAGACTTGCTGCTCGTGGGCGTGCTGAAGGGCGCCGTCATGGTGATGGCCGACCTGGCCAGATCCCTGCACGTGCCCGTGCAAATGGATTGGATGGCGGTGTCGTCGTACGGCGCGGGCACGAAGTCATCCGGCGTCGTACGCGTGCTGAAAGACCTCGACACCGACATCTTGGGCCGCGACGTGCTGATAGTCGAGGACATCATCGACTCCGGCCTGACCCTGCACTGGCTGTTGGAAAACCTGAAGTCGCGTAATCCCGCCTCACTTGAGATCTGCACCGCGCTGCGGAAACCCGACGCGGTGAAGGTGCCGATCGATGTGAAATACGTGGGGTTCGACATTCCCAACGAGTTCGTCATCGGTTACGGCCTCGACTACGCCGAGCGATACCGGAATCTGCCGTTCATCGGCACACTCGCCCCACACGTTTACAAGTAGCAATCTGGACCTCGGCCGGGAACACCGCGCACCGTGACGTACGTTGATAGGGCAAGGCCGGTGCAGCGGGCGGGTCCCCCCGTGCGCTCTGCCGGTGTACCTTCAGACTCCTGGAGGGTGACCGCGTGTCCCCCTCGGGTAGTCAGAAGTCGCGGTGCCGGATGCCGCGGCCCCGGGCCAGCCCGGGGTTCCAGGCCATGGTCAGGAAGGGACGGGCCCGCAAGGGGTTCCGCATCGGATGGATCTCAAGCGATTTACACGTGGGCCACTGCTGTGGATCCTGGGCATCGTCGTGCTGCTCCTACTCGTCACTCAGCTTTGGAGTGGCGGCGGTAATTACAAGCAGGCCGACACGTCACTGGTTCTCCAGCAGATTCGCGCCGGAAACGTCAACAACGCCAAGATTGTCGACAAGGACAACCGGATCGAGGTGACGCTGACCAACCCGATCACGGTCAAGGCCGGCGACTCCCCGACGAGGCTGATCCAGTCCGACTGGGTCACGGGCTACGGCAGCAAACTGACCGACGAGCTCCAGGCTCAGGTCGACGCCGGCAAGACCAAGAGCTTCAACACCGAGGTGCCCCAGGAAAACTTCCTGGTCAGCATCCTGGTGAGCTTCCTGCCGATCGTCTTCATCGTGCTGATCTTCCTGTTCATCATGAACCAGATGCAGGGTGGCGGCTCGCGAGTGATGAACTTCGGCAAGTCCAAGGCCAAGCTCATCACCAAAGACACCCCCAAGACGACTTTCGCCGACGTCGCAGGCGCCGACGAGGCCATCGAGGAGCTCCAGGAGATCAAGGAGTTCCTGCAGGCCCCGGCCAAGTTCCAGGCGATCGGCGCCAAGATCCCCAAGGGCGTGCTGCTGTACGGCCCGCCCGGCACCGGTAAGACCCTGCTGGCCCGTGCCGTGGCCGGCGAGGCGGGCGTGCCGTTCTATTCGATCTCCGGTTCCGACTTCGTCGAGATGTTCGTCGGTGTCGGCGCCTCGCGTGTGCGCGACCTGTTCGAGCAGGCGAAGGCCAACGCCCCGGCGATCATCTTCATCGACGAGATCGACGCCGTCGGCCGCCACCGCGGCGCCGGCCTGGGCGGCGGTCACGACGAGCGCGAGCAGACGCTCAACCAGCTGCTCGTCGAGATGGACGGCTTCGACGTCAAGGGCGGCGTGATCCTCATCGCCGCGACCAACCGGCCCGACATCCTCGACCCGGCGCTGCTGCGCCCGGGCCGTTTCGACCGGCAGGTCACCGTCGACCGCCCCGACCTCGAGGGCCGCAAGGGCATCCTCAAGGTCCACGGCCGCGGCAAGCCGTTCGCCCCCAACGTCGACCTCGACGTCATCGCGCGCCGCACTCCCGGGTTCACCGGCGCCGACCTGGCCAACGTGATCAACGAGGCCGCCCTGCTCACCGCGCGGGCCGACCAGAAGCTGATCACGATGGACGTCCTCGAGGAGTCGATCGACCGCGTCATGGCAGGGCCCGAGCGCAAGTCGCGGGTTATGTCCGACAAGGAAAAGAAGATGATCGCCTACCACGAGGGCGGTCACGCGCTGGTGGCGCACGCGCTGCCCAACTCCGACCCGGTCCACAAGATCACGATCCTGTCCCGCGGCCGCGCCCTCGGTTACACGATGACGCTGCCGATGGAGGACAAGTTCCTGGCCACCAGGTCGGAGATGATGGACCAGCTCGCGATGCTGCTCGGCGGCCGCGCGGCGGAGGAGCTCGTCTTCCACGAGCCCACCACCGGCGCCTCCAACGACATCGAGAAGGCCACGGCGGTCGCCCGCCGCATGGTGACCGAGTACGGCATGAGCGAGCAGCTCGGCGCCCGTAAGTTCGGCACCGGCCAGGCCGAGGTGTTCCTGGGCCGCGAGATGGGCCACGAGCGCGACTACTCCGAGAAGATCGCCTCCACGATCGACGAGGAGGTCCGCCGGATGATCGAGACGGCGCACGACCAGGCGTGGGACATCCTGGTCGAATACCGCGACGTGCTCGACAATCTGGTGCTCGAGCTCATGGAGAAGGAGACGCTCTCCCGCGAGCAGGTGCTGGAGATCTTCGCCTCGGTCGTGGTCAGGGCGCACCGCCCGTCCTACGCGGGCTACGGCAAGCGGCTCCCCTCCGACCGTCCGCCGATCCTGACCCCCAAGGAGCAGTCGGCCAACGGCTCGCTCACCGCGGGCCACCAGGACGCCCTCCCGTCCGGGGACAGTGTGTGACTCAGTACGACGTCGACCTGGGCCGGATCGAGAAGGCCGTACGCGAGATCCTCTACGCCATCGGCGAGGATCCCGACCGCGACGGCCTCCTCGACACGCCGGCCCGGGTCGCCCGCGCCATGGCCGAGCAGTATTCGGGGCTCGGCCAGAAGCCCGAAGACGTCCTGACCAAGGTCTTCGACGTCGATCACGACGAGATGGTGCTCGTCCGGGACATCGAGGTCTACTCGACCTGCGAGCACCACCTGGTCCCGTTCCACGGTGTGGCCCACGTGGGCTACATCCCCAATGACCGCGGCCAGGTGACGGGCCTGTCGAAGCTGGCCCGGCTGGTCGACGTGTTCGCCCGCCGCCCCCAGGTCCAGGAGCGCATGACGTCCCAGATCGCCGACGCTCTCATGCGGGTTCTGGAGCCGCGCGGAGTCATCGTGGTGGTCGAGGCCGAGCATCTGTGCATGACGATGCGCGGCGTACGCAAACCGGGCGCCAAGACCGTCACCTCGGCGGTTCGCGGCGATTTCCGCACGAGCGACAAGACCCGATCTGAGGCGATGGCGCTGATCCTGGGTCGTTGATGACCGAACGGGGACCCACGATGTCAACATGTGTGGGGGAGCGCCTAGGCTTGGCCCATGACTAGCGTGCCCATCAGCGTGCCGGGAGGTGCGGATCGGTGCCTCGTCATGGGTGTGGTCAATGTGACCCCCGATTCGTTCTCCGACGGCGGCCTGTGGTTCGACGAGGCGGCCGCCATCCAGCATGGCCTTGAGCTGGTTCAGGAGGGGGCCGACCTGGTCGACGTGGGCGGCGAGTCCACCCGTCCGGGCGCGGCCAGGGTGTCCCTGGAGGAGGAGCTGGCCAGGGTCGTCCCCGTGATCAGGGCACTCCACGCCGAGGGAGTGGCGGTCAGCGTCGACACGATGCGGGCCGAGGTGGCCAAGGCCGCGGTCGAGGCGGGGGCGCGGCTGGTCAACGACGTGAGCGGTGGTCTCGCCGACCCGGAGATGCCGCGCGTGGTGGCCGCGACCGGCGTCCCGTACGTCGTGATGCACTGGCGCGGCCACAGTCATGACATGGACAACCGCGCGGTCTACGCCGACGTGGTCACCGAGGTCCGCGAGGAGCTCGGCAAGCGGGTCGATCTGGTCCTGGCCGAAGGCGTCGCGGAGCAGCAGATCGTGCTCGACCCCGGCCTGGGCTTCGCCAAGAACGCCGAGCACAACTGGGCACTGCTGGCCGGGATCCCCCAGCTGGCCGAGCTCGGCTACCCATTGCTCATCGGAGCGTCGCGCAAGCGCTTCCTCGGGCGCCTGCTGGCGGGTCCTGACGGCACACCCCGGCCGTTCAGCCGCAGCGACGCCGCGACGCTGGCCGTGACCGCACTGGCCGCCCAGGCGGGCGCCTGGTGCGTACGCGTCCACGAGGTGGGTCCCAACGCCGATGCCGTACGCGTGGCAGCCGCATGGAAGAGAGCCGGAGCCAACACATGAGCGTCGACACCGTCGCGATCGAGACGATCAACCAGGAGTTCTACGCCGCGATCGAGAACGCGGATCTCGACAAGATGACCGAGATCTGGGCCGAGGACACCGCCGACGACCAGGTGAGCTGCGTGCACCCGGGCTGGACCCTGCTCAGCGGCCGGTCCGAGGTGCTGCGGTCGTGGGCCCTGATCATGGCCAACACCACCTACATCCAGTTCGTGCTGACCGACGTCGACACGACCGTGCTGGGCGATGTGGCCGTGCTCACCTGCGTCGAGAACATCCTCACCGCCGGCGAGGAGGGTGAGTCCAGCTTCGCCGCGGGCAAGGTGGTGGCCAGCAACGTCTACATCCGCACCTCGCAGGGCTGGCGGCTGTGGATGCACCACGGTTCGCCGGTGCTCCAGGGAGATGACGACGAGGAGGAGGAAGGCGAGCTTGAGCCCTGATCGCATCGCTCTCAAGGGCCTGCGGGCCAGGGGGAGGCACGGCGTGCTCCCTGCCGAGCGGGAGCTCGGGCAGGAGTTCGTCGTGGACGCGACGTTGTTCCTCGACACCGCGCCGGCCGCGGCCGGCGACGACCTCACCAAGACCGTCCACTACGGAGAGCTGGCCGAGGCGCTGGTCAAGGTCGTGGAGGGCGAGCCGGTCGCGTTGATAGAGACGCTCGCGCAGCGGCTGGCCGACGTGTGCCTGGCCAGTGAGCTGGTGCGTAGGGTCGAGGTGAGCGTGCACAAACCGGCGGCGCCCATCCCGCTGCCGTTCGACGACGTGGTCGTGACCATTGAGCGGAGCCGCGTATGAAAGTCGTCCTCGCTCTCGGCAGCAATCTGGGGCCCCGGTTCCAGACGTTGCAAGGCGCCGTGGACACCCTGTTCGACGCCCCGGGGCTGGAGTTCGTCCAGGCGTCGCCGGTCTACGAGACCGACCCTGTGGGCGGTCCGCCGGGACAGAAGCCGTATCTCAACGCGATCGTGATCGCGGAGACCACCCTGCAGCCGCGCACGCTCCTGGAGCGGGCACAGAGCGTGGAGAACGCCTTCGGGCGGGTGCGCGCCGAGCGCTGGGGTCCGCGGACGCTCGACGTCGACCTGATCGTGGTGGGCGACACGATCTGCGACGAGCCGGAGCTGACGCTGCCGCATCCGCTCGCTCACGAGCGCGCGTTCGTGCTCGTGCCGTGGGCGAAGGCCGACCCCGACGCGGTGGTGCCCGGGCGCGGCCGGGTGGCGGAGCTGCTGGCGGGCATCGACCAGCAGGGGGTACGCCTGCGCGACGACCTGAAACTGCAGAGGCCCGATTGAAGCCCACCCATCCGGGCCGCCTAGTCGGCATCATCGCTGTTGTCGCGCTGATCGCGTGGGCGGCGGTCAGGCCCTTCTATTCAGACCTGCCCCTGATGCCGTGGACGGCGATCCCGACCGTGCTGCTGCTGGCCATCGGCGAGGGTTACAGCGCCTGGGTGACCAAGGCCAGGATCGCCAGGAAGCCGGGCACCAAGCCGGTGGAGCCGCTGTCGGTGGCCCGGCTGGCGGCGCTGGCCAAGGCGTCGGCGTACGCAGGGGCGGTGTTCGGCGGGTTGTTCGCCGGGTTCGGGCTCTACACGGTGCAGATCCTGGACCGGGAGACGCCGCGGGCGGAGTTCTTTGTCGCGGCGGGGTCGTTCGTGGCCTGCGTGGCGCTGATCTGCGCCGCCCTCTACCTGGAGCACGCCTGCCGGATCCCCAAGGACCAGGACGAGCACAAACCGGACTAAGACGAGCGCCTGCCGAAGAGGTAGATGACCGGGGCGGTGCAGATCAGCGGGCCGAGGATGGCGATCGGGCGCTCCAGCCACCATTTCAGGTCCGGCGGGATCTCGGTGCCCAGGCTGCCGAAGAGCCACCACGACAGGCCCAGCGCGATGGCCATCCCGGTCGTGTGGAAGAGGAAGAGCGGCAGCGAGTAGCGGTTGATGAACTCGTTCACCCGGCGCCAGCCCGGACGTTCCAGCACCCGCTCCATCGACGGCCGCAGCACCTCCACCAGCCCGACCTGGAACAGCAGCAGGGCGACGATCACGAACGTGGGCGGCGCCATGTTCGACCATTTGTCGCCCGGCACGCCCACCATCGAGCCCGGGTAGATGCCCGAGTAGACCAGGCCGAACAGGGCGAACAGCCCTGTCCAGAGCACCGCGATGTCATAGCGCCTGGGCAGGATGACGATCCGGTCGTAGAAGAACCCGGCCTGGTGGGCCAGCCCCCAGACGATGATCATGTTGAGCCAGCCGACCCAGTCGACCCCGTACCGGAAGCGCACGACGTCCACCACCAGTGACGCGCCGCCGAGCCAGATCAGCGCCAGCACGTCGTAGCGGCGGTGCAGCCAGAGCGCCACGGGCAGCAGCGCGATCAGGACGAGGTAGACGCCCAGGAACCACAGCGGGCTGAGCACCAGCAGCACCACCCGCCACATCCAGTCGACCTGGAACGTGTACGTCACGACCGCCCCGATGGCGATCCACACCCCGGACAGGAACAGGGCGGGTAAGGCCAGCGCGCGGATGCGCCGCCAGACGAACGAGCCGATGCCGACGCCGCGTTCCTTGGCCCGCTCCCAGGACAGCAGGTGCACGTGGCCGCCGACGTAGAAGAACAGCGGCAGCACCTGCAGCAGCCAGGTCAGGATCCACAGCCCCGAGGTGAAGCCCAGGGGGCTGGTGGGCTCGGGGCCGCTCGGCTTCCACTCCAGGATGGTGAACGCCCAGTGCCAGACCACCACGACGCAGAGGCTCAGGGCGCGGAGCCAGTCGACGTACTTGTCGCGCTCGACTTTCACTTGTCGATGTCACCCACGACGAAGAACATCGAGCCGAGGATGGCCACCATGTCGGCGACCAGGTGGCCGGGCAGCATCTCCCGCAGCACCTGGACGTTGCTGTACGAGGCCGAGCGCAGCTTGAGCCGCCACGGGGTCTTGTCTCCCTTGGAGACCAGGTAGTAGCCGTTGATGCCGAGGGGGTTCTCGGTCCACGCATAGGTGTGGCCCTCCGGCACCTTGAGCACCTTCGGCAGGCGCTGGTTGATCGGCCCGGGAGGCAGCGAGCGTAGCCGCGAGACGCAGGCGTCGGCCAGGTCGAGCGAGACCTTGAGCTGGTCGAACAGCACCTCGAACCGGGAGTGGCAGTCGCCGGCCTGCCGCGTGACGACCTTCACGGGCAACTCGGGGTAGGCGAGGTACGGGTCGTCGCGGCGCAGGTCGAAGTCCACGCCGGAGGCTCTGGCGATGGGGCCGCTGACGCCGTACTGCGTGATCTGCTCGCGGGAGAGCACGCCGACGCCCCTGGTGCGGGCGATGAAGATCTCGTTGTGCAGGATGAGGTTCTCGATGTCGGGCACGCGGCGGCGGGTCTCCGCGACGGCCTCCGACACCCGGTCGAGCCAGCCGAGCGGCAGGTCCTCCTTGAGGCCCCCGACCCGGTTGAACATGTAGTGCATGCGGCCGCCGGAGATCTCCTCCATGACCGCCTGGATGCGCTCGCGCTCGTTGAACGAGTAGAACAGCGGCGTGATCGCGCCGAGCTCCAGCGGATAGGAGCCGAGGAACATCAGGTGGTTGAGCATCCGGTTGAGCTCGGCCAGCAGCGTGCGCGCCCACACGGCCCGGACCGGGGGCTCCATGCCGAGCAGGCGTTCGGCGGCCAGCACCACACCCAGCTCGTTCGCGAACCCCGACAGCCAGTCGTGCCTGTTGGCCAGCATGATGATCTGACGGTAGTCGCGGACCTCGAACAGCTTCTCCGCGCCCCGGTGCATGTAGCCGATGATCGGCTCGGCGGCGGTGATGCGTTCGCCGTCGAGCGTCAGCCTGAGCCGGAGCACCCCGTGGGTCGACGGGTGCTGCGGGCCGATGTTGAGGATCATGTCCTCGGTGGCCAGCTCTTTTGCACCCGCGCCGATCCCGACCACACGTTCCGTCATATGGCAATGCTGCCACCGCGCCGGTTGCTGGGCCAGGGCGGGGCCGGGTCAAGGAATGGTACGGAAACGCATCCCTAACTCGGACACGGGGAGGAATACAAGGAACCGGGGGGAGATAACACCATGAAGAGAGTTGTGTTTGATGTCGCGGCGTTGATCGCACGGGTGGTGACCGGCGTGATCTTCTTGGTCCACGGCGCGCAGAAGTGGGAAGGCGGTCTTGCGGCCACGGGGCAGGCGTTCAAGGGGATGGGGATCCCGATGCCGGAGCTCGCCGCCATGTTCGCGACCCTCGTCGAGATGGCGGGCGGCATTTTCCTGATCCTGGGCCTGCTGGTGCGCCTGGTGGGGCTGCTGTTGCTGGTCAACATGCTGGGCGCCATCACGTACGTGCACGCGGGGCACGGGGTACTGTCCAGCGCCGGCGGCTGGGAGCTGCCCGGCGCGCTCGGGGCACTGGCCCTGTTGTTCCTGGCGCTGGGAGGCGGCCGGATCGGGATCGACGGGATCTTCGCCGCGATGTTCCGCCGGCGCTCGGAACGCCGGGCCGCCGAGGAGGAAAGCGCCGCGCGGCCACAGCGTTCGGAGCCGTCGAACGTCACGACCAGGCCCGGCGGCCTCACGACGCCCGCCGAGGCGCCTCGGGTGCCCAGGCAGCCGACCGAGCACCGGGCCGGCGGGGTCAACGACGACGACATGAGGGACATCGACGCCCTGGTCTCCGACGAGCCGCCGCCGCACCGCAAGCCGCCGAACCGCTCCGACGCCGTCTAGCGGCCGACTCAGCAGTCGACTCAGCGCCGACTCGACGGCCGACTCAGCGATTCACGAGGTCCCGCACGGCCTCGACCAGCCGGTCCACGTGCTCCTGCGTGGAGCCGATGCCGATGGAGGCCCGCACCGCGGAGGCGGTGCCGTCCTCACATCCGCCGTCGGCCTCACCCAACAGGTGCCGGACGAACGGGTGCGCGCAGAACTTGCCGTCGCGCACCCCGAT
This sequence comes from Nonomuraea sp. NPDC051941, assembly GCF_044593615.1. NCBI lineage: Bacteria > Bacillati > Actinomycetota > Actinomycetes > Streptosporangiales > Streptosporangiaceae > Nonomuraea > Nonomuraea sp. NPDC051941. Next base: position 103,079 of record NZ_JBIUCF010000035.1, read on the forward strand.
GCCGTACTCGCCGGACAGCACCTCGGCCACCTCGCGGGCCGAGTAGCCGGCCACGGTGAACGACACGATGCCGACGCGCGGGTGGTCGTCCCCCCACAGCGACAGCTCCCGTACGCCCTCGATGGAGGCCAGCCCGGACCGCAGGCGCGCGATCAGCCGCTCCTCCTCCCGCACCAGCGCGGTCCAGCCGGTGGCCGTGAGCGCGTCACAGGCGGCGGCCAGGGCGATGGCGCCCAGCACGTTCGGGGTGCCCGCCTCGTGGCGCGGCTCAGGGTCGTCGTGCCACTCGGTGTCGTCGCCCACGGAGCGCACCGCGCCGCCGCCCTTGAGGTACGGCTCGCCGTCCGCGAGCCAGTCGCGCCGCCCGACCAGCACCCCGGCGCCGAACGGCGCGTACAGCTTGTGCCCGGAGAAGGCCACGTAGTCCAGGTCGAGCGCGGTCAGGTTGAGCCGCCGGTGCGGTACGAGCTGGGCGGCGTCCACCAGGATGCGGGCGCCGTGCCGGTGCGCGACGTGGGCCAAAGCGGCGATGGGCCAGAGCTCGCCGGTGACGTTGGAGGCGGCGGTGACCACGAGCAGCTTGGGGCCGTCGATGCCGGCCAGGGCCGCGTCGGCGGCGCGGACCGCCTCGCCGGGGAAGGCGGGCGGCGCCAGCCGTACGGACTTCTCCCAGGGGAGGAGAGAGGCGTGGTGCTCGGTGTCGAAGACCACGGTGGTGGTGCCGGCGGGCAGGCAGCGGGCCAGGAGGTTCGTGGCGTCGGTGGTGTTGCGGGTGAAGATCACCGCGTCGTCCGGGCGGGCCCCGACGAACGCCCGCACCGTGTGGCGGGCCTGCTCGTAGCGGGCGGTGGTGAGCTGCGAGGCGTAGCCCGCGCCCCGGTGGACGCTGGAGTAGGCCGGGAGCGCGGCGGTGACGGCGGCGCTGACCGGCTCGAGACAGGGGGCGCTGGCGGCGTAGTCGAGGTTGGCGTAGCCGACGAGCCGGCCGCCCTTGACCGGCACCTCGAGATCGGCCCCGAGCACGGCGGGGATCGGCCTGCTCGTGGCGACCGGAACGGCCTCGGCCTCGGCGGCGCGAGCGGGGACGGAGCTGAAGATCGTCAACGTGGACACGGCACATCTCCCTCAGGGTCATCGGACCCCTGGAAGCAGCCACGGAGCCCGCGCTTGCCCGCCACACTTCATGACGGACCAGGTCTTCACCCGGGGCACCCCGCCGCGGACGCGAGGGTTGCCGGCCAGCTAGCCGGGGCTTGTCGCTGGCACTCATGACCTACGGCGGAGACTATAACCCAATCCCCTCCATCGATCGCAACTCCGTGAACTTATTCGGCGGCTGACTCGTTGCTACCGGAAATCCCGCTCATGTGTCATGGAGGTGCGTAAATGTTGGACTGGGTGACCGACCCGCAGATCTGGATCGGCTTCTTCACCCTGGTCGCCCTGGAGATCGTGCTGGGGATCGACAACATCATCTTCATCTCCATCCTGGCCGGGAAACTACCTCCCGAACAACGGGACAGAGCCCGGGTGCTGGGTCTGGGCGCGGCCCTGATCACCCGGCTGCTCCTGCTGCTCGCCCTGTCGTGGGTGGTGCAGCTCACCGAGCCGCTGTTCGCCGTCTTCGGTCACGAAATATCGGGACGCGACCTGATCCTGCTGCTCGGCGGCCTGTTCCTGCTGGGCAAGAGCGTCACCGAGATCGGCCACAGCATGGACGGCCCCGTGGGCAAGGACGGCAAGAAGGCCGCGGCCGCCTCCTTCGCCTCGGTGATCATCCAGATCATGGTGCTGGACATCGTGTTCTCGCTCGACTCCGTCATCACCGCCGTCGGCATGGTCGACACGCTCGGCGTGATGATCGCGGCGGTCGTGGTGGCGGTGCTGGTGATGCTGTTCGCGTCGGGGCCGATCAGCAGGTTCGTGGACCGGCACCCGAGCATCAAGATGCTGGCGCTGTCGTTCCTCGTGCTGATCGGCGTGGTGCTCATCGCCGAGGGCTTCGGCCAGCACATCCCCAAGGGCTACATCTACTTCGCGATGGCGTTCTCGCTCGTCGTCGAGCTGCTGAACATCCGCATGCGGAGCAAGCGGACGGCGCAACAGGAGGACCCCACTCCTTAAGATGAAATAGTGCGATTTGACCCTTGGGATCCGGATTTCGTGGCGCACCCGTACCGGGTGTACGACGAGCTGAGGCGCGAGGCGCCGGTCAGCTACTTCGAGCCGACGAACCAGTGGCTGATCTCACGTCATGCCGACGTGAACGCCCTGCTCAGGGACCGCCGCCTGGGGCGGTCCCACCTCCACGTGGCCACCAACGAGGAGTTCGGGAGGCCGGCGGAGCCGGAGTTCCAGGAGCCGTTCTGGCGGGTGATCAGGGCGGGCATGCTCGACGTGGAGCCGCCGGTGCACACCAGGCTGCGCCGGCTGGTCTCCAAGGCGTTCACGCCGCGCATGGTCGAGTCGCTGCGTCCCCGGGTGCGCGCCATCGCCGCGGGCCTGGTGGACGCGTTCGTCGAGAAGGGCGGCGGCGACCTGCTCGCCGAGGTAGCCGAGCCGCTCCCGGTGACGGTGATCGCGGAGATGCTCGGCATCCCCCACGCCGACCGCCACCTCCTGCGCCCCTGGTCGGCGGAGATCTGCGGCATGTACGAGCTCAACCCGAGCCTCGAGGCCCAGCACACGGCGGTACGGGCGGCGTCGGAGTTCGCCGACTACCTCAAGACCCTGGCCGCGGAGCGCCGCCGGGCTCCCGGCGACGACCTGATCAGCGCACTGGCGCAGATCGACGAGCTGACCGAGGACGAGCTGGTCGGCACGTGCGTGCTGCTGCTCAACGCCGGTCACGAGGCCACCGTGAACGTGACGGGCAACGGCTGGTGGTCCCTGTTCCGCAATCCCTCCGAACTGGCCCGGCTGCGCGAGGACCGCTCGCTGCTGCCCACGGCCGTCGAGGAGGTGATGCGCTGGGACACGCCGCTGCAGATGTTCGAACGCTGGGTGCTGGAGGACATCGAGGTGCACGGGGTGGAGATCCCGCGCGGGTCGGAGGTGGCGCTGCTGTTCGGCTCCGCCAACCGCGACCCGGCGGTCTTCGAGGACCCGGACCGGCTCGACGTGGGGCGGGCCGACAATCCGCACATCTCGTTCGGGGCCGGGATCCACTTCTGCCTGGGCGCGCCGCTGGCCCGCATCGAGCTCATCGAGTCGTACGGCGCGCTCCTGGACCGGGCGGCCAAGCTCGAACTGCGGGAGGAGCCGAGCTGGAAGCCCGGCTACATCATCAGGGGGCTGCGGTCGCTGGAGGTCACCGCCGCTGGCTGAGCCAGCCGAACCCGCCGAGCCCCGCCGGGTCGATCAGCTCGCCCTCCTCCGACGCCCTGGCCAGCGCCCGGATGTAGGTGCGCGGCTCGGTGCGGGCCAGGTCGATCGGGGGCCGGGTGCCGGTGATCCCCAAAGCCCTCAGCGCGTCGCGCTGTGTGGACAAGGCTGTGGATATCGCGCCGGCCTGGCGCCCGGCCTCGGCGCACGCGTCAAGCGCGACATGAGCCGTGATATCGCAGGTCCCATCGGGGATCGGGGCAACGACCGCGCCGTCGCGGTAACCGGTCAACGTGCCACAGAGCGGCCGGTTATCCACAGGGTGTGCATAATCCACGGCAATCGCTCGGCCCCTTGTGAGACGTCCCAGGACGGAGGCCCACGCCTCGTCGCGGGGGCGGCCGATCTCCGCGCGCGAGCCCACCCGGGTCAGCGGCCACCACCGGTCGAGCCAGACGCAGTCGTCCGGTCGCGGCGGCCCGCCGAGGCGCTCCTCGCCGGTGCGGACGTTCACCATGATGAGGCGTGGCCCGGCGGAGGTCTGCTCCACCACGTCGAGCGGCACGTTGTCGAGCCACTCGTTGGCGATGGCCAGGCCCGTGAGGCCGGTGGGCACGCTCCGGCGCCAGGCGATCCGCTCGGGCAGGCCGTCCGGCCTGGGGGAGAGGTCGACGGCGGTGACGCGGAGCCGGTCGCGCAGCGCGGGCTCGGCGGCCTCCAGCACCTGGGCGACCAGCGTGCCCTCGCCCGCGCCGATGTCGACCAGGTCGAGCACGTCGGGACCGCCGAGCTCGGCGTCCACCTCCGACAGCAGCGCCAGCACCGCGTCGGCGAACGCCGGGGAGGCGCTGACCGAGGTCCGGAAGTGGCCTGAAGGGCGTTCGCGAAGGTAGAAGCCCTCCTCGCCGTACAGCGCGCGCTCCATTGCGGCGCGCCAGGTGAGCCACATGTCAGGACTATCTCATGACTTTCGAGTGACACGCATCGTCATCGTTTGACTACTCATTGTCGCGGACTTGCGGTACGTTTACCTAATGTCATCGAGCGTGCGCGTTGCGTCACTCCCATTTGGCGCGACCGACCGCTCCCGAGCAAGCACCAGCGGCCCCAGGCCGCGAAACCGAGAGGAGCCCTCGTGCTGAAGAAGGTCATGGTCGTCACAGGAGCCGTCGCCATGCTGTCGCTCGCGGCCCCGGCGCACGCCGACACGACCAGCGGCAACGGCAGTGTGCTCAGCGGCAACCAGCTGCACCTTCCGATCGCGATCCCGATCAACATCTGTGGCAACGCCGTGGCCGTCATCGGCGCCGCGTTCGCCGGCTGCCAGGGCGGCGCCACCGCCTACGTGCCGAGCCACCACTGAAAGAAGAGAGAACCCGGGCCGGCACTCGTCCGGCCCGGGCTCCGACTCCGGCTGGTCGGTCGGCGAGCGGCCGGCCGGTCGCACCTCCAAGAGGTCACATCCTGCGGGCGTCGGGTCCTGGATGAGGGGACTCGGCGCCCGCTGCCATGCGATGAAACCCCTCTCCTCATCTCTTCCGACAGGGGGTGCACGTTTTGTATGCCCTTGTCGCTTTTGTCGTTAACTCAACGGGCGGCAAAACCGCGGTCACGTAGGAGCCCTCGGGCGAGTCGCGAGACGCGCCCGACAGTCCGCAGCCCTTGAGAGGCCGTTACGCTGGTCGGCAGTGCCACAACAGAAGCCTGCTCGTCGGACCGGAGTCCAGCTCGTCGTGCCTGGTTGAGGCCAGGGCGGCAGTCCGCCCGGCAGGCTTCTCATCAGCAGGTCGACAGGGGTGTGACGTCATGGACGCAGGGGATCGCCCGGCACGGCTGACTGTCGGCGTACTCGGGGCGGGCAAGGTCGGCTCGGCCCTCGGTGCCGCACTGGCTCAGGCGGGCCACCGGATCGCGGCCGCGAGCGGCGTTTCGGACAATTCACAGCGATGGGCGGCCGACCGCCTCGGTGTCAAGCCGTCCAGGCCCGACGAGGTGGTCGCGCAGGCCCAGCTCATCCTGCTCACCGTGCCCGACGACGCGCTGCCCGACCTCGTCAACGGGCTGGCCACGACGGGTGCCGACCTCCACGGCAAGCTGCTGGTGCACACCAGCGGGGCGTACGGGCTGTCCGTGCTGGAGCCGGCGGCCAAGGCCGGCGCGCTGCCGCTCGCGCTGCACCCGGTGATGACCTTCACGGGCAGGGACGACGATCTCAACAAGCTCACCGGCATCTCATACGGCGTGACCGCCCCCGACGTGCTGCGGCCCATCGCCGAGGCCCTTGTGATCGAGATGGGCGGCGAGCCGGTCTGGATCGCCGACGCCGACCGCGCGCTCTACCACGCGGCGCTGGCCGGGGCCGCCAACCACATGGTCACCCTCATCGCCGAGTCGCAGGAGTTGCTGGGGCGCATCGGCGTCGAGCACCCGGGGCGGATGCTGGGCCCGCTGCTCGGGGCCGCGCTCGACAACGTGCTGCGGCTGGGCATCACGGGGCTGACCGGCCCGGTCGTCCGCGGCGACGCCGGCACCGTGCGCAGGCACGTGGACGCGCTGATCCTGGCGGCGCCCGAGGCGGCGGACGCCTACATCGCGCTGGCCCGCCTCACGGCCGATCGCGCGCTGGCCGCGGGGCTGCTCAAACCGGAGGAGGCGGAGCGGCTCCTCGACGCGCTGGGGGGCAATATATGGACCTGACGGTAAGGGGCATCTTATGGAGTTGATCGTCGCCAAGGGCCGGGAAGACCTGGTCAAGGCACGCCGGGGTGGTGAGGTGGCTCTGGTGCCCACCATGGGTGCGCTGCACGAGGGGCACAGGTCGCTGATCAGGCAGGCCCGCGTCCGCGCCGATCAGGTCGTGGTCAGCATCTTCGTCAACCCCCTGCAATTCGGCCCAAGCGAGGATTTTTCACGCTATCCCCGTACATTCGACGCCGACCTGGACGTGTGCCGGGCCGAGGGCGTGGATGTCGTCTTCCATCCGGACGCCGCGGAGATGTACGCGTCCGACCGCCAGGTGAGCGTCTCTGCGGGCCACATGGGCTCGATCGTCGAGGGCGCCTTCCGGCCCGGCCACTTCGACGGCGTGCTGACGGTCGTGCTCAAGCTGTTCAACCTGGTCCAGCCCGACCTGGCGGTCTTCGGGCAGAAGGACGCCCAGCAGCTCGCCCTCATCCGCCGCATGGTCGCCGACCTCGACCTGCCCATCGAGATCCTGGGGGCGCCGACCGTACGCGAGCCCGACGGCCTGGCCCTGTCGAGCCGCAACCGCTACCTGTCCGACGACGACCGCCAGGTGGCGCTGGCGCTCTCCCGCGCGCTGCGGGCGGGCGCGGCCGAGCTCACCCCGGCCCGGGTCCGTACGGTGGCCCAGGAGGTGCTCGACGCGGCCGGGCCCCGGCTCACGACCGACTATCTGGCGCTGGTCGATCCCGCGACGTTCGCCGAGGTGGACGAGTCGTACGCGGGGATGGCCGTGCTCGCGGTCGCCGCCACGGTGGGCACCACCCGGTTGATCGACAACGTCACCCTCACCTTGAATCCCGCCTGAGGCGGTTTACCGTCGGGTCATGACCGACGAGGAGCTGCGGGACGAGTTGCTCCGGCGCATGGAGATGGACCAGGCGATGCGCGACCCGGCCAAGGGTTTTCCCGACGACCGGCAGCTGGCGCGGCTGCAGAAGCTCGACGAGGGAAACACCGCCTGGCTCTACTCCGTGGTCGCCACCCGCGGCTGGCCGCTGGTCTCGCAGGTCGGGCACCGGGCCGCGCGGGCGGCCTGGCTGCTGGCCCAGCACGCCACCTCCCACCGGGCGCAGCGGGTCTTCCACGAGGCGATGGCCGACGCGGTCGAGCGCGAGGAGGCCTCGCCGCGTGACTTCGCGTACCTGGAGGACCGGGTACGCGTCCGCTCGGGCCGTCCCCAGCTCTACGGGACGCAGTTCCACGACGGCGTCGGCGGCCTGGAGCCCATGCCGATCGAGGACCCAGGCCTGCTCGACGAGCGCCGCGCGGCCGTGGGGCTGGAGCCGTTCGCCGAGTACGAGGCGTTCATCCGGAAAACAGAGGGCCGCTGACATCTCACTCCGCACGAGGCGTTATCGTCATATTGACGAAATCCCTCAGTGAGGAGATCCCTGATGAGTGCACCGGCGATTCCCCTGCGGCTGACCGCGCCCGCGGCCGGCTGGACCGTCGAGGCGGACGTGGTCGTCATCGGCTCCGGTGTCGCGGGCCTGACCGTGGCCCTGCGCCACGCGGAGCTGGAGCCGTCCGCCAAGGTGCTGGTCGTCACCAAGGACGTGCTGTCGGCGGGCTCCACCCGGTGGGCCCAGGGCGGCATCGCGGCCGTGCTCGACCCCCGCGACACCCCTGACGAGCACCTGAACGACACGTTGATCGCCGGCGTCGGGCTGTGCGACGTGCGGGCGGTGCGCACGCTCGTCACGGAGGGGCCCGGCGCGCTGCGGCGGCTCATCGGCCGCGGCGCCCGTTTCGACCGCACCCCCGACGGGGAGCTCCAGCTCACCAGGGAAGGTGGGCACCGGCGCGACCGGATCGTGCACGCGGGCGGCGACGCCACGGGCGCCGAGGTGCAGCGGGCGCTCGTCGAGGCCGTGCGCGCCTCGGAGATCGAGGTGATCGAGCACGCGCTGGTGCTCGACCTGCTCAAGGACGCGCGGGGCCGGGCCAGGGGAGTGACGCTGCACGTCATGGGCGAGGGCGCCCGCGACGGGGTGGGCGCGGTGCGCGCCAGGGCGGTGGTGCTGGCCACCGGCGGCATGGGCCAGGTCTACTCGGCCACCACCAACCCCGCCGTCTCCACAGGCGACGGGGTCGCGCTCGCGCTGCGGGCCGGGGCCGTGGTGCGCGACATCGAGTTCGTCCAGTTCCACCCGACCGTGCTGTGGCTCGGCGAGGGCTCGACGGGCCAACAGCCGCTGATCTCGGAGGCGGTCAGGGGCGAGGGCGCGTACCTGGTCGACCACGAGGGTGTCAGGTTCATGCAGGGCGCGCACGAGCTGGCCGACCTGGCGCCGCGCGACATCGTGGCCAAGGCGATCATGCGGAGGATACGCGAGACGGGCCGCGACCACATGTACCTCGACGGCCGCCACTTCGGCCGCGAGAAGTGGGAGACCCGCTTCCCCACGATCTACGCCGTCTGCCGCGAGCACGGCATCGACCCGGCCACCGAGCCGATCCCCGTGGCCCCGGCCGCCCATTACGCGAGCGGCGGCGTCATGACGGACCTGCGCGGCCGTACCTCGATCGAGGGCCTGTACGCGTGCGGCGAGGTGGCCTGCACCGGCGTGCACGGCGCCAACCGGCTGGCCTCCAACTCCCTGCTCGAAGGGCTCGTCTTCGCCGAGCGCATCGCCGAGGACATCCAGGCGGTACGCCCCGCGCCGGGCGAGCCGGTCGAGAGCGGCGCCGCCTCCGGCCTGGTGGACCCGAGGGTCAGGACCAGGATCCAGGCGCACATGAGCACCGGGGCGAGCGTGCTGCGCAGCCGCGAGTCGCTGCTGGCCACGGCCAGGGCGCTGCGCGACGCCCGCTGGACGCCGGTCGAGGTGCCCGCCTGCACCGAGTCCTGGGAGGCCACCAACCTGCTCACCGTCGCCACCGTGCTCACCGGCGCGGCGGCGGCCAGGCTCGAGACCCGCGGCTCGCACTGGCGCGAGGACTACGGCACCCGTGACGACAACGAATGGCTGGGCCACCTGGACGTGACCCTGACCGAGGAGGGCCCCCGCATGACGTACACGCCCCACGGCGACGCGATTCCGCCGCGCCTGGCGCAGGAACTGACCGCCGCCGGGCTGGACCCGGCCGAGGTGGACGTGCTGATCGACCGGGCGCTGGCCGAGGACCTGCAGGACGCCGGCGACGTGACGAGCGTGGCCACGATCCCGGCGGAGCAGCGCTCGGTGGCCGACGTGGTGGCCCGCAAGGACGGCGTCGTGGCCGGGCTGGCGGTCGCGGAGGCGGTGTTCGTCCGGCTGGGCGCCGCCCGTACCGAGAGGAGGGCCAAGGACGGCGAGCGGGTGCGGGCCGGAGACGTCCTGATGACGGTCGAGGGGCCGGTACGGGCCCTGCTGACGGCCGAGCGCACCGCGCTCAACCTGCTCACGCACCTGTCCGGGGTGGCCACGCTGACCGGCAGGTGGGTGGAGGCGATCAGTGGCACGGCGGCGCGCGTGCGGGACAGCCGCAAGACGCTGCCGGGGCTGCGGGCGCTGGAGAAGTACGCGGTGCGCTGCGGCGGCGGCGTGAACCACCGGATGTCGCTGTCGGACGCCGCGCTGATCAAGGACAACCACGTCGTGGCGGCCGGTGGGGTGGCCGAGGCGTTCAGGGCGGTCAGGGAGCGCTACCCCGACCTGCCGATCGAGGTGGAGATCGACCGGCTCGATCAACTGGAGGCCGTATTGGACGAGGGGGCCGAGGAGATCCTGCTGGACAACTTCACGATCGAGGACACGGACCGTGCCGTACATGTCGTGAAAAATCGGGCAGGGAACAGGGTTGCGCTCGAAGCCAGCGGGGGATTGACCTTGGAATCGGCTCGTCGCGTGGCCGAAACTGGCGTTGACTATCTGGCGGTGGGAGCGCTGACGCACTCTGCGCCGGCTCTGGACATCGCATTGGATCTGCGGGGGTAATTGATGCTGCTCACGATCGACGTCGGCAACACGCACACCGTGCTCGGGCTGTTCGAGGGCGAGGACGTCATCGAGCATTGGCGGCTGGCCACCGACGCCCGCCGCACCGCCGACGAGATCGCCGTCGTCCTCCAGGGGCTGCTGGCGCAGTCGCCGCTGCTCAAGGGGGCCGACATTGACGGCATCGCCATCTGTTCGACCGTTCCGAGCGTGCTCAACGAGATGCGTGAGATGTGCCGCCGCTACTACGGCGACGTGACGGCGGTGATCGTGGAGCCGGGCATCCGCACCGGGGTGCCCGTACGCATGGACAACCCCAAAGAGGTCGGCAGCGACCGCATCGTGAACGCGCTGGCGGCCATCGAGCAGTACGGCGGCCCCTGCGTCATCGTCGACTTCGGCACCGCGACCTCGTTCGACGCGGTGTCGGCCAAGGGCGAGTACGTCGGCGCGGTGACCGCGCCCGGCATCGAGATCTCGGTCGACGCGCTGGCCGCCGCCGGGGCCCAACTGCACAAGGTGGAGCTGGTCAGGCCGCGCTCGGTGATCGCCAAGAACACTGTGGAGGCCCTGCAGGCCGGCATCATCTACGGCTTCGCGGGCCAGGTGGACGGGATCGTGGAGCGGATGGCGGCCGAGCTGGCCGACGACCCCGACGAGGTGACGGTGGTGGCCACGGGCGGGCACGCGGCGCTGGTGGTGGGCGAGTCGCGCTCCATCGACGTGCACGAGCCGTGGCTGACGCTCATCGGCCTGCGCCTGATCTACAAGCGGAACACGGCCTGAGCCCCGACAGGAAAAAGCGGCCTCCCGCCCGGGTGGGAGGCCGCTCGCACGTCCGGGGACGACTCGTCACTCGCTCTCGGCGGTGTAGATGTAGTCCCAGGGGCTGCACTTCGTGGGGTAGTTGCTGTACTGGCCGATCTGGCAGACCTTCACCCGCACGCTGAAGACGTCGTTCTCCGAGAAGGTGAACTTCTTGTAGCCGGGGAAGCCGCAGTACTTCTTGGAGAAGACCGGCGACCAGTCGTGGTCGAAGTCGCTGGCCTCGAACTTCACGAATGCGCACTTGCCGCCCTCGTCCTCGTCGCGGTTGTCCAGGTCGTAGAGCCGGCCCTTGACGGTGACCTCGTTCGACTCGCCGTCCTCGTCCCAGCTGACGCCGATCCAGCCCTGCGACTTCGCCAGGCCGTTCTTGGAGTAGACGGGGCTCCAGTAGTCGGAGTAGTCGTCGTCGTGGTTCGCGGCGCCGGCCGTGGCGGCGTTGGCGGCGGAAGGCAGCGACAGGGCCAGAGCGCTGGTGGCGGCGACGGCGAGGAAGCCTGTCGCGATCTTCTTCAACATCTTCTCTCCTTGAGCTCCCCTTGGACCGGCTCCCTACCGGTTCCCCCCTGAGCTCGTGAGACATTGATAGAAGAGGGCTCTTGCAGCGGTCCTGCAGCGTGCCGACGAACCCTTGCAGGTCGCCATATCCCCTACCCTTTGTTCTTGTGAGCGACGAACTTCCCGAGCAGATGCGCATCCGGAGGGAGAAGCTCGACCGCCTTCGCAGCGAAGGCGTCGACCCTTACCCGGTGAATTTCCCCCGTACGGCCACCAACGCCGAGGTCCGGGAGAAATACCAGGGCCTGGAGCCCGACACCGCCACCGGCAACACGGTCGCGGTCGCGGGGCGCGTCATGCTCAACCGCGTGGGCGGCAAGCTCTGCTTCGCCACGCTCCGCGACGGCGGCGCCGACCTGCAGGTCATGATCTCGCTCGACAAGGTGGGCGAGGACTCGCTGGCCGCGTGGAAGCGCGACGTCGACCTGGGTGACCACGTGGGCGTGACCGGCGAGGTCATCACCTCGCGGCGCGGCGAGCTGTCCATCCTCGCCGACAGCTGGCAGATCACCGCCAAGTGCCTGCGTCCGCTGCCGGAGAAGCACGTCGGGCTCACCGACCCGGAGGCGCGCGTCCGCCAGCGCTACGTCGACCTCATCGTCAACGACGAGTCGCGGAAGATGGCCCGCCTGCGCAGCGCCACGGTGCGCGCCGTGCGCGACTTCTGGCACGAGGAGGGCTACCTCGAGGTCGAGACGCCCATGCTGCAGCCCATCCACGGCGGCGCGGCGGCCCGGCCCTTCAAGACCCACATCAACGCCTACGACATGGAGCTCTACCTTCGCATCGCGATCGAGCTCTACCTCAAGCGGCTCGTGGTCGGGGGCATCGAGAAGGTCTTCGAGATCAACCGCAACTTCCGCAACGAAGGCGCCGACTCCACGCACAACCCCGAGTTCACGATGCTCGAGGCCTACGGCACCTACCTCGACTACAACGACATGGCCGACCTGACCCAGCGGATGTACCAGAAGGCCGTGGTGGCCGCCCTGGACACCACGGTGGTCGTCCACGACGGGGTGGAGGTCGACCTCGGGATCGCCCGGTGGCCGCGCATCACCCTGTACGGCGCGGTGTCGGAGGCCGTGGGCGAGGAGATCACCACCGCGACCGGCCTGGAGGAGCTCCGCAAGATCGCCGATCGGCGCGAGATCCACTGGGACCCGAAGTGGGGCCAGGGCAAGCTGGTGCAGGAGCTCTTCGAGGCCCTGGTGGAGCACACGCTCGTCCAGCCCACGTTCGTGATGGACTACCCGCTGGAGACCTCGCCGCTGACCCGCCAGCACCGGGACAACCCCCTGCTGACGGAGAAGTGGGACCTGATCGGCTTCGGCACGGAGCTGGGCACGGCCTACTCCGAGCTGATCGACCCGATCGAGCAGCGCCGCCGCCTGGTGGAGCAGTCCCTCCTGGCCGCCGGGGGCGACCTCGAGGCGATGCAGCTGGACGAGGACTTCCTGCAGGCCCTCGAGTACGCGATGCCGCCCACGGGGGGCATGGGCGCGGGGATCGACCGGATGATCATGGCCTTCACCGGCAAGAACATCCGCGAGACCATCCTCTTCCCGCTGGTCAAGCCCACCCACTGACCCGCGTCCTGCCGCCGTCGTAGAGTGCCCGCCCCGGGCGCTCTACTCTCTCCTGATAAGCAGGGATCGGGAAGGGGCGAGCGGATGGCCACGAAGACGGCGGCGGAGCAGCGGGACGAGGCCAGGCAGGTCTTCGACGCGTACTTCGCCGAATGCCCCTCCAGGAAGCTGCTCGACACCCTCAGCGACAAATGGGTCACCCTCCTGCTGACCGCGCTGGCGCAGGGCCCGCGCCGCTACAGCGACCTGTCCAGGCGCATCGCGGGCGTCAGCCAGAAGATGCTCACGCAGACCCTGCGCGGCCTGGAGCGTGACGGCCTGGTCTCGCGCACGCTCACCCCTTCTGTGCCGGTACGGGTGGACTACGCGCTCACCCCGCTGGGCGAGAGCCTGATGCCGTTGGTGGCCGCGATCAAGAGCTGGGCCGAGGCCCACATGGAGGACGTCGAGGCCGCCAGGGGCCGCTACGACGCCGCCGGCGCCTGAGCGATCATCGCCGTCGCGAATCCGGCTTCCGGGCCGCCCGGTTTCCGATCCGAAGCCGCTTGTAAGCCTCGCGTCAAGGCCGCGGAGGCGCGGGTCAGGGAGCGTCCGTGGTGCCCCGGCCACCCCTGTGATCCCGCTGGGCACACGCACCCGGAAACGAGGCCGCCCGGCCCGGCGGTCATAGCAGGACGCCCGCCACCCGGCGGGCCGCCGACCCGAACCCGCGGCGGCAATTGCCATAGCGGATTGATCCAATTGCCTTAATCGACTGCCTGACCTGGGTTGTCGGATCGCGTGGGAGCGCAGTACAAAGCGAGCGATTGGTGGCTTGCCGTGCGCCGGAAAGATCGCGTCACGGACGCGTGTCCCGCGATAACGCGGGTATCGATCATGCGGAATATCCATGGCGAACTGATCGAAAACCGGAACGCTGGTCGGGGCCATTCCGGAAGCCCCAATGTGATCACTCTACGTTCTGACATATCGCGAGTGCGTCATATATAGCGGATCATGTCAATAGCGCTCGTCAAGTGCGGCGATTGTCATGCTTGACGACCTTTCCACGATGCGTTTACCGTCTGCGAGGAGCGGCTTTGGCCCGTCTGTGAGGTCCAAGTTCTGCTGTTGGGGGGAGGGCTCCCGATGGATGTGCTCACTGAAGGCGTTGAGCTCAGCCATGCTGATTTGGCGCTGCTGGCGGAGTTGGCCAAGGGAGTCACGGTCGATCGGGTTGGGCGGCGGCTGGATATCAGCGGGCGCACGGTACGACGAAGATTGCGCGGCATCTGCGACCGCATAGGCGTGGCCACGGCCATCGAGGCCGTGGCCTGGGCAGCCCGCCGCCAGCTGATCTAGCCGCGGCGGACCGCCGGGGTGCGGGCTCAGTCGGCGATGCGCACCGCGCCGGCGAACGGCCGCCTCGCGATCGACGCGATCCGTACGACGTCACCCGTCTGCGGGGCGTGCACCATCATGCCGCCGCCGATGTAGATGCCCACGTGGTGCAGGTCGCTGTAGAAGAACACCAGGTCGCCCGGCCGGAGTTCCTCGCGCGAGACGTGCCGGCCGGCCGTCCACTGGTCGCCGGTGTAGTGCGGCAGCGAGATGCCCACCCGCTGGAACGCCGCCATGACGAGCCCGGAGCAGTCGTACGAGCCGGGGCCCTCGGCGCCCCAGACGTACGGCTTGAGCTGCTGCGTGAGCGCCCACCGCGCGGCCTCCGCGGCCTTCCCCGAGCCCGGGATCGGCAGGTTGACGCGCACGGCCCGCGTGCCGGGGCGCCCGGCCTCGCCCAGGGCCCGCCTGAACAGGCTGCTCTCGACCTTCGTCACCAGATTGGTGATCTTGTCGCGCTTGGCCTCGAGGTCCGTGACGAGCTTCTGGACCTCGTCGATGCGGGCCGTGGCGCTCTCCTTGGCGCGGGTGGCCGTGTCCATCGCCTTGGTGAGCTGGTTGATCTCCTCGCCCTGCTCGGTCTGCAGCGCGTACGAGGTCGCGGCACGATTGAGGAAGCCCTCGGGGTCGTCGGAGGTGGCGAAGGCGAGGGTCTTCAGGCCGCCCGTGATGTAGGCGTTCTGGGCCAGCGCGACGGCTTTCGAGCGCTTGGCGGCGAGATCCGTCTCGCTGCTCGTCAGCGTCTTCTCCGCGGCCTCGGCGGCCTTCTTGGCGGTCTTGAGCTTCTCCCGCTGGCCGTTGTACTGCTCGGTCAGCGTCTCGATGTCGGTGTGCAGCTTCGTGGCCTGGTCGGCGAGCTCTTTCAGCGAGGGCTCGGGATCCGCGGACGCCGAACCGACGGGGATGGCGAACAGCAGCGCGGCGATTGTGAGACTCACCACACCTACGCGGCGTGGTCGCCGGGCCCGTTCCGGAGGGCGGGCGTGCTTGCCCGCCGACTTCCCCCCACCGCTGAGCGTGGGCTTCACCAACCAGCTCCTCTCGTCGACGCCTACCGGGTTAGCTGACGGGTTCGGGCCGGAGCAGCCCTACCGAAAGACTCGGATTCACCCCAGTGGTGGCGTCGGAGGTCGCCACCGGCGGTTCCCCGGCTTCTCTTGCGAGAATTGGGCGTGCCTCCCGCGCGACACGCGGGAAACATTGTCGCTGGACACTAATGCACTCCGGGTTCGTGCTCAACCAGAACTGCCAAGTCTGTAGAGGTTTCACAACCGAAGGGTCACAAGGTGATCTCGTGGGCACCCGTGCAGAAGAGGCCCTACGCCCTATTTGTCCGCGCCTTCGGCGGGCGCGAGCTGGCCGCGCGGTCCCGTGCCGATCTGACCACGAGATGTAACAAGCTGGGCCGAGACATGGGAGTTAGGGCTGAGCCGTAATGAGATCTGTACCCTGGAGAACCATGGAGCAGGTGGCCGAGCTGACAGTGCCCGAGACCGCGGTGGTGGTCCGGCGTGCCCGCACGCCCGACGTGCGCATGGTCAGACGCCTGGTGGACACCTACGCGGGGGCGGGGCCGCGGCTCCTGGAGAAGGCCACGGTGACGCTGTACGAGGACGTACAGGAGTTCTGGGTGGCCGAGCGAGACGGGCAGGTCGTCGGCTGCGGCGCGCTCCACGTGCTCTGGGAGGACCTCGCCGAGGTCCGCACGGTGGCGGTGGATCCCGAGTGCCGGGGGATGGGCGTCGGCCACCGGATCGTCTCCGCACTGATCCAGCAGGCTAAGGATTTGGGTCTGCGACGTGTATTCTGTCTTACTTTTGAGGTCGACTTCTTCGCGCGACTCGGGTTCCGCCCGATTCAGGGCACACCGGTCTCACCTGAGGTCTACGCCGAACTGCTGGCCTCGTACGACGAGGGTGTTGCCGAGTTTTTGGATCTTGAACACGTCAAGCCGAACACGCTGGGAAACACCCGCATGCTGCTCCACCTGACATCGGGTGACGTGGACCTTGACCAGATGGAAAGGTGATTGTTGATACCTATGTCGATACGTTGGGCAGCACAGGCATGTGTCCTGACACGTGCCACATGCGCACTCGAAGCGAGGTGACACGGTGAGCACCGGACAGCCGCCGTATCCACAGGACGAATCCGGCGACAACTCTGCGCCTCCCTATTACGGGCAGCAGAACCAGGGCCGCCACCCCGGCGAGCCCGACCCGGACGCGACTGTGATCGGCTACCGGGCGGACGACGCCTATGGGCAGCAGCCCCCGTACGGTCAGCAGGGCTACGGCCAGCAACCCCAGTACGGTCAGCAACAGCAGTACGGTCAGCAACCCCAGCACGGACAGCAGCAGTACGGCCAGCAACCCCAGTACGGCCAGCAGCAGCAGTCCCAGCCTGACTACGGCCAGCAGGCCCAGTCCCAGCAGGGCTACGGCCAGCAGGGCTATGGCCAGCAGCAGCAGTCGCAGCCTGACTACGGCCAGCAGCAGTACGGCCAGCAGGGCTACGGCCAGCAGCCGCAGTCGGGTCAGCAGGGCTATGGCCAGCAGTACGGCCAGCAGCAGCAGTCCCAGCCCGGCTACGGCCAGCAGGCCCAGTCCCAGCCGGGTTATGGTCAGCAGCCGCAGTCGGGCCAGCAGGGCTACGGCCAGCAGTACGGCCAGCAACCCCAGTCGCAGCCGGACTACGGTCAGCAGCAGTACGGCCAGCAGCCGCAGTCCCAGCCGGACTACGGTCAGCAGCAGTACGGGCAGCAGCCTCAGTCGCAGCCCGATTACGGTCAGCAGCAGTACGGCCAGCAGGGCTACGGCCAGCAGCAGCAGTCCCAGCCCGGCTACGCACAGCAGGGCTACGGCGACCAGCAGTACGGCCAGCAGCAGCAGTACGGGCAGCAGGGTTACGGGCAGGCGCAGCAGTACGGCCAGCCCGGCTACGGTCAGGCCTACGGCCAGCCCGGGCCCGTGGGCGTGCAGCCGCCCGGCGCGCCGGCACCGCTGGCGGAGTGGTGGCAGCGCCTGGTGGCGAGGCTCATCGATGGGGTCATCCTCTTCATCGTGAACCTGGTCATCGGCCTGATCATGGGCGTGCTGTTCCTGGCCACCTACTCTTCGCTGGACGGCAGCGGCGGCGGCATGTTCTCAGGTGTGGTCGTGACCATCCTGACGGCGATCGTCGTGACCGCCCTGTGGGTCGCCTACGACTTCTTCCTCCTGAAGGCGAAGGGGCAGACCGTCGGCAAGATGGTCATGGGCATCAAGGTCGTCCCCGTGGGCCAAGGCATACCGCCGGGCGGCCTGCCGACCGACGTGGCGCTCAAGCGTGCCGGCGTGACGTGGGGCGGCTGGATCCTCAACGCTCTCCCTCTGGGCTTCATCGGCTCGCTGCTCGCCTACGCGGCCGTGGGCGTCAACGGCGCCTCCCAGCTCTGGGACAAGCCGCTGCAGCAGACGTTCGCGGACAAGTTCTCCAACACCGTGGTGGTGAAGATCAAGTAGTCCAAGCGTCAGGTAAAAGCAGGGGCCGGCTTCGCGTCGGCCCCTGTTTTGTGTGCACAGGCCGTACCAAAATGGGGAACCTGAGCCGCTGATGACGCGAGGTGGGGGTTATGGCCGGGTCGCCGCCGCGGGCGGACGCGCCGCCCGCGGAATGGTGGGAACGGCTCGCCGCCCGGGCGATTGAGGCGTTCGTCTTCGGGGTGCTCTATTACATTCTGTTCATCGCGCTGTGGGGCGTCTTCCGGACTGTAGGGATGCTGGAGGCGTTGGACGGCCGGCTGCCCGGTGTGTTCGCCTGGCTGGCGGCGGGGCTGGCTTATACCGGCTACGACTGGTGGGCCCATTACCGGCGCGGCAGGACGTTCGGCAAGGCGATCATGGGGATTCGCCTGGCGCCGCCCCACGTGGCCTCCAGGGCGCTGCTCAAACGGGCCCTGGTCTATCCGGGTCCCGTCATGCTGATGGGCATTCCCGTGGCCAATCTGGTGGCCGGAATGCTCCTGTTCTGCGTGGGGCTGCTCATCCTGATCGACAAGCCCCTGGAACGCGGGCCGCATGACAGGCTGGCCGGAACGCGTGTGGTAAAAGATCTTCGCTGACCCATCCCGTGCCTGGCAGGAAGCCAATTCCAAAAATTTTCTCTTGATCCGGTAAGGAGCCTGGAGAGACTGGCATTAGGCTATGGGGCATCCGGGTCGCCGGATGTTGGTGCCCTGCGAGGCGCAGGGCATCTGAGCGCCGCTATGGTCGGGTGCGAACGGTAGTCACCTGGCGCGTCGTGAGGGCCGCAACGCCCCTCCTGGGCGCGCTCCCATCCGCATAATGCGCCCCTGAAACCCCGCAAGCCGTGGAGGCGAGGACGAATGGAAGCCCTAACAGACGTATTGTCAGCGCTCATCCCCCCGGCGGTGGTCGGGGGTGCCTTCATCTTTGGCGTAGTGAAGTTGGTCCGGTCCGAGGCCCTGGGAGGCCGCCGAAACCGCGAGGATCCGGTCGACGGGCAGAACTGATCGGCCAGTCAGCCGAATCCCCGCTGCGCTGAATTGTCTCCGCGCCTTTCCGGGTATATGTTTGGGCAGGCGAATGAAACAATGCTCCGCGAAAGGATTGCGTAGATGGCCAAGCAGATCCAGGAGATTCTCATCGATGACCTCGATGGGGGCGAGGCCAATGAGACGGTCAGCTTCGCTATTGACGGCTCGTCCTATGAGATTGACCTCAGCGACCTTAACGCGAAGAAGCTGAGGGACGCGCTCACGCCTTTCGTGCAGCATGCGCGCAGGGCAGGCGCCGTCACCGCACGTCGCCGCGGTCGCGGCGGCAGCAGGGCGATGAGCCGCGAGAAGAGCTCGGAGATCCGGCAGTGGGCCAAGGCTCACGGCCTGCCGGTCAGCGAGCGCGGGCGGATCGCCTCCACGGTCGTGGAGAAGTACGAAGCGGCCCACTGAGCAAGCCGACGATCGACCATGCGCTTATGCCGTTCGCCTAGGACCCCGGCGGCCGCCATAAGCGCATGATCGTTATCCGGGGCCGGAACTCGAAAGCCGGACCGCCCGGACTGTGATCTTCTGTGTGCACATATGCGGGCGTTTTGGCTGCGTGTTCGGCTTCGCCCGTGGCGCTGTTTCACCGGCGGTCGTCCACATATGTGGCGGCGTCGTAGTCGCGCGCCGAAAGCCGTGTGAGGCGGCCATACCTCATTCAACGTACGCTCGCGTCCGTACGTCACGATCGATCTCCGCGCTCATGGAACGCGCCATGAACGGAAAACCCGGCGCCGTATAGCCCGGAAGCGATCTACGGGGCGGCGGCGGGTGTATACGGGCGATCTCACTGAGCGTAAACCAGCGACCGGCGTGAAGGTAAAGCGGTGCCGGGCTGGATGCGTGGCGGCGGGCAATACCGCGGGCGCCGGGATCCCCGCCGGCGGGCAAAACCCGCGAACCCGAGCAGGGCTCGGACAATGCCCGTTCCCCGGCATCTGCACACAATGCCGTGCCTTCTCAACTGCGCGGAAGTGCCGTGAATCCGGGGCGCCGAGCGAGACGTGGTCTCATCATGCGAGATGAAGTTGGTAACCGGGCTGACCGGATGCAAGATTCCCTTGGTGTGCCGCCCGTGCCGCGTTGTGCTCAGGGCGTAGAGCGGTCGTTTGGACGGCAGCCCTCCGCTACGTAGGATGATTACGTAACGATACGGACGCGGCATCTGAGATGTGCGGGCGAAGTGGCGCCCCAACGCTGGCTCCGCCCCGGCGCGTCCGATGGCCGATCCGTGTGTACCGCGTGCGCCGCAGAGGGCAATTTTTTGACGCTTCCGCGAAGCGTCCTAAACATCGTTCGCTTGCGGCGTATCGGGAACACGTCACCCCCGAACAGTAGTTGGATGGAGGGTGAACGCCCTGCTCCCGGGGAACGTCTCTGCTATAGAGCGTGTCAGTGGCAGTGGGCACGGTTCGCCGAGCCAGGGCTAGCATGCGGGATGACGGGCCCGGATTTACCGGACCTGACTGACCGCTCTGTGAGGAGCGACGAGATGTTCGAGAGGTTCACCGACCGAGCGAGGCGTGTTGTCGTCTTGGCCCAAGAAGAGGCCAGGATGCTCAACCACAACTACATCGGCACTGAGCACATACTTCTTGGTTTGATCCACGAAGGTGAGGGCGTGGCCGCCAAGGCTCTGGAGAGCCTCGGGATCAGCCTTGAGGGTGTGCGCCAGCAGGTCGAGGAGATCATCGGCCAGGGCCAGTCGGCTCCGTCGGGGCACATTCCGTTCACCCCGCGGGCCAAGAAGGTCCTCGAGCTGTCGCTCCGTGAGGCTTTGCAGCTGGGCCACAACTACATCGGCACCGAGCACATCCTGCTCGGGCTCATCCGCGAGGGTGAGGGTGTGGCCGCCCAGGTGCTGGTCAAGCTTGGGGCTGATCTCAACCGTGTCCGGCAGCAGGTCATCCAGTTGCTCCACGGTTACCAGGGCAAGGAGCCGGCCGCGGCAGGCGGCCCGCAGGAGTCGGCCCCGTCGACCTCTTTGGTGCTCGACCAGTTCGGCCGCAACCTGACCCAGGCGGCCCGCGAGGGCAAGCTGGATCCGGTCATCGGCCGCGAGAAGGAGATCGAGCGGGTCATGCAGGTCCTCTCCCGGAGGACCAAGAACAACCCGGTTCTCATCGGCGAGCCCGGCGTCGGCAAGACCGCCGTCGTCGAGGGCCTGTCGCAGAAGATCGTCAGGGGCGAGGTGCCCGAGACGCTGAAGGACAAGCAGCTCTACACGCTTGACCTCGGCGCCCTGGTCGCCGGCTCCCGCTACCGCGGTGACTTCGAGGAGCGCCTGAAGAAGGTGCTCAAGGAGATCCGCACGCGCGGCGACATCATCCTGTTCATCGACGAGCTGCACACGCTCGTCGGCGCGGGCGCCGCGGAGGGCGCGATCGACGCGGCCAGCATCCTCAAGCCCATGCTGGCGCGCGGCGAGCTGCAGACGATCGGCGCGACCACGCTCGACGAGTACCGCAAGTACCTCGAGAAGGACGCGGCGCTGGAGCGCCGGTTCCAGCCGATCCAGGTGGCCGAGCCCTCGCTCAGCCACACGATCGAGATCCTCAAGGGTCTGCGCGACCGCTACGAGGCGCACCACCGCGTGTCCATCACCGACGACGCGCTGGTGGCCGCCGCGCAGCTGGCCGACCGCTACATCAGCGACCGCTACCTTCCCGACAAGGCCATCGACCTCATCGACGAGGCCGGTTCCCGGATGCGCATCCGCAGGATGACCGCTCCGCCGGACCTGCGCGAGTACGACGAGAAGATCGCCAACGTCCGTCGCGACAAGGAGTCCGCGATCGACGCGCAGGACTTCGAGAAGGCGGCTGCCCTCCGCGACCAGGAGAAGCAGCTCCAGCTCAAGCGCGAGCGGCGGGAGAAGGAGTGGAAGGCCGGCGACATGGACGTCGTGGCCGAGGTCACTCAGGAGCTCATCGCCGAGGTCCTGGCGACCGCCACCGGCATCCCGGTCTTCAAGCTGACCGAGGAGGAGTCGCAGCGCCTGCTCCGCATGGAGGACGAGCTCCACAAGCGGATCATCGGCCAGGACGACGCCATCAAGGGCCTGTCGCGCTCCATCCGGCGCACCCGCGCCGGTCTGAAGGACCCGCGCCGTCCCGGTGGCTCGTTCATCTTCGCGGGCCCCTCCGGTGTCGGTAAGACCGAGCTGTCCAAGGCTCTGGCGGAGTTCCTCTTCGGCGACGAAGACGCTCTGATCAGCCTGGACATGTCGGAGTTCATGGAGAAGCACACCGTCTCCAGGCTGTTCGGCTCGCCTCCCGGCTACGTCGGCTACGAGGAGGGCGGTCAGCTCACCGAGAAGGTGCGGCGCAAGCCGTTCTCCGTGGTCCTCTTCGACGAGATCGAGAAGGCCCACCCCGACATCTTCAACTCGCTGCTGCAGATCCTGGAAGACGGTCGCCTGACCGACGCCCAGGGCCGCGTGGTCGACTTCAAGAACACGGTCATCATCATGACCACCAACCTCGGCACCCGTGACATCTCCAAGGGCATCGGGGTCGGGTTCGCGAAGTCGAACGACGCCGACTCCAACTACGACCGGATGAAGGCCAAGGTGCAGGAGGAGCTCAAGCAGCACTTCCGGCCCGAGTTCCTCAACCGTGTCGACGACATCGTGGTCTTCCACCAGCTCACGCCGAAGGAGATCATCCAGATCGTGGATCTGATGCTCACCCAGGTGGACGCTCGGCTCAAGGACCGCGACATGGGGCTCGACGTCTCGCCCGAGGCCAAGCAACTGCTGGCCGACCGGGGCTACGACCCGGTCATGGGCGCCCGTCCGCTCCGCCGGACGATCCAGCGCGAGCTCGAGGACTCGCTGTCGGAGAAGATCCTGTACGGCGAGCTCCGGCCGGGGCAGGTCGTCAAGGTGACCATCGAGGGTGAAGGCGACAACGCCAAGTTCATCTTCAAGGGCGAGTCCGCCTCCAAGGTCCCCGACTCGGCCGCCGCCATCGCGGCCCCGATCCAGCACTGACGGATCCCGAAAACCCCCGTGTGAATCCCTCACACGGGGGTTTTCCCATTTCCGCCTCCTGCGCCCCACGCCCCGGGGGTGGCCCTCGCGTCCCTCGCGTCCGTCACGGCGTGAGCGACCGTGCCCCGGCCGCCGAGGTGCTGCTGATCGTGACCCCCGCCGCGCCACGGAGCCGCCGCTGGGGTGGTGCCCGACCGTGGCACCCACCGCGCCACGCTCTACGCCGGTGGGGTGGTGCATTCCACCGGCGGGGTGCCGACCTCGACCCTTGCCTCATCGCGCACCCGTCGCTCGAGCGATGCCGATGCCGCTCCTTCGACGCTGCACCCGCGTGGGGCCGTGGCGTGGCGGGCTGTGAGGTGGGCACACTCGGTCGTTGCGTAATTGTTGGGATACCGGGTGTGCCGCCACCGCGAGTAGTACTACACTGCGTAGAGCACCGCCAAGTCGCATCCAAGCGAATCACAAGATCGTGTTCCTAGGCTGAGGCCTGCTCCTTGGGGAGTAGTGCGAAATCAACTCGGGGCGGACGCGTGACCACCGAACGAGCAGCCATGCTCTCAAGGGTCAGCATCGTCCAGGGCGGGCGACGGAACACAAAGAGCAAGCCGTGGAGGAAACCGATGCGCCTGCGTCACAATGACGGAACGCTCGTTCACCTCGCCTACAACGCGGGCATCCACCCTGCCGAGGACCTCGAGAACCTGATCGCCCACCTGACCCGCTACGCCGTCCCGGTGCGCAAGCGGCTGGGCGTTGAGCGGATGGGCATCGGGTTGTGGCTCTCGCCGAGCGTCGCCGACCACCTCACGGCCGACCGCATCGAGCTCGTACGGCTGCGCCGCTCCCTGGAGGAGCGCGGCCTGGAGGTCGTGAGCCTCAATGGCACCGGCGGCCGCAACCAGGAGGTCCCCGGCCCCGACTGGGCCAAGCCCGAGCGCTACCGCTACACCATGGCCCTGGCCAAGATCCTGGCGTTCTTGCTGCCGGAGGACGTGCGGTTCGGGAGCATCTCGACGATCCCGATCGGGTGGCGCCGCGACTGGCCCGCCGACCTGCACTCGATCGCCACCCGCCGGCTGGAGCGCCTGGCGCGCGAGCTGCGCGGCATCTACAGCGTGACGGGGAAGACCATCAGGGTCGGGTTCGAGCCGTGGCCCGGGTGCGTGCTGGAGACCACCGAGCAGGCCCTTGAGCGGGTCGGCGGCATCGACTCCGAGCACCTGGGCGTGTGCCTGGACGCCTGCCACCTCGCCTGCGGGGCCGAGGAGCCGGGCGCGGCCCTGAAAGGGCTGGCCGCGGCCGGCGCGCCGGTGGTCAAGCTGGGGCACGTGCACAACCACACGGGGGAGACGCCGAGCACGGGGGCCGTACTGCATGACACGCTGATGGCCATGCTGTCGGGCGCGGTGAGCGGTAGTGCGCACATCGAGGTCGAGACGCACAACCTGACCGTGCCGGGGCGCGCCAAGGGGCCGGGTGCCCTGGTGTCGCTGCTGGCCGAAGAGCTGGCCTGGGCCCGTACGAACCTGACCAGCCTGGGCCTCCAGCTGGCCGCCTGAGCACGGCCTGCATGAGCACCGCCCGGGCTGAACGCCGCCCGGGCCGAACACCGCCCGGGCCGAGCGCTGTCGAGCTAGGCGTTGCCCGGGCTGGGCACTGTCCGCCCGGGCCGGCCATCGCCCGCCCCAGCACCCTCCGTCTAGATGATCTATTCCAAGGTGTTCAGTGGTCGCGTCGTCGACGCCCGCATGACCGGTTGACGGATGACTCGCTTGGTGTGGCGGCCCCAGCGGGCGCGCATATGCCTTGACAAGCATATGCTGAACGAGGAATATAGTGGGCATGTCCGTCGATACGTTCTCTGTGCTCGCCGAACCAACCCGGCGTCGGATTCTCGACCGGCTCCTGGCGGCCGAGAGCAGCGTGAACGAACTGGTGGAGGCGCTCGACGTCAGCCAGCCCACGGTGTCCAAGCAGCTGAAGGTGCTCAGGGAGGCCGGTTTCGTCACCTGCCGTACGGAGGCGCAGCGGCGGATCTACCGCATTCACGCAGGCCCCTTCCAGGCACTCGACGACTGGCTTCAGCCGTATCGCGCCCTGTGGGACCGGCATCTCGACGCTCTCGAGCGCCACCTCGACAACCTGGAGTAGTCATGACCCCCAACGCATACCACCCGAGCCCGCCGGCCCAGGTCGACTGCGAGAGGACGGAAGACCGCTGGACCCTGGTCTTCACTCGCGACCTGCGCCACCCGCCCGAGAAAGTGTGGGCCGCGCTGACCGAGCCCGAACAACTCGCAGCGTGGGCGCCGTATACCGCTGACCGCAATCTCTCCGAGGCAGGCGGCGCCACAATCACGATGATCGACGATGAAAAGCCCCAGGACATGGCGGCCGAGGTTGTGCGCGCCCAACCACCGACGCTGCTGGAGTACACCCTCGGCACCGATCTGCTGCGCTGGGAACTGGCGGCCACCGACACCGGTGCCCGACTGACACTGCGGCACACCGTTCAGGACCGCGACTGGATCCCGAAGGTCGCGGCCGGCTGGCACATCTGCCTCGACGTGGCCGAGAAGCTGCTCGAAGGGCATCCGATCCCGCCGATCCGCGGCGCCGCGGCAGTCGACTTCGGCTGGTCCGAACTCAACGATCAGTACGCGCACAAGTTCGGCATCCCCAATACCGGCCTGCCCGATCTGAAGCCTCAGAACGAGGCGTCCTGATCGATCGGGCGCACATTGCACGGCTCCGGGGCGCCGCTCCCGGCGGCGCAGCGGCGTACCACTCGCCGCGCGGTGCCTGCGCGGTGCGGGAACCTTGCACAGGACAGCCACCTCCTCCGCGGCGCCGACTCCAGGATGATCGTTTCAAGGGATCGCCTGCGCGCACGAGGTGAGGGAGCCAGAATTGGACTCCCTCGCGACCGCACTCCACGTGACGACCGACGACCTCCTGAAGGGATCGCCGCAGCTCGCGCCATGGCGCCCGGCGGTGGGCATCGCACCGCAGCTCAGCGACGCGGAGCTGGTCACCCTGGCGGTGATGCAGGCCCTGCTCGGCTTCACCTCCGAGGCCCGCTGGATCCGGCACACCCGCGCTCACCTCCGGCATCTGTTCCCCTACCTGCCCAAACAGCCCGGCTACGACAAGCGGCTGCGCAAGGCCGCGGGTCTGATCCAGCAGGTCACCCGGCTGCTCGCCGTCAACACCACGCTGTGGAGCGACGACGTGTGGATCGTGGACTCCCCCCCGGTGGAGTGCGGCCGCTCCCACGGGACCGTCAAGCGTTCCGACCTGGCCGGATGGGCTGAGTACGGCTACTGCGCCAGCCACTCGCGGTTCCTTTGGGGGCTGTGGCTGCACCTGGTGTGCACGCTGCACGGCCTGCCCGTCACGTTCGCGCTGACCGGGGCCAAAGCCGACGAGCGCCAGACGCTGCTGGCCATGTTCGACGTCGAGCCCGGCCGGCTGAGCGACCGGGTCGGGCAGACGCTGATCGGCGACAAGAACTACTTCGGCGCAGCCTTCGAGCGCCAACTCGCCGAGCGGGAACTCCGGCTGCTGCGACCGGCCCGCAAGGGCGAGCCCGAACGGGCCGGAGCACAGTTGTTCAAGCCGTTGCGGCAGGTCATCGAGTCGATCAATGAGACCCGCCCAAGCGCCTCCCGCCCAAGCGTCGCGCGTCTCAGCGCCGCGCCTGAGCGTCCGCAGTCTGCGTCCGGCGCCTAAACCCGATGCCTACGCCCGGCGCCTGGGCGGCGTCCACTTGGGCCCTGTCCCCGACGGCTGTCGAATGAGCCCGGGCGGGGTCCGTATGGCAGTGGTCGCGCCTGTCGGAGACGGCGGGCGTCGCAGGGCGGTCTGACCGGCGGGGATCGCGGGGCTGACGGTCGACCGGGGACGGGGGCGCGTCACAGGCTGCCGAACCAGCCCGGGGTGTCGAGGCGCCAGAGGTTGGCCGGGGTCATTCTGCGGAGGTCCGACTCCAGGGCCTGCAGGCGGTCCTCTCCGAGCTCGGCGGCCCAGCGGGCGCGCAGTGTGTCGAAGATGCGGGCCGACCGGTCCAGGGCGTCTATCCCGTACGGAGTGAGCCGGACGATCTTGCGTCTGGTGTCGTGGGGATCGGCGGTCCGTTCCACGTAGCCGATGCGTTCCAGAGTGTCGATGGTCTTGCCCGCCGCCTGTTTGGACACCCCGAGCGTGCGGCCCAGTTCGACGGCCGTGGTGCCGCCCGGGCCGATCGCCTGCATGACGAACCCGTGCATGGGCCGTATGTCCGGATGCCCCTGCCGGGCGAGCTCGGCGTGGAGCTCGTCGATCAGCATCCTGAACGCGAGCAGCAGGCGCAGCGGAAGTTCGAAGCCTGGACTTGACATGATAGACAACCTGGTTAACTATATAGACAACGTAGTTGCCCATCTTAAAGGAGTTCATCGATGTCTGTTGTCATGGCCGCCGATTCCCGCAAGACCGAGACGCCCAACGGCGTCATGACCACCCTCGCCTCCCCGACCCAGGGCGGGGCGGTGGGCCAGGCCATGTGGCGGGTGGACGCCAAGCCGGGCATGGTCGGGCCGGTGCACGCGTTCGACGTCGAGCTGGTGTGGACCTGGCTCGACGGGTCCGCCGTCGTCGAGCTGGGCGGCGAGCGGTTCGAGGTGGGCCCGGGAGACACCATGGTGCTGCCGGCCGACGTGAGCCGCCAGATGTTCGCGGACTCGGAGCGCGGGTTCGTGTCCATCGTGGTCGCCCCCGCCGGGGCGCGGGCCTACAACCCGAGCGGGGTGTCGGAGCCGGACGCCTGCGACCTCGCGCCCAAGGACGTGGAGCGCATCGTGCCGCTCTGGGTCAGGTAGTCGCGTGGGGGAGGCGGTAGGTGCCGTCGTCCAGGTGCTCGGCCAGGCCGTCGGTGATCAGGCCGTCGAGGGCGCGCTCGCGCTGGACGGCGTCGTCCCACACCACGTCCAGGGCCGCCTTGGGGACGGGGCCGTGGGCCTTCCGCAGCACCTCCAGCAGGCGGCCCCGGCACTGCCGGTCGGTGCCCGCGTACGTCTGGCCCTTGCGCGCGGGGCCGGCGTGCGGCGGCTTGCCCGCCAGACGCCAGGCGCACACCTGGCTGATCGGGCAGTCGGCGCAGCGCGGGGCGCGGGCCGTGCAGACGAGGGCGCCCAGCTCCATCACGGCCACGCCCCAGCGGGGCGCGCCCAATTCTGGCAGGAGGGTCTCCGCCAGCCGCCGCTCGGCCGCTGAGGTGGCCGTGGGAGGGTATTCCTCCGCGCGTACCGCCCTGGCGAAGACGCGCCGGACATTGGTGTCCAGGACGGCGTGGCGGCCGCCGTAGGCGAAGCTGGCGACCGCGGCGGCGGTGTACTCGCCGATGCCGGGCAGGGACAGCAGGGTCTCGTGATCGGACGGCACCTCGCCGCCGTGCTCGTCGGTGATGGCCCTGGCGCAGGCGTGCAGGCGCAGCGCCCGGCGCGGGTAACCGAGCCGCCCCCAATGGCGTACGGCCTCTCCCGGCTGCTCGGTGGCCAGTGCCCCGGGGGTGGGCCAGCGCTCCATCCACTCGTGCCAGATGGGCAGCACGCGTACGACCGGGGTCTGCTGGAGCATGATCTCGCTCACCAGCACTCCCCACGGGGTGGCGTCGGCGGCGCGCCACGGGAGGTCTCGGGCGTTGTCCTCGTACCAGTCCAGAACGGGGATGTGCAGGAGGTTCGGCTCAACCACGGGGTCAAGCGTATTCGGAGAAGAAGGCCCCTCGGCGTGTCGTCACTCGTTGTAGCCGCATGGCTACCATCCTGTGCCTATGGATCCGGATACTATGCGCGGCGACGGCGGTGACGTCTACTGGCGGCGCCGGATGAGCGTGCTGGTGGCGGTGCTCGTCGTGGTGGCCGTCGTGGCGTGGGCGTGCTCCAGCGGGGGC
This sequence comes from Nonomuraea sp. NPDC051941, assembly GCF_044593615.1. Lineage (NCBI taxonomy): Bacteria > Bacillati > Actinomycetota > Actinomycetes > Streptosporangiales > Streptosporangiaceae > Nonomuraea > Nonomuraea sp. NPDC051941. The sequence continues at coordinate 131,895 of NZ_JBIUCF010000035.1, forward strand.
AGCGGGCCGGAACGCACATCCAGCGCGAAATCGTCACCGAGTGCGACCCCCGCCGTCGATCCCCTGCTGGCGGGCCTGCGTACGCTCGCGATGGGCACGGCCAGCCCGTCCCCGTCCCCCTCCGCCCCCAGGCCGACCCCTCCGGCGCTCCCCAGGCACCCCGGCGACCCCTGCACCGAACAGGACCTCGTGCTCAGCATGCAGGGCGGCAGGGAGCCGATCTACACGGGTGAGAGCCAGCCCACGTTCCTGGTCACCCTGGTGAACACGGGCTCCGTGATGTGCACCGCCGACGTGGGACCGCGCGCCATGGAGATCCGCATCACCTCGGGGGCCGACCGCATCTGGTCCACCGCCGACTGCGTCAGCGGGGCGGGCTCGGAGGTCAAGGAGCTACAGCGCGGGGTGCCGTACGTCCGGTCCCTGGTGTGGAACCGGCACCGCTCCAGCAACGACTGCCGCTCCACCCCGGCCGCCGCGCTGCCAGGCACGTACGTGGCCACCGTGCGCATGGGCCAGCTCCGCACCGTGAAGGGTGTCTTCCACCTCCGCTGAGGAGCTTGTGCATATGTCGTGATTTCTCCACACATGATCTGGACTCACAGTAGAGTGACCCGGTCATGTGATCATGGAGGAGTCGTTATGAGGCAGACGATCGGCCGTTCGGTTCTGGTGGTGGCGCTGGCGGCGGGCCTGGTGCCGGTCGGCGTCGCATCCTCGGCGTCCGCCGCCGCGCAGAGGCCGGCCTTCGGGCCCTTCGGGTACGGCAACCTGAAGCTCGGGATGACCGCCGCGAAGGCGAGAGCGACCGGGAGGATCGTGCACAAGCCCGACGGGGACTCCGCCAGGTGCACGACGTGGGACCTCAAGGAGAGCCCGTACCCCGAGTACCGCGTGGGGATGTACATCTCGAAGAAGCTCGGCGTGGTCGTGATCGTCGCACCCGCCGGCGCCAGGACCCCCAAGGGCATCGGCATCGGCTCCACCAGCACGCAGCTCAAGGCCGCCTACCCCAGGCTGCGGCGCGGCCCGGGCGGCTACCCCGCTGCCACCGTGCCCGGCAACAGGAAGGCGTACTACCTCTTCAACGAGCGCAAGGGCGAAGTGGTCGAGATGAGCCTGGTGCTGGCCAAGCAGGACTGCCTCAGGGTCAACTAGGAATACGGGTGATCGCTCCCGAGTTGATCGCGGCGTGACGAAGGGCACGCAGCCGCCATGGGCAGTTCCGGATGAGTTGTGGGCGAGGATCCGGCCTGGGCGTCCGCCGCTGGATGATCGAGCAGACCATCGCACTGCCGCACTGGTTCGGTCGTCTGCGTATCCGCTGGGAGATCCGCGATGACATCCACGAGGCCTTCATGGCCCTCGGCCCGCTGATCATTGGGTTGGAGGTCCTAAGTCGTGAGGACCGGACCGGGCTCGGATATTCGGTGGTCTGCCCGCCCTCTGAGGACGCAAGATGAGGCGCATGACTCTGGCCACCCCCATACTGCACACCGCTCGCCTGCGACTGCGCCCCTTTACCGACGCCGACGCGGACGCCCTCTTCGCGCTGCACAGCAGCGCCTACGTGCTGCGCTACTGGGACTCCCCGCCGTGGACCGAACGGGCCCGCGCCGAGCGCTTCATCGAGGCTTGCCGGAAGATGGCGGACGAAGGCACCGGGGCGCGGGTGGCCATCGACCGTGCTTCTGACGGGGCCTTCGTCGGCTGGTGCAGCCTGACCCGATGGAACCCGGACTACCGCAGCGCGTCACTGGGCTACTGCCTCGATGAGGCGATGTGGGGCCACGGCTTCGCGACGGAGGCCGCGCACGCGTTGCTGCGGTGGGCATTCGACACACTGGACCTGAATCGTGTTCAGGCCGAGGCCGATACGCGCAACGTGGCATCTGCCCGGGTTCTGGAGAAGATCGGATTCGTACGTGAAGGGACGTTGCGGGAAGACTGCATCGTCAACGGCGATGTGTCCGACTCGTGGGTGTTCGGGTTGATCAGGCGAGAGTGGCAGCCGTCGGCCGTGCCGATTCCAGCCCGCTAAGAGCTCCGAACCACCTCATTGTGTCAGGAGCTCTAAGCGCAGCTTGGGCACCGTGGGTTGGCCCTGAGGAAGGTGAGAACCGGTTCTGGGGGTTCCCTGGCCGGCTTTTGCGGGGTCGAAGGGGCGGAGCCCCTGGGAGGCGCTGCTTGAGCAGCGCAGATGGCGCGTAGCGCCCCCTAGCGTGAAGACGATGCTTCAGACGTAGCGCTCCAGGATGGAGGACTCGGCCAGGCGGGAGAGGCCCTCTCGGACGCTGCGGGCGCGGGACTCTCCGACCCCGCCCACCGCCTGCAGATCGTCGATGCTCGCCGCCAGCAGCTTCTGCAGGCCGCCGAAATGGTTGACCAGGCGGTCGACCACCGTGGCCGGGAGGCGGGGGACCTTGGCCAGGAGGCGGAAGCCGCGGGGGCTGACCGGGCTCTCCAGCTTGTCGGCGCCGGTGTGGCCCAGGACGTGGGCGACGGCCGAGAGGTCGAGCAGCTCGCTGCCCGACAGCTTGTCCAGGTCGTGTATCGCCTCGACCAGGCGTCGTTGGCGGCGGCCCGAGGGGGCGGGGAGGTAGTCGCGGATGACCAGCTCCCGCTCCGAGTCGACCCCGGCCACCAGCTCGTCCAGTTGGAGGGACAGCAGGCGGCCGTCCGTGCCCAGCTCCACCACGTAGCCCTTGATCTCGTCGGAGATCCGGCGGACCATCTCCAGCCGCTGGGCCACCGCGGACACGTCTCTGACCGTGACCAGGTCCTCGATCTCCAGCGCCGACAGGGTGCCGGAGACCTCGTCGAGGCGGTGCTTGTAGCGTTCTAGGGTGGCCAGGGCCTGGTTGGCCTTGGAGAGGATGGCCGCCGACTCCTCCAGGACGTAGCGGATGCCGTCGAGGTAGAGGGCGATGATGCGCATCGACTTGCTGATGGCGATGATGGGCAGGCCGGTCTGCCGGGCCACGCGCTGGGCGGTGCGGTGGCGGGTGCCGGACTCGTCGGTGGGGATGGACGGGTCGGGCACCAGGTGCACGGCGGCACGTACGATCTTGTGGTCGCCGCTCAGCACGATGGCGCCGTCCATCTTGGCCAGCTCGCGCAGCCTGGTGGCGGAGAAGTCGACGTCGAGCTCGAAACCGCCGCTGCACAGCTCCTCGACGACCCTGTTGTAGCCGAGCACGATCAGCCCGCCGGTCTGCCCGCGCAGGATCCGCTCCAGGCCGTCGCGCAGAGGTGTGCCCGGGGCCACCGCGGCCAAGGCCTCGCGACGGCGGTCGTCCAGACTCCTATCCACCTGACCCCCGTGTCGATCGGTCACGCTCAGCTTAGCCGCGCTAGGTCACGTGCGTGAGGGCGTCCCAGACGTTCTCCGCCTGCACCACCTCGAACCCCGGCGCGAACGCCACCGGCCCCACGGGCACCAGAGCACGCTGTCCGTTACGCTTGCGGCCGGCTTCTTCGAGCGATCCGGTCGGCACGAGGGCCCGCTTGAAACCGAGCCTGGCCGCCTCCGTCAGCCTCCTGCGTACGTCCTTGACCGGGCGCAGCTCCCCGGCCAGACCCACCTCGCCGAGCGCCACCAGGCCCGGCGGCAGCGGTTTGTCGCCGGCGGCGCTGGCGACGGCGAGCATGACCGACAGGTCGACGGCCGGGTCGGCCAGCTTGATGCCGCCCACGGTCGCGGTGAACACGTCGCAGCCGCCGAGCCGGGCGTTGAGCCGGCGCTCCAGCACCGCGAGGATCATCTGCACGCGGTAGGTGTCGAGCCCCGACGACGTGCGCCTGGGCTGCTGCGCCTCGGTGCGGGCGACCAGGGCCTGGACCTCGGCGGGAAGCGGGCGGGTGCCCTCGACCGTGACGGTGACGCAGGTGCCGGGCACCGGCTCGCTGCGCCGCGAGACGAACAGGCCGCTCGGGTCGGTGATGCCCTCGATGCCGCGCTCGTGCAGGTCGAAGCAGCCGACCTCGTCGGTCGGCCCGAAGCGGTTTTTGATCGCGCGCACCATGCGCAGCCTGGAGTGGCGGTCGCCCTCGAAGTTGAGCACGACGTCGACCAGGTGCTCCAGCGTGCGCGGGCCCGCGATCGAGCCGTCCTTGGTGACATGGCCGACCAGCACGGTGGCCATGTTGCGCTCCTTGGCCAGGCGGACCAGGTTGGCGGCCACCTCGCGCACCTGCGTCACCCCGCCGGGCACGCCGGTGGCCTGCGCCGAGCCGATCGTCTGCACCGAGTCGACCACCAGCAGCGTGGGCTCGACCTTCTCCACATGGGTGATCAGGGCCGACAGCTCGGTCTCGGCCGCGAGGTAGAGGTGGTCGCGGATCGCGCCGATGCGGTCGGCCCGCAGCCGCACCTGGGCCGCCGACTCCTCGCCCGTCACGTAGAGGACCTTCTCGCGCTCGGCCATGCGGGCCGCGGCCTCGAGCAGGAGCGTGGACTTGCCGATGCCCGGCTCGCCCGCGAGCAGCACCACCGCGCCCGGCACCAGGCCGCCGCCGAGCACCCGGTCGAGCTCGCCCACGCCGGTCGTGCGCGCGGCCGCGATCTCGGCCTTGACCTGCCCGATCGGCACCGCGGGCGCGGTGGTGGCGCCCGCCTGGACGACATTGGCGCCGGCCCGCGCGCCCTCCTCCTCGACCGTGCCCCACGCCTGGCACTCGCCGCACCTGCCCACCCACTTGGTGGTGCGCCACCCGCACTCGGCGCAGCGGTATCCGGGCTTCTGGGCAGTCTTGGCCATGTCGAGCAGGCTAGCGGGACGTGCCGACAATCTTCGACAGGTAAGAGGCGGAGCCCCGTGTTACGCCAGGCCCAGCTCGGAGACCAGCATGCGCTTGGGCTTGGCCCCGACGATCTGCTTGACCGGCTCGCCGTTCTCGAACAGCAGCATCGTCGGGAGGCCCATCACGCCGTAACGGGCCATGATCTCCGGGTTTTCGTCGGTGTTGAGCTTGCCGATGGTCAGCCCGTGCTCCGCCTCGATCTGGTCCAGCACCGGCGCCACCATGCGGCACGGCCCGCACCACTCCGCCCAGAAGTCGACCAGCACCGGCTTGTCGCTCTTGAGCACCTGCTCCTCGAAGTTCTCGGTGGTCAACGTGATCATGTCTATCCCCTTACGAAGCAACCTGGGCACGATTGCGCGAGCTGGGCGGCGACCTCGGCACGGCGGGCGAGCAGGACGCGGATCTCCTCGTCGATCTCGTTGAGCTTGCGCTCGTAGACCTCGACCGACTCCGCGCACGAGCCTCCCGAGCTGTGCCCCCGGCGCAGGCAGTCGATGAACGGCCGGGTGTCCTCCAGCGTGAACCCGATGCTGAGCAGCGCCCTGATCTCGGACACCAGCCTGACGTCGTCCTCGCTGTAGTCACGGTAGCCGTTGGACCCGCGACGGGCTCTGAGCAGGCCGTGCTGCTCGTAATAGCGAAGTGAGCGGGTGCTCACCCCCGTACGTTCCGCCAGCTCTCCGATGCGCATGCCTTCACGGTAAACGTTGACACCGACGTCAATGTCAAGCCGCGAGGGAGCGCCGCCGCACGGAGTGCGGCCGCGAACTCAGTAGTAGCGCCAGCGCAGCACGTTCGGGTAGGGGAGCTCCAGGCCGGGCGTCTCGGCGATGGCCTGCTCGGCCACCTCGGGCGTGAACTCGATGCGCAGCACCGCCTCCAGGTCCGCCCGCCGCTCGAAGGCCATCCTGAGGTCCAGAGGCCGCCGCTGCCAGCCCTGGCGGTCCCAGAACGACTCGACCTCCCGGACGGAGTACGTCGGCACCGTACGCGAGAACCAGCGGCCGAACGCCCCCCGCGTGGCGTCGAGGTCGAGGACGAAGGCCGCGCCGCCGCGGCGTACCACCCGGGTCAGCTCGCGCAGCCCCGGCTCGCAGCCGGGGCCGAAGAAGTACGCCCAGCGGGCGATGGCCACGTCCACGCTCGCGTCGGGCAGCGGCAGGTTCTGGGCCGTGGCGGCGTGGACGGCCACGTTGGCCAGCGCGGCGCAGCGGCGTACGGCGACCGCGGCCAGGTCGCCGTGCGGCTCCACGCCGACCACCTGCGCGGCCTCGGACGCGAGCGCGGGCAGGTGGAACCCGGTGCCGCAGCCGATGTCGAGCACGGTGGCGCCGTTCCAGGGGCGCAGGGCGCGCATCGCCGCGTCGGCCGCGCCCTCGGGGTCGACGGCGCGGTTCTCCAGCTCGTAGATCTGGGGCGTGTTCCAGATGTTCGGGCTGGGGATCGCACCCTTCGCTATCCGTGGCATGCCCCAAAGTTAAGCCAGCCGCCGGGCGCGGCTCACCAAAGGGGCTTTCGCGCCAGATCGGCTCCACCGGCTTAGGCTGGCAGCGTGGCTGATGTCATCCGCGTGCCCAATGCGAAGATCGCATTGTCCACTGCTTCGGTATATCCGGAACGCACTCCCGACGCGTTCGAGCTGGCCGCGCGCCTGGGTTACGACGGTGTCGAGATCATGGTGGGCGCAGACCCCGTGAGTCAGGACATCGACGTGATCGAGCGGCTGTCCGACCACTACAAGATCCCCGTCCTGGCCATCCACGCGCCCTGTCTGCTGGTCACCCAGCGCGTCTGGGGCCGCGACCCCTGGGCCAAGCTGGTCAAGGCGCAGAAGGCCGCCGAACGGCTGGGCGCCTCGACGGTCGTGGTCCACCCGCCGTTCCGCTGGCAGCGGGAGTACGCCCGCGAGTTCGAGACGGGGCTGGCCAGGATGCGTGACGAGACCGACGTCACGTTCGCGGTCGAGAACATGTTCCCCCTGAAGGCCAGGGGCAACGACGTGGTGCCCTACTCGCCCGACTGGAATCCGATCGACTACGACTTCCCGCAGGTCACGCTCGACCTGTCGCACACGGCCGTGTCCGGCTCCGACGCCATGGAGATGGCCGTCAAGCTCGGCGACCGGCTGGCCCACCTCCACCTGGCCGACGGCCTCGGGGTGACCAACAAGGACGAGCACCTCGTGCCCGGCAGGGGCAACCAGCCGTGCGCCCCGATGCTGGAGCGCCTGGCCAACACCGGCTACTCGGGGCTGGTCGTGCTGGAGATCAACACCCGCAAGGCGGCCAGCCGCACCGAGCGGATCGACGACCTGGCGGAGGCGCTGGCGTTCGCCCGGCTGCACCTGGCGGCCACCTCATGAACATAGGGCCGATCAGGGGTCTGGGCAGGATGTTCGAGCGGGTGGCCGACGCGTACGACGCGGGCCGGCCCCACTATCCCGACGAGATGTACCGCGCCCTGACCGAGGTGACCGGCGTCGACCTCGACGGCGCCACCACGGTGGACGTCGGCGCGGGCACCGGCATCATGACGCGCGCGCTCAGGGCCCGCGGCTCCCACGTCATCGCGGTCGACCCGGGCGCGGAGATGCTGGCCCGCCTGGTCTCCCGGTCGGAGAGCGGGACGCCCTCCGTCGCGGCCGTGCTGGCCGACGGCAACGCGCTGCCGCTGGCCGACGGCGTGGCCGACCTGGTGACGTACGCGCAGTCGTGGCACTGGCTCGACCCCGTGGCGTCGATCGCCGAGGCCCGGCGGGTGCTGCGGCCCGATGGGGCCATCGTGGGCTGCTGGAACTTCAACCACGCGGCCCAGGCCGCATGGCTGGCCGCCTACGAGGCCCGCCTGGCGAAGGCGGTGCCCACCTACTACGGGCCGGCGGTCGAGCAGTGGTCGGCGCCGCCGATCGCCGCGGCATTCGAGGTGGTCGAGGAGCGCTGGATCCCCTGGACCCGGCTGGTCGGCATCGAGGACTTCCTGCTCGACCTGCGCTCCCACTCCTACATGGCGGCCCTGTCGCCGGAGGTCGCCGACGAACTGGTCGAGCGGCAGCGCGCCGAGCTGCGCAGGGAGTTCCCCGAAGGCGTGCTCTCCGTCCCCATGCGGGTCTACCTGGCGGTGGGTAGGTGACGGGTGACGGTCGATAAAAAGCGGCCTGGGCGCAGGCCCGGGTCGGCTGACACGCGGGGGGAGATCCTTGCCGCGGCCAGGAAGGTGTTCGCGGAGAAGGGGTTCGACAAGGCGACCGTGCGGGGCATCGCCCGCGAGGCCAAGGTCGACCCCGCCCTCGTGCACCACTACTTCGAGACGAAGGAGGGCATGTTCGCGGCGGCCATGCGGCTGCCGTTCTCTCCCGAGACCATCGTCAAGGTGCTGGTCGAGGGCCCGCGCGAGGAGGTCGGCGAGCGGCTCGTACGTATGATCCTGCAGGTCACCGCCTCCCCGGAGACGCGCGAGCCGATGCTGGCGCTGATCCGCTCGGCCATGACCAACGAGCAGGCCGTCGCGATGGTCCGCGAGTTCTTCACGAACGCGTTGCTCTTCCAGGTGGCCGACCGGATGGAGGTGCCGCACCTGCGGATCGAGGCGGCGTTCGCGCAGATGTTCGGCATCGTCATGGCCCGTTACGTGATCAGGCTGGAGCCGCTGGCGAGCGCCGGTCACGAAGAGCTCGTGGAGGTGCTCGCGCCGACCATCCAGAGGTACTTCACCGGCTAGAGCATTGTTCTGCCAAAGTCGATGACCATAGGGTATGTCGCGTACGCCGGAAATGTTACTCGCGGGTAGGATCCGGGTAGCGGTCTGAGCGACGGGTGACCGTACGCTGACAGCCAACGTCGTCTGTGGGAGGACCCTGTGCTCTGGGTAGCCATCATCGGGCTCGTGATGACCGTCCTCGCGGTGGCCGTCGCCGGCCGCAGGGCGTTGTTCCTGTTCAAGCTGGCGACCGTGGGGCCGCCCGCGCCCGAGCGGATCGACTACGCCAAGTCTCATGCGGCCGATGAGGTGAAGGCGCAGCTGGTCGAGGTGTTCGGGCAGAAGAAGCTGCTGAAGTGGACGCCGTCCGGCGTCGCGCACTTCTTCGTCATGTGGGCGTTCTTCATCCTGCTGACCGTCTACATCGAGGCGTACGGCGCGATCATCCAGGGCGCGATCACCGGCACGCCCGACTTCCACATCCCGCTGATCGGCACCTGGGCCGTGCTCGGCTTCCTGCAGGACTTCATCGCGGTCGCCTGCGTGCTCGGCCTGGTCGCCTTCGCGGTCATCCGGCTCAAGAACTCGCCCGACAAGCTCGGCCGCAGCTCCCGCTTCTCCGGCTCCCACCTCGGCGGCGCGTGGCTCGTCCTGTTCATGATCTTCAACATCATCTGGACGCTGTTCCTGGCCAGGGGCGCGTCGGCGGCCAACGGCAACTTCCCCTACTCCTCCGGCGCGTTCGTCTCGCTCGCGCTCGGCGACGTGCTGCCGGACAGCGCGCTGCTGGAGGAGATCGCGCTGCTGCTGCACATCGGCTTCATGCTGGTGTTCCTGGTCATCGTGGTGAACTCCAAGCACCTGCACATTTTCACCGCGCCCCTCAACGTGCTCTTCTCGCGCCGTCCCGACGGCCTGGGCGGCGCGCCGGAGATGCGGGTGGCCGGCAAGGTCGTCGACTTCGAGGACGAGGACCTCGACCCGGAGAAGCTCGGCCGCGGCAAGATCGCCGACACCACGTGGAAGGGCTTCCTGGACTTCTACTCCTGTACGGAGTGCGGCCGCTGCCAGTCGCAGTGCCCGGCGTGGAACACCGACAAGCCGCTGTCGCCGAAGATGCTCATCCTCGACCAGCGTGACCACGCCTTCAAGGTGGCCCCGTACCTGCTGGCCGCCCAGCAGGGCGTCGAGCACAAGGACACCGACGTGCTCGCGCTGCTGGAGAAGCCGCTGGTCGGCGAGGACGGCGTGATCCACCCCGACGTGCTCTGGTCGTGCACCAACTGCGGCGCCTGCGTCGAGCAGTGCCCCGTGGACATCGAGCACATCGACCACATCCTCGACATGCGCCGCTACCAGGTCATGGTGGAGTCGTCGTTCCCGTCCGAGGCGGGGGTGATGGTGAAGAACCTGGAGAACAAGGGCAACCCGTGGGGCATGTCCGAGATGAAGCGGGCCGACTGGATCGAGGAGCTGGACTTCGAGGTCGAGCTCGTCGAGGACAAGATGCCCGAGGACGCCGAATACCTGTTCTGGGTGGGCTGCGCGGGCGCACTCGAGGACCGGGCCAAGAAGACCACCAAGGCCGTGGCGGAGCTGCTGCACATCGCGGGCGTGAAGTTCGCGGTGCTCGGCCCCATGGAGGCGTGCACCGGCGACCCGGCCCGCCGCCTGGGCATGGAGTACCTGTTCAACATGCTCGCCCAGCAGAACATCGAGACCCTCAACGAGGCCGGCGTCAAGAAGATCGTCGCCACCTGCCCCCACTGCTTCAACACCCTGGCCAACGAATATCCGCAGCTCGGCGGCACGTACGAGGTGGTGCACCACACGCAGCTGCTGTCGAAGCTCGTGGACGAGGGCCTGCTCACCCCGATCACCCCGATCGAGGAGAAGATCACCTACCACGACCCGTGCTTCCTGGGCCGCCACAACAAGGTTTACTCCCAGCCCCGCGACATCATGTCCAAGGTGCCGGGCGTGCAGACCCAGGAGATGCACCGCCACAAGGACCGCGGGTTCTGCTGCGGCGCCGGCGGCGCGCGCATGTGGATGGAGGAGCGCATCGGCAAGCGCATCAACACCGAACGCGTGGACGAGGCGCTGACCACCGATCCCGACACCGTCTCCACCGCCTGCCCGTTCTGCATGGTCATGCTCGGCGACGCGATCAACGAGAAGAAGAACAACGGCGAGGCCAAGGAATCGCTCGAAGTCGTGGACGTCGCCCAGCTGTTGATCAAATCGGTCAAGGGCGCTTCCTGACCGAGGATTGTCGGACTCCTTCACAGCTTCTGTGGAGGAGTTCCGCACGTCAGCGGGTCAAGTGCAAGAAATCCAGCATCCACATAACGGGAAAATCACGGTAACCTCAACGTCGCATGGCTCTATTCGACGGGGAGGGGGCTCGTGATGGGCGTCGTCGTCACGGACGCCGAAGTCACTCTGGCCGACGTCCTCGCCCTCCGGCTCGCCATCGACGCACCACTGGAAGACGGCACCGAACTCGTGCTCAGGCATCGCACCACGGGGGTGGAACGCGACGTGCGGCTCGGCACACCGGGCGCTCGGGCGCGCGAGGCCACGGTCGCGGTCTCGCTCGCGCCGCTGGAGCTCAGCGCTGGACGCTGGGACGCCTACCTGCGGGGGGTGGGCGGCAAGCGCAGCAGGCTGCGTAGCGTCGATCCGGGCTTCTCGCTCGACCACCTCGACGCGTACGCGCTGTGCAGGCGGACCCTCGCCTACCGCTCGTACCGCACGCGCAACGGGTTCCTGGCGCTGAAGATCTCCGACGCCGAGCCGGTGGCCGAGGTCCGCTCGATCTGGTTCAGGGAGGGGCGCTTCGAGGTGATGGGCCTGCTGGCGTACACCGGGCTCGAGGACGACGACTCCCGCCATGAGGCCGTGCTGAGACTGGACCGCAGGCAGACCAACGCGCGGCTCTCGGCCACCGCCACCGTGCAGGGCGTACGCTTCCACGCCGCGGTGTCGCTCGTGGACGTGGTGGGCGCCGATCCCGACGCCGTGGCGAGCTCCGGCACCTGGGAGCCCGCACTGGAGGTCGAGGGCGTGTCCACGCCGCTCAAGCTGGGCTCGCGGCTCGACGACGTCGACGGCAAGAGACGCCGGCTGCACTATCCCTCGGCCACGGTGGACGGCGTGCCCATCAGACCCTGCTACACCGCCGACGACGAGCTGCGGATCGAGGTGGGCGGATGAAGGTCAGCCTGGTCCTCGCCTCCGCGTACGCGATGAGGGGCGACGTCCGCGCCATGCTGAACCTCGCCACCGCCCTGTCCGACCGGCACGACGTCGAGGTGGTCAGCGTCAGGCGGCAGAAGGAGAAGCCGTTCTTCCCCGTCGGGCCCAACGTGACCATGCGCAGCCTGATCGACGCCAGGCCGGGCGTCCGGCACCTGTTCCCGCGCGGGCAGGTCCGCGCGGAGGTGGCGCTGTGGCGGCTGCTGCGCAACCTCAAGTCCGACGTGCTGATCACGACCCGGCCGGGGCTCGGCGTCCAGGCCGCGAGGCACGCGCCGCGCGAGACCCTGAAGATCGCCAGGGAGTGGGGGCGGCCGGCCGTCCCCGGGCCGGTGAAACGGTTCTATCCGCGCCTGAACGCCGTCGTGACGGCCACGGAGTCGGCCCAGGAGGAGTGGAGCAAGCTCCTCACCGACGGGCCCCCTGTGACCTCTGTGCTGGACGCGCTGCCCGACGGGCCGTGGCCGCGCTCGCGGATGGACAACCGGATCGTGGCCGCCGGCGGCCGGTGGGTGCCGGTCAAGGCGTACGACCGGCTGATCAAGGCGTTCGCGATCGTGGCGGACAAGCGCCCCGACTGGCGGCTGCGCCTGTACGGCGGCGGGCCGGAGGAGCGGCGGCTGCGCGCGCTGGTCCGCGAGCTCAGCCTGCACAACCACGTCTACTTCATGGGCACGACGCCCGACCTGGCGGGCGAGTTCGCCAAGGCGTCGATCGTGGCCAGCACCTCGCTCACCGAGGACCTCGGCATGGCGGTGCTGGAGGCCATGGGCTGCGGGGTGCCCGTGGTGGCCTTCGACGGGGCCAGGGGGCCGAGGGAGTTCGTGGCGACGGGCTACAACGGGGTGCTGGTGCCGGAGAGCGAGGGCGGCCTGGAGCTGTTCGCGGCGGCCCTGCTGGCGCTGATCGACGACGAGCGCAGGCGGCGCTCGCTCGCGGCGGGCGCGCTGGACACCGCGGTGCGCCACGCGGCCGGTGAGGTGGCCGAGCAGTGGGAGAAGCTCATCGGCGACCTTCGCTGAACGACCCGGGCACCCCCAACCGGTTACGGGTACCTTAGAACCATGCATGGGTACAGCGGAGACAAGCAGGCGTATCTGACGCGTCTCAGGCGGATCGAGGGTCAGATCAGGGGCCTGCAGCGCATGGTCGATGACGACGCCTACTGCATCGACGTGCTCACTCAGGTCTCCGCGGCCACGCGGGCGCTCCAGGCGGTGGCGCTGGGGCTGCTGGAGGAGCACATCTCCCACTGCGTGGCGGACGCGATCAACAGCGGCGGGCCGGAGGCCGACGCGAAGGTCAAGGAGGCCTCGGCGGCCATCGCGCGCCTCGTCCGCTCATAGGCGCGGCGGTCATCCTCCAGAAGGAGGACGTTCCGAGGGATTAACTAGTTATGAGAAACCCCGGAAACCTTCTAACTAGGTCTCCGGGGCTAGTAATCGAGTTGATCCTTCAGCGGCTCGCCGAAGTCCGCAATCCGAGCGCGTCGTCGAGTTCGTCCAAGGTCAGCCGCCGCTCGCTGACAGCCACGGCCGTGAGCACCTCGGCGTAGAGCGCAATCTCGTCCAACGCGACACGGTCGTGGACCCGAGAGTCCAGGTCATCGTGCCCCACCGCGTCGTCCTTCCTTCCGCAGCCCACACCCTCTACGAGGTTACGGCGGAGACCCTCCTGGCAACATGGCCCATCGGAGTCATTCCTTTCCGAACTGCGGGGCCCGGGAACGATCATTTCCCGAATCGGAGATCACAATTCGGAGAATTGCCTGTTACCTGAGCGTTAGAACCATATAGGCGAAGTAAGGGTTAAATAACGATATTTGTGGTTTAGGTGTGGTCTGTGTGGTTGTCGTCGCGTTCGTGGATGAGTCTGTGCACGAGCGCGGTCTGCCCGGCCAGCCCCCGCTCCGGCACCCTGGCCCCCGTCAGCCGGCCCCACGCCAGTCCCGTCGCGTACGCGGCCCCGAGCACGGCCGCGGTGCTCGCCCGGTCCGGCGGCGAGACCTCCAGCACCGCCGCGGGCTTGGTCAGCACCTGACCGGGCACGGGGAAGCCGTCCGGCTCGGTCGACTCGCTCGCTGAGGTCCCGGTCAGCCCGGCGCGCTCCAGCTCCTCGTACGCGCGCCTGAGCCGGTGGTCCAGCCGGGCCGGCAACCGCCCCTTGGAGTCCGACAGGTCGGCCAGGAACGTGGCGGCGGCCATGGGCGGGTCGGGCATGAAGGCCAGCGCCTCGACCAGGTCGTAGACGGCGTGCGAGAAGTCCGCCTCCAGGTCGTTCTCGACGAGCAGGGCCCGGCACAGCCGCCGCGGGCAACGCTCCAGCCAGGCCGCGCGCAGGGCCTCGGCGTCGGTGTGCGCGTCGAGCCCCTGCCGGCGCAGCATGGGCTCGACCATCGTCAGCAGGGCGAGCGCCCGAGGCCTGAAGCGGGTGTCGGACATCAGGATCTGGGCCGCGTCCGCCATCGTGGCGGCGAGCCTGAGCGCGGCCCGCGGCTGCCCTGCCCGCTGCCGCTCGGCGACGAGCGTGGCCAGGTCGAGCAGCGGCGGCGCGGGCAGCCAGCGCACCCACTCGTCGCCGGGCAGCGGGCGGCGCAGGTATTCGCCGAACACCGTGATCAGCCGCTCGTTGCCGTCGAACGCGGGCGCGTACGCGCACCACATGATCGCGCCCCAGACGGCCGCCACCGTGCTCGGCACGTCGGAGCCGAAGATCTCGTCGAACGCCGTCAGCGGGTAGTCCAGCTCCGACTTGAGCCCGCTGGAGCGCAGCAGCACCCTGAGCCGCTCGGTGAGGCCCTCGGAGACGTCCGGGCCGATGAACGCCTGCGTGGAGCCGGGCTCGGCGTGGAAGTCGGGCCCGTACGGGATCACGTCCTCCGGCAGCACCGCCGCGGGATGCTGCACCTGGCGCGCCCGGGTGCCCCTCGGCGGCGGCGCGAGGCGCCAGCGGCCGTCGGCCGGATCGTGCAGATGCCAGCGCGCGTGCACCCCGAAGAGCCATCTGTCGCCATCTGGGGTCACAAGTATTCTGGCGGCCAGCACGTGGGCCCGATCAGGGACGGAAAGCCCTTGCCAGCGCGGGTCCGCGACCATCGCTCGGACCTCCGCCTCGGCGGAGGTGAACGCATCCCAGGGTCGCACGGGCGCCATCGTACTGGGAGCGCCCAAATCATCCATCGGCATTTCACGGCAGAATGACCGTTATGAGGGCGAAGGTTGCAGGGGTGCTGGCGGTGGTCGGTGCGCTCTCCGGATGCGGTACGACCACGACGGCGCAGCCGTCCCCGACGGGGCCCGGCGTGCTCACGCTGGACAAGGCCACGGCGCCGGAGCCCGGCGGCGAGGTGGGCGAGGCGTCCACGGAGTTCCAGAACGCGACGGACATGTCCATGTGGACCAAGCTGAGCGAGACGGAGAAGGACGTCGACCGGATCGGCAAGTTCGACATCAACAAGACAGTGAAGGGCTCCCTGTATCTGGAGCCCAGGACCTCGACGTGGTTCGACGGCTTCCGCGGCCCCTACGTGTACCAGGAGCTGGCGGGCGACGTCCTCATGTACGCCAGGGTCAAGGTGGAGGGCATGAAGGGCGGGCAGCCCAAGCGGAAGTTCTCGCTCGGGGGCCTGATGGCCCGCCAGCCCGGCTCGTACGCCAAGCCCAACTGGGTGTCGGTCACCACCGGCACGGCCGACCAGAGCGGCCAGGTCGAGGTGAAGTACACCCAGGACGGCAGCTCCAAACCTCAGGAGCTGGCCGTCAAGACAGGCTGGGTGGACCTGGCGCTCGGCCGGGTGGGCCGCGTCTTCGTCGCGCTCTACCGAGAGGACGGCGGCAAGTGGAAGGTCGGCCGGCGCTGGCCGTCCAACCTCCCCGACGTGCTCCAGTGGGGCATCACCGCCTACACCGACTGGGACAGCTACAACCTGCTCAAGAAGGACGCGACCAAGGCCAACGCCAAGCAGGTCAAGGGCGTGCCCGATCTGAAGATGACCGTCGACTTCGTCCGTTTTTTACGCCCTGAGCTGCCCGAGTACGCGGACGCGCTCAACACCGCCTCGGTGTCGGACGAAGTCCTGATCAAAGCGATGACGCCTGCCGGTGCCTGAGCGCCTTGGCCATGTAGTTGTCCGGCGTGCGGGCGAAGGACGCCCGGTCGTCGTCGGTGAGTTCGCGTACGATTTTTCCGGGAACACCGGCCACCAGCACGCCGGACGGGATCTTCTTGCCCGGTCCGACGAGCGCACCGGCGGCCACCAGGGTGCCCGCACCGATGCGGGCGCCGCCCAGCACGATCGCGCCGATGCCGATCAGCGCGCCGGTCTCCACATGGGCGCCGTGGACCATGGCCTTGTGGCCCAGGCTGACCCGATCCTCCAGGATCGCCGGCTCGCCGGGATCGGCGTGCAAGCAGCTCAGATCCTGTACGTTGCACTCCTCGCCGATCTCGATCCGCTCGTCGTCCCCCCGGAGAACGGAGCCGTACCAGATGCTGGACGCCCGGCCCACCCGCACGCTGCCGACCACGACGGCGCCGGGGGCTATGAAGGCTTCAGGGTGTATGTCCGGGACTGCCCCGTTATCCAAAGATGCGATGTACATCCGAGCCATCGTAATTCCCCGTCCGGCTGTGGCGTTCCGGTTGCGGACGTGGGCAGATGGCAGGAAAGTCGTTTCCTGACGTCTCGTTGTCAGACCCTCACAACCCGCAATTTTCCCCCGCCTCACGCAAACCACCCTTAGGTACCCCCATGATGAACCAGCACGAGAGCATTCCCGATCTGATGCAAGAGGACACCTTCGAGGTCGTGATGCGCGGCTACAACCGCCGTCAGGTTCACGACTTCATGATCCGTACCCGTAACCAGGTAAGGGATCTGGAAGAGCGGCTGGCCCGGGCCATCGACCAGGCAGAGCAGGGCCGCATCGAGCTCGCGGAGGCCAGGCGGCGCATGGTCGAGGCGCCGCAGAGCTACGACGACCTCAGCCCGAGACTCGCCCAGATCCTCCGGCTCGGCGAGGAGGAGGCCGCGGCCAAGCGGGAGGACGCCGAGGCCGAGGCCGCCAGCGTGCGCGACGCGGCCAAGTCGGAGGCCGACCGGCTGCAGACGTCGTCCCGCGAGACCGCCGACAAGATCCTCACCTCTGCCCAGGCGGAGGCGGAGCGGCGCGTGAACGAGGCCACTCAGGCGGCGGAGCGGATGCTGGCCCAGGCGGGTTCGGACGCGGAGGAGCAGCTCGCGGCGGCCCGCACCGAGGCCGAGGACCTGCTGCGCGAGTCGCGCGCCGAGTCCGAGCGGCTGGTCACGGCCGCCCAGTCGGAGTCGGAGCAGATCATGCAGGCCGCCAACGCGCAGGCCGAGCAGCTGGTGACGGGCGCGCGGAACGATTCGGAGTCGATGCTGGCCTCCGCGCAGCAGCGCACCGCCGCGCTCGACGAGCAGACGGGGCGGCGGGTCGACTATCTGACCAACACGCACTCGGAGGTCGTGCGGCGGCTGACCGAGATCAGCTCCGTGCTCGGCGACCTCATGCGCACCGAGTCGGCGGCCGGGCCGCTGATCCCCGACGCGGTCGCGTCCCCGGTCTCGCCGCAGGAGGACGTGCGGGTCATCGTGGACGAGAGCGAGGAGGAGAAGAAGCCCCTGGAGGAGGCGGGCGTCTCCGACGACACCGACATCCACGTCGTCCGGCTGTCCGAGGTGCACAAGTAGTCCACACCCCGGGCGGGCACGGCTGGAGGCGTGGGCGCCCCGCGGGGGGCCCCCCCCACCCCAGCGGGCGGGGTGTGCCGGGGGGGCGCGCGGTTGGGGGAGGGGTGGGCGGCCCGGCGGTGCAGGCGGTCCACGGAGCGG